>JBMTXX010000088.1:0-13607 GCA_049453935.1 Rubrivivax sp.
CGTTGGCCGGGCTGAAGAAGTGCATGCCCACCACGTCCTGCGGGCGCTGGGTGAACGCGGCGATGCGGTCCACGTCCAGCGTCGAGGTGTTGCTGGCCAGGATGGCGGCGGGCTTCATCACGGCATCGAGCTTGCGGAAGACCTGCTCCTTGACGCCCATTTCCTCGAACACGGCCTCAATCACCAAGTCGGCGTCGGCAACATCGTCGTAGGTCAGTGTGGGCTTGAGCAGTGCCATGCGCTGATCGAGCTTGTCCTGCGTGAGCTTGCCCTTCTTGACCTGGGCCTCGTAGTTCTTGCGGATCGTTGCCAGGCCGCGGTCCAGCGCCTCCTGCTTCGTCTCGAGGATGGTCACCGGGATGCCGGCGTTCAGGAAGTTCATGCTGATGCCGCCGCCCATGGTGCCGGCACCGATGACGGCGACCTGGGCGACCTGGCGCACCGGCGTGTCCTCGGGCACGTCGGGGATCTTGCTGGCCGCGCGCTCGGCGAAGAAGGCGTGGCGCAAGGCCTTGCACTCGGGCGTCAGCATCAGGCCCATGAAGAGCTCGCGCTCGAAGACCATGCCGTCGTCGAACTTGCGCTTGACGGCCGCCTCGACCGCGTCGACGCACTTGGCCGGCGCAGGGAAGTTCTTCGCCATCGCCTTGACGGTGTTGCGCGCGAACTGGAAGTAGGCGTCGGCCTCCGGGTGCTTCAACGGCAGCTCGCGCACCAGCGGCAGAGGCCTTGCGGCGGCCACCTCGTCGGCGTAGCGGCAGGCGTCATCGAGCAGGTCGCCCTCGACGATGCGGTCGAACAGCTTCTGCCCCGGCAGCGCGGCCAGCACCTCGCTCTTGACCGGGTCGCCCTTGACGATCATGTTCAGCGCCGTCTCGACGCCCAGCACCCGCGGCAGGCGCTGCGTGCCGCCCGCCCCGGGGATCAGGCCGATCTTGACCTCGGGCAACGCGACATTGGCGCCTGGCGCGGCCACCCGGTAATGACAGCCCAACGCCAGTTCGAGACCACCGCCCATGCACACGCTGTGAATGGCCGCCACCACCGGCTTGGGCGACGACTCCAGCAGCCGGATCAGCGACAGCAGGTTGGGCTCGGCCACCGCCTTCGGCGAGCCGAACTCGCGGATGTCGGCCCCGCCCGAGAAGGCCTTGCCCGCGCCGGTGAGCACGATCGCATGCACCGCGTCATCGGCCCAGGCGCGCTCGACACCTGCGGCGATGGCCACTCGCGTGTCGTAACCCAGCCCGTTGACCGGCGGGTTGTTCATCGTGATCACGGCCACCCGGCCGCGTACCTCGTAGCTGGCGCCCATCGCGCGTCTCCTGGTCCGGTAAAAGCGAACGATCGTTCGATTCTAGGGCGCCCACCACGCGTGAACGCCCTCGCGAGGCGCTGTCAGGCCGAAGGCAGTTGGTGCGCCTGGAACTGCTCGCGCAACTTCATCTTCTGCATCTTGCCGGTCGCACCCAGCGGGATCGCGTCGACGAAGGCCACGTCGTCGGGCACCTGCCACTTGGCCACCTTGCCCTCGTAGAAGGCGAGCAGATCCTCCCGCGTGACCTCGGCGCCGGGCTTGCGCACCACCACCAGCAGCGGGCGCTCGTCCCACTTCGGGTGGCGCACGCCGATGCAGGCCGCCATCGCCACCCCCGGATGGGCCATCGCGATGTTCTCGATGTCGATCGAGCTGATCCACTCGCCGCCGGACTTGATCACGTCCTTGCTGCGGTCGGTGATCTGCATGAAGCCGTCGGCGTCGATCGTGGCGACGTCGCCGGTGGGGAACCAGCCGTCGACCAGCGGGTCGCCGCCCTCGCCCTTGAAGTAGCTGGAGATGATCCACGGCCCCTTGACCAGCAGGTCGCCACTGGACTGGCCATCCCAGGGCAGCTCATGCCCGTCGGCATCGACGATCTTCATCTCGACGCCATAGACCGCCCGCCCCTGCTTGACCAGCACCGACATCTGCTGCTCGGCCGGCAGCGCTTCCTGCTTCAGCTTCAGCGTGCACACCGTGCCCAGTGGCGACATCTCGGTCATGCCCCAGGCATGGAGCACGGTCACGCCGTACTGATCCTTGAAGGCGCGGATCATGGCCGGCGGGCAGGCGGAGCCGCCGATCACGGTGCGGTTCAAGGTCGAGAAGCGCAGACCGCCCGGCGCCATGTGGTTGAGCAGGCCGAGCCACACCGTGGGAACGCCGGCCGCCATCGTCACGCCCTCGCCCTCGATCAGCTCGTACACCGACTTGCCGTCCAGCGCCGCCCCCGGGAAGACGAGCTTGGCGCCTGTCATCGCCGCCGCGTAAGGCAGGCCCCAGGCATTGACGTGGAACATTGGCACCACAGGCAGGATGCTGTCGCGCGCCGACAGGCCCAGCGCGTCGGGCAAGGCGCCGCCGTAGGCATGCAGCACGGTCGAGCGGTGGCTGTACAGCGCTCCCTTGGGGTTGCCGGTGGTGCCGCTGGTGTAGCAAAGCGACGCGGCACTGCGCTCATCGAAGGACGGCCAGGCGTAGTCGGTGGACTGCGGCGCGATCCACGCTTCGTAGGACACCAGGCCCTCGATGCCGGTGTCGGCCGGCAGCGCCTGCGCATCACACATCGCCACCCAGTGGCTGACCGTCGGGCACTTCTGCCAGATGGCCTTGATCAGCGGCAGGAAGGTCATGTCGAAGCACAGCACCCGGTCCTCGGCATGGTTGACGATCCACACGACCTGGTCGGGTGCCAGCCGCGGGTTCAGCGTGTGCAGCACCCGCCCGCTGCCGGAGACGCCGAAATACAGCTCGAAGTGCCGATAGCCGTTCCAGGCCAGCGTGGCCACGCGGTCGCTGAAGGCCAGGCCCAGCCCGTCGAGCGCCCCGGCGACCTGGCGCGCGCGCGCCGCGGCCTCACGGTAGGTGGTGCGGTGCAGGTCGCCCTCGACGCGGCGCGAGACGATCTGCGCGTCGCCGTGGTGCCTGGCGGCGAACTCGATCAACGACGAGATCAGCAGTGGTTGGTCCTGCATCAATCCGAGCATGCGCGGTCTCCTGGAAGTGGATGTTTGGTGTCAAGTCAGGCCTGCAGGTGCCGAAGCACCCGCACATGGAAATCGTCTCGGCGTCGACGGCTCGCCGCTCGAAGATCGCGCAGACGCAGCCGCCTAGCCTGTGTGATTTTCCACGCCCCGGCGAGATCTCGATGGCTGTCCGACAATCGCCACTCCGTCACGAACCGACGCCGGCCAGCGCCCCACCGATGAACCTCTTTCGACGTCACCCGCCCGCGCACGCCCACGACGACCCCCGGTACGAAGTGCGCAAGTCGGACGCCGAATGGCGCGCGCAGCTCGATCCGATGCAGTACCAGGTCGCGCGTCACGCCGCCACCGAGCGTGCCTTCACCGGCCGCTACTGGGATCACTTCGCGCCGGGCACCTACCGCTGCATCGGTTGCGGTGAGCCGCTGTTCGATTCGCAGACCAAGTTCGACGCCGGCTGCGGCTGGCCGAGCTACTGGCAACCCCTGGACAGCGATCGCATCGAACGCGTGACCGACCACAGCCACGGGATGGTGCGCGTGGAAGTCCGTTGCGCCAAGTGCGGCAGCCACCTCGGGCACGTTTTCGAAGACGGGCCAATGCCGACAGGCGACCGCTATTGCATCAACTCCGCCGCGATCGGCTTCGAGCCCGGCGGCGAGCAAACCAAGTGACGGCTTCTACAGCCAACCCGGCGGGGCGTCCGCCGGCGGTGACCGTACGCCCGACCACCGCCCAGATCGAAGCGGTGCTGCGCGAAGCCTTTGCGCCCACGTGGCTGGAAGTCGTGGACGACAGCCATCTGCACGCCGGTCACGCCGGCGCGCGCGAAGGCGGGCACTACACCGTACGCATTCGCAGCTCACGCTTCGCCGGGCTGAACCGCGTGGCGCGACATCGCCTCATTTATCATGCCTTGAGCGAGTGGATGCCGCGCGGCATTCACGCTCTGGCGGTCGACGCCGATGTTGGCGATCCCGCCTGACGAGGTCCTTCCGGCTGCCTCACCCCGATTCAACCTCCCCGCCGCGGTTCGCGGCCTCTCCCTCGCGAAAGCCATCCGACCATGAAGACGACTTCCCCCGCCCTGCGACTCGCCGCGCTGGGCGTTTGCGCCGCCCTCGCCTGGCCGCTGGCCGCCCACGCCCAGAATCTGGCCATCGTCAACGGCAAGGCCGTGCCGCAGGCGCGTGTCGACGCCTTGCTGGATCAGGTCAAGCGCTCCGGCCAGCAACTGCCGCCGGGCGCCGAGCAGCAGGCCCGCGACCAGGTGGTGTTGCGTGAGATCTTCACCCAGGAAGCCGAGAAGCGCGGCCTGGCCGGGACGGCAGACTTCCGCTCGCAACTGGAGCTCGCCCGCCAGAGCATCCTGATCCGCGAGCTGTTCGACGACCATCGCAAGAAGAACCCGATCACCGATGCGCAGGCCAAGGTCGAGTACGACAAGTTCAAGGCGCAGGCCGCTGGCACCGAGTACCGCGCGCGCCACATCCTGGTGGAAAAGGAAGACGAGGCCAAGGCCCTGATCGCCAAGATCAAGGGCGGCGCGAAGTTCGAGGACGTCGCGCGCGAAAACTCGAAGGACCCGGGCTCGGGCGCCAACGGCGGCGACCTGGACTACGCCAAGGCCGACGCCTACGTGCCCGAGTTCGGTCAGGCGATGGCGGCGCTGAAGAAGGGTGAGATGACCGAAGCCCCCGTGAAGAGCTCTTTCGGCTGGCACATCATCCGCCTGGAAGACACGCGCGATGCCGAGTTCCCGGGTTTCGACGAGGTCAAGGACCAGCTCAAGCAGCGCATGGAGCAGACGCAGATGCAGGACTTCCAGGAGCAGCTGCGCAAGTCGGCGCGCACCGACTACAAGTTCGCCGAGTGATCGTCAGCGACCAGCCGGCCGGCCTCGATCCTGAGCTGGCGGTCGCAGCGACGCGCGATGTCCCGGTCGTGCGTCACGAGCACGAGCGTCGTGCCGGCCTCGCGGTTCATCTCGAACATCAGCGCCATGACGCGCTCACCGGTGGCGAAATCCAGGCTGCCGGTGGGTTCGTCGGCCAGCAGCACCGCAGGCTGCACGACAAAGGCCCGCGCCAGGGCCACCCGCTGCTGCTCGCCACCCGACAGCACCCGTGGGTAGTGCCCCAGACGTTGGCCCAGACCCACGCGGTGCAGCATCTCCGTGGCTTGCGCACGGGCGCTGCCCCGGCCGAGCAGTTCCAGCGGCAGCATCACGTTTTCCAGCGCCGTCAGGTTGGGCAGCAGCTGGAAACTCTGGAAGACAAAGCCGAGCTTGCGCGCGCGCAGTGCGGCACGCTCGTCCTCACCCAGGGCGAACAGGTCTTCGCCGTCGACGAGCACCGTGCCGTCGCTGGGCGTGTCGAGTCCGGCGATCAGCGACAACAGCGTGCTCTTGCCCGAACCCGAGGCCCCGACGATCGCCGCCGATTCCCTGGTGGCGAGTGAGAAGTCGATGTCATCGAGTATCGTCAAGGTTCCGGTGGCGTCGGTGACGCGCTTGCTCAGGTGCCGGACGGAAATGATGGGTTCAGACATGCAGGAAGGGGTGGGAAGCGTGACGAAGGCGGCCAGCGGGCACCGAAAGAAAGGTTCTGCAGCGGCGCAAGGCCTGCTGCCGGTCGGGAGCGCACCTGTGGGCCCGGCTCTCGAAATGGTCGCGTCGACAGCCCGACGCCACTGGTGGATGCACTGTAGCGCCCTCGGCCTGTGTGCATCGCTCGGCCTGCTCACGCCCGCATGGGGCGCAGGGTCCGCACCGGTGGTGCTCGTCGTCGGAGACAGCCTGTCGGCCGAGTACGGCATCGCGCGCGGCGCGGGCTGGGTGGCCCGGCTGGAGCAGCGACTGCGTGAGCAACGCATCGCGGCCACGGTTGTCAATGCCAGCATCAGCGGCGACACCACCGCGGGGGGAAGAGCCCGGCTGGGCGCGCTGCTCGAGCGCCACTCGCCCGACATCGTGGTGATCGAGCTCGGCGGCAACGACGCGCTGCGCGGGCTGCCGCTGGCCAGCACCCGGGACAACCTGACGGCGATGGCCCGTGCGGCCAAGGCCGCCGGCGCCAAGGTGCTGATCGCCGGCATGCAGGTGCCGCCGAACTACGGCCGCAGATACGCCGAGGAGTTCGCGCGATCCTTCGAGCAGGTCGCGCGCGCCGAAGGCACGGCGCTGCTGCCCTTCCTGCTGGAAGGCGTGGCCAACGGGCCGGACGCGGACCAGATGTTCCAGCCCGATCGCATCCACCCGACCGCGCAGGCCCACGCCCGCATCCTCGACAACGTCTGGCCCGTGCTGCGTCCGCTGCTGCCGGCGCCCCGCCGTCCGTGACCAGCGCTCCCACCATCCCGCGCCGGGCACTGTGGCTGCTCGTGCTGCTCACGGTGGTGTGGGGCACGAACTGGCCGCTGTTCCCTTACGCGGTCCAGGAGATCTCGGTCTGGACCTTCCGCGCCATTGCACTGCCCACCGCAGGCCTGACGCTGCTGGCGGTGGCCCGGGCGCGCGGACAGTCGCTGAAGATTCCGCGCGAGGACTGGCCCACCGTGCTGGGCGCGAGCCTGTGCTACCTGACGGTGTGGAACGTCACCAGCACCTACGCGGCGGTACTGCTGCCCTCGGGGCAGGCGGCCATCCTCGGCTTCACGATGCCGCTGTGGGCCGCGCTGATCGGTGTCATGGTGCTGGGCCATCGCCTGACGCGACGCATGGTGCTGGCACTGGCTTTCGGGGGCGCAGCCGTCGTCCTGCTGATGTGGCGCAGCCTGCCCGCATACGCCGACGCGCCCGCCGGCTTCGCCCACGGGCTGGGCTCGGCCATCGGCTGGGCGGTGGGCACTCTGATCCTGAAGCACCGCCCTCCCCGCGCACCGGCGGCGGTGTTGACCGGCTGGCAGTTGCTGGTGGCGTCGGTGCCCATCGTGGCCGTGGCGCTGGCCGTGGGCGAAGGCCCCTGGTTCCTGCCCTCGTGGCCCAGCCTGCTGGTGATCGCCTACATCACCTGGATGCCGATGACGCTGGGCAACCTGACCTGGTTCTCCATCGTCGGCCTGCTGCCGGCCCAGGTGGCAGGCCTGTCATCGGTGATGGTGCCGGTGGTGGCGATGCTGTCGGGCGCGCTGATCCGCGCCGAGCCGCTCGGCCCGGTGCACCTGGCGGCGATGGCCTGCTCCGCCGCTGCACTGTGGCTCGCGCTGCGCGCGCCACAGCGCCCAGCGCGGTCAGGGTGAGGCCGGCGGGAGCGCAGCCCCTTCGAGCAACGCGCGCAGGCCTGCCTCGTCGACCACCGGCACGCCCAGCTCGCGCGCCTTGTCCAGCTTGCTGCCGGCCTCCTCGCCGGCCACCACGCACCAGGTCTTCTTCGACACCGACCCGGCGACCTTGCCGCCTGCGGCTTCCACCAGCGCCTTGGCCTCGTCACGGCTGAGCGTGGGCAGCGTGCCGGTCAGCACCAGCGTGCGGCCGGTCAGTGCGCCCGGCGCGTCGACGGCGGCGCCCGCATGCTCGTCCCAGCCGATGCCCGCCGCTCGCAACTGCTCGACGATCTCCCGGTGGTGCGGCTGGGCGAAGAAGGCGAGGATGCTGCGGGCGACCACCGGGCCGACATCCGGCACCTGCAGCAACGCCTCCTCGGTGGCCGCCATCAAGCGGTCGATGCCGCCGAAATGGCGCGCAAGATCCCGTGCCGTGGCCTCGCCGACATGGCGGATGCCCAGGGCGTAGATGAAGCGGGCCAGCGTCGTGTGCTTGCTGTGCTCGAGAGCCGCGACGAGGTTGGCCGCGCTGCGGTCGGCCATGCGGTCCAGCGCAGCCAGCTTGGCCACGCCCAGCGTGTAGAGCTCGGGCAAGGTGCGCACCAGCCCGGCGTCGACGAGCTGATCCACCAGCTTGTCGCCCAGGCCCTCGATGTCCATCGCCCGCCGGCTGGCGAAGTGCAGCAGCGCCTGCTTGCGCTGCGCCGCACAGAACAGCCCACCGCTGCAACGGTGTTCGATGGTCCCTGCCTCACGCACGACCGCGCTGCCGCACACCGGGCAGGCGTGTGGCATGCGGAAATTTGGCACGTAGGCGGCTCGTGGCGCGGGCACGCGACCGACGACCTCGGGGATGACATCGCCGGCGCGGCGCACGATCACGGTGTCGCCCGTCCGCACGCCTTTGCGGCGCAGTTCGAACAGGTTGTGCAGCGTCGCGTTGCTGACGGTCGTGCCGCCCACGAAGACCGGCTCGAGCTTGGCCACCGGGGTGAGCTTGCCGGTGCGGCCGACCTGGATCTCGATGCCGTTCAGGCGGGTCAACTGCTCCTGCGCAGGATATTTGTGCGCCACCGCCCAGCGCGGCTCCCGGGTGACGAAGCCCAGGCGGCGCTGCAGGTCGATGCGATCGACCTTGTAGACCACGCCGTCGATGTCGAAGGGCAGCGCATCACGTTGCGCGGCGATGCGGTGGTGGAACTCGACCAGCCCGGCCGCGCCCTGCACGACAGCCCGCTCGGCACACACCGGCAAGCCGAAAGCGGCCAGCGCGTCCAGCGTCGCGCCGTGCGTGGCGGGTTGCTGCCAGCCCTGCACCTCGCCCAGGCCGTAGGCGAAGAAGCTCAGCGGGCGCTGCGCGGCCATCGCGGGGTCCAGTTGTCGCACCGCACCGGCGGCCGCGTTGCGCGGGTTGACGAAGGTCTTGTCGCCGCGTTCGCGCTGGCGCTCGTTCAGGCGTTCGAAGTCGTCGCGCCGCATGTAGACCTCGCCGCGCACCTCGAGCACGGCGGGCACGGCGGCAGGCACAGCCGTCGTCGTCACGTCGTTCGTCGCATCGGCGAACAGGTCGCCGACCGGTCCCGGCGGCACGCGCTTGTCCGCCGTCGCCGCCAACGGCGGGGCCGTTGCCGCCAGCAGGCGCAGCGGCACCTGCCCGATGGTGCGGATGTTCTGCGTGACGTCCTCACCGGTCTGCCCGTCGCCGCGCGTGGCCGCGCGCACCAGGACGCCGTCCTCGTAACGCAGGCTGAGCGCCAGCCCGTCGAACTTCAACTCGACCGAGTAGTCCACCGGTGGGTCCGCTTCACCCAGACCGAGTTCACGTCGTACCCGCGCGTCGAAGGCGATGGCGCCGGCCTCGGTGGTGTCGGTCTCGGTGCGGATGCTCAGCATGGGCACGGTGTGACGCACCGGCTCGAAGCCCTCCAGCACACGCCCGAGCACGCGCTGCGTGGGCGAGTCGGCCGTGCGCAGGTCCGGATGCGCCGCCTCCAGCGCCTGCAACTCGCGGAACAGGCGGTCGTACTCGGCGTCGGGGATCTCCGGCGCGTCCAGCACGTAATACAGATGGGCGTGCCGGTGCAACTGCGCCCGCAATGCCTCTGCGCGGCGCCTGGCGCCAGCCTCGCCGCCCCACCCCACGCCCGAGCCTTCCATCGTCAGCTGAACAGACGTCGCGCGACGGCCGAGCCGGCCGCCAGGCCTCGCGCCTCGAGCGCGTCGTACAGGCGGTCCAGGTCCTTGGCGATGCCGTCGAAGGCATGCAGCGTCAGCTCCATCCCCTGATCGTCGACGACCGCCGCCTCCATCTCGGCGGCCAGCAGGCGCGAGGTGCGGTGCCACAGCGGGAAGGGCTCGGCTTCGCGCGGGGTCTGCGCGACGTCCAGGCTGATCTGCACCTCCTGCACGACCGCCGACTGCGGGTCGTCGGACAACGCCGCCTGCGGGTCGAAGGACAACACAAGCACCGGCGGATCCCCCTCGCCCGCGCCTGGCAACACAAGCCGGCCGGGAACCGCGCCCGGCAGAAACCCGTGGCGCGCCCCGCACTGTTGCACGTACCCCACCGACCAGGGCACCGCACGGGCGCGCAGACCGACGGCCAGCTGCAGGTCACGCGGGGACGCGAAGGCGTCCAGTTCACGCGAACGCGCCACGACCTCGAGCATGTCCGGGAAATCGGCCATCGAGCCCACCGCCTCGGCAAAGGCCTGCACCTTCTGCACGAATTCCGAATACTCGATCTGGTTCAAGGGCCCGACCCGGTTCGCGAGTTGCACGCCGGCCTGGAACTCGGAGTAGCGCTGTCCGTGCACGGGCGTCTCCCAGTCGCCGCTCTCGGCGTTCAAGCCCTCGATGATCAGCGGCTTGTGGCCGGCGCGGCGGCTGGGCGGCAGGTGAGCCACCGCGATCTCGCCGCTGACCGGCGCATCCACCGGCAAGGTGACGATGACGTCGATCAGCGCGTCCAGTCGAGTGCCCTGCCGCGCCCCGGCCGGGCGGCCGACCGGCAATTGGAAGGGATCGGTGCCCGCGGGCGCGGCGGCCCCGGGATCTCCTTCGGACGAAGCTTGCCCGGCGTCGAGCCCGGCCTCGACGGGCTCGGAGGGGCCGTCGAGCGAGGGCTCCCGCCGAGCCGGGGACATCTGGCGCAGGGTGGCCAGCGGATCGGCCTGGCGCGGCCGCGCGCGGCGGGTCGACCACCAGGAGTGCGCGCCAATGCCCAGCAAGGCCACCAGCGCGGCCAGTGCCAGCGACAGGCTCAGGTCCATGATCATTTCCCTCCGGTTGCGTTGCGCGCCATTGTCGTCATGCGGCCTCGGCCAGCCCGAGCGCCGACTCCATGTCCACGGCCACGACGCGCGAGACCCCCTGCTCCTGCATCGTCACGCCGATCAGTTGCTCGGCCATCTCCATCGCGATCTTGTTGTGGCTGATGAACAGGAACTGCGTGCCCTGGCTCATCTGCGCGACGAGCCGCGCGTAACGCTCGGTGTTGGCGTCGTCCAGCGGCGCGTCGACCTCGTCGAGCAGGCAGAAAGGTGCCGGGTTGAGCTGGAAGATCGCAAAGACCAGCGCGATGGCGGTGAGCGCCTTCTCCCCGCCGGACAGCAGGTGGATGGTCGAGTTGCGCTTGCCCGGCGGTTGCGCCATGACCTGCACACCGGCGTCGAGGATCTCGTCGCCGGTCATGACCAGACGTGCCGCGCCGCCGCCGAAGAGCGTCGGGAACATGCGCCCGAAGTGCTCGTTGACCTGGTCGAAGGTCTGTCGCAGCAGGTCACGCGTCTCGACGTCGATGCGGCGGATGGCGTCCTCGAGCGTGTGGATGGCCTCGTTCAGATCGGCGTTCTGCGCGTCGAGAAAGGTCTTGCGCTCGCGCGCGGTGCCCAGTTCCTCCAGCGCCGCGAGGTTGACCGCGCCGAGGGCGGTGATCTCCTTCTGGATGCGGTCGATCTCGCCCTGCAGCCCCCACAACCGCACCGCACCGTCGGCCACCGAGCGTGCCAGCGCGTCCATGTCCGCGCCTGCGGCCTGAAGTTGCTCGAGGTACTGCGCGCCGCCGAGCTGCGCGGCCTGCGCCTCGAGCTGCAGCCGGGTGATCTCGTCGCGCATCGGCTGCAGGCCGCGCTCGAGCTGCAGGCGCTGCTCATCGCCCTGGCGCAGGCGCGCCGACAGGTCGTCATAGGTGCTCCGCGCGGCACCGAGGTCGGCCTCACGCTGCAGCTTCAGCGCCAGCGCCGTTTGCAGGCCGGACTGCGCGGCGGCATCGTCGAGCTCGCCCAGCTCCAACTCGAGCTGGGTGCCGGCCTGCTGGCTGTCGCGCATCTGCTGGGCGGCGGTCTCGATGACACGCTGCAGTTCGCCCCGGCGGGCCTCGAGTGCGCGCACCTGGAAGACCGCCTCCTGCGCACGGCGCTCGACGGCGCGCTGCTGTTCACGCACCTGCGTCAGCCGTCGCTCGGCGCCGATCACCTCGTCCTCGAGCGTGGCATGGCGCTCCTGCGCTTCGGCCAGGGCGAGGTCCAGGTCCTCGAAACGTGCCTCGCCGGTGGCGCGCCGCTCTTCCAAGGCCTCGAGCCCGGCGTCGACCTCGGCCAGCTCCTCGTCGATCTGGTCGGCACGCGCCCGGCTGGCCTGCGCCTGCTGCGACAGCCGCAGCCACTCGACCTGCAGCGTGTGGGCGCGCGACTGCGCCGCCGCCGCGTCCCGCCGAGACTGCGCCAGGCGCTGCTGCGCCTGCGTGGCCGCCGCCTCGGCCTGCACCAGGGCCGCGCGCGAGTCCTCGGCCATCAGTGTCTGCGCACGCAGTGCACGGTCGAGGTTCTCGATCTCCTGGGCGCGCGCCAGCAGACCGGCCTGCTCGGAATCGGGGGCATAGAAGGTGACGGCGTGCGCCGACACCGCGTGGCCTTCGCGCGTGACCACGATCTGGCCTGGCGCGAGCGATCCGCGCTGGGCCAGCGCCTCGTCCAGGCTCTCGGCGGTGGACACACCGTCCAGCCAGTCGCTCAGCAAGGCGCGCAGCGGCGCTTCGCCCAGGCGCAACCGGTCGACCAGACGGGGGCGCAAGACCGGGCTCGACGGGGCGGGGACGACCGGGGCGTCGAAGAAGGCCAGCCGTGCCGGCGGCGCGTCTTCGGCGAATGCGCGCACCGTTGCCAGCTGCCCGATCTCGCGCGCGTTCAGACGCTCGCGCAGCACGGATTCCAGCGCCGGCTCCCATCCCGGCTCGATGTGCAGCCGGGTCCAAAGCCCCGGCAGGGCATCCAGCCCATGGCGGCGCAACCAAGGGCCGAGCTTGCCCTCGGTCTGCACCTTCTCCTGCAATGCGCGCAGCGCCTGCAGGCGTGCGGCGAGCTCGGACTCTCGTGCCGCCTCGGCATTGGCCTGGGTCTGGCAGGTGCGACGGCGCGTGTCCAGGGCGGGCAGTTCGTCCTGCAAGGCCTGCAGCAAGGCCTCGGCCTCCTCGTGGACCGCACGCGCGGCCTGGAGATCCTCGTCCAAACGCTGCAGCGCCTGCGCATCGGGGGCGGCCAGTCCGCGACGCTCGCCGGCGAGACGGTCACGACGGGCCCGCAGCTGGCGCGACTGCTCGTCGAGGCTGCGCGACTCGGCCGCCAGCACCTGGATCTGCTGCTGCACCTGCACGACCGCGCCACGCTGCGCGGTGGCGGCGGCCTGCGCGTCGCGCAGGCCTTCCTCGGCCACGGGGACCTGCTCGGCCAGCGACTCGGCCTGTGCCTGCAGCGCCTGCCCGTCCTCCTGGGCGGCGTCGACGGTGTCGGCCAGTCGGGCGAGCTCGTCCTGCGCCTCGTCCTGGCGCCGCGCCCACTGCGCATGCTGCGCACGCAGATCGGCCATGCGCTGCTGCACCCGCTGGCGGCTGTCGACGACATAGCGGATGCGTTCTTCCAGGCGGCTGACCTCGAGCGCGGCCTGCGCCAGGTCGCCCTGCGCGGTGTGCAGCCGGTCGGCCGCGTCGTAGTGCGCCTGGCGCACGGCCTCGAGCCCCGCTTCTGTCTCGCGCAGGCCGGCGGTCTGCGCCTCCAGCGCGTTGGTCGCTTCGTCCACCGCACGCGCCAGCCGCGCCTGTTCCGTCGCGGCGTCCCGGTGCTTCAGGAACCACAGCTGGTGCAGCTTCAAGGTGCCCTGGTCCTGCAGCGCCCGGTAGTGGCGCGCCACCTCGGCCTGCTGTTCGAGCTTTTCCAGGTTGGCGTTGAGCTCGCGCAGGATGTCCTCGACGCGGGTCAGGTTCTCGCGCGTGTCCTTCAGCCGGTTCTCGGTCTCGCGCCGGCGCTCCTTGTACTTGGAGA
>JBMTXX010000089.1:0-13520 GCA_049453935.1 Rubrivivax sp.
GGCGTCGAGGGCGCGCACCGCTTCCTGCGCCGGGTGTGGGCCTGGGCGGCCCGGCACGAGGCCATGCTGCAACGAGCCACGGCTGGAGACCTGCAGGGCGCATCGATGCGCCCGCAAGCCCGCGCGCTGCGGCGTGAGGTCCACCTCGTGCTGCGGCAGGTGAGCTACGACTACGAACGCATGCAGTACAACACCGTCGTGTCGGGCTGCATGAAGCTGCTCAACGCGCTTGAGGGCCACACGCCCGACGGCAGCGACGGCGATGCGGCCGTGCTGTGCGAAGGCCTGTCGGTGCTGCTGCGCGCGCTCTACCCCGCCTGCCCGCACCTGAGTTGCGCTTTGTGGGAATCACTGGGGTACGCCAGGCGCGTGGGCGACCTGCTCGATGCTCCCTGGCCGCAGGTCGACGAAGCCGCCCTGCAGCAGGACGAGGTCGATCTGGTGCTGCAGGTCAACGGCAAGACGCGGGGTTCGATCCGCGTTCCGGCCGACGCCGACCGCGCCACCATCGAATCCCTGGCGGCCTCCAGCGCCGAGGTGGCGCGGTTCGCCGAGGGACGGCCGGTACGCAAGGTGGTTGTCGTGCCCGGACGGCTGGTCAATGTCGTGGCCTGACAGCGGCATGGACCGCAGGGCCTGGATCCAGCGCAGCGCCCTCGGGCTGCTGGGCGCGGGGACGCTGTCGACCACCACAGGCTGCGGTTTTGCACTGCGCACGACCACGCTGCCCTTTCAGCGCGTGGCCTTGATGGGCTTTGCCGACCGCTCGCCGATGTCGCAGGTGCTGCGCGAGGCCATGGGCGCCACCGTGCAGTGGGTGGCGGCACCCGAGCAGGCCGAGGTCGTGCTGGTGTCGCTGGCCGAATCCCGGGTTCGTACGGTGGCAGCCTTCAGTGCCACCCGGCGCGTCAGCGAACTGCGCCTCGAGGTGCAGTTCCGCTTCAAGGCGCAGGGCCGCGACGGGAAGGAGCTGTTGGCGCCGGCGGAGCTGAAGCTGGTCCGCGACATGAGCTACAGCGAAACGCAGGCGCAGGGCAAGGCCTTCGAGGAGCAGCGCCTGTATCGCGAGATGGAGTCCGACATCGCGCAGCAGGTGATGCGGCGTCTGGCGACACTGCAGCCACCGGAGACACCCGCGGCAGCGGGCCCCGTGAGCGCGGCCGGCCCCGGCTGACGGCCGGGCACCCCTGGGGCACCACCGCCACCGGAGCCGCCATGCAGCTGCGTGCCGAACAACTCGAAGGCCACCTGCGCGCCGGCCGCGGATTGCGTCCGGTGTACACCCTGCACGGCGACGAGGCGTTGCTGATGCAGGAGTCGGCCGATGCCATCCGTCAAGCCGCACGTGCGGCCGGTTGCGCCGAACGTGAGGTGTTTCACGTCGCGGGGGCACATTTCGACTGGAGCGGCGTTCTGGGCGCCGCGCAGGAGCGCAGCCTGTTCGCCGAGCAGCGGCTGATCGAGATCCGCATCCCGGGCGGCAAACCCGGCAAGGATGGCTCGGAGGCCTTGCAGCGATATGCCGAACGCCTGTCCGAAGGCGTCATCACGCTCGTGCTGCTGCCCCGGCTCGACAACACGCAACTCAAGAGCGGGTGGTTCTCGGCCTTGGAAGGGGCAGGGGTCACGGTGCGCATCGATCCGGTGGAACGCGCGGCACTGCCGACCTGGATCGCCCGCAGGATGGCCGCGCAGGGCCAGCGGGTGCGCGAGGGCGAGGAAGGTGAGCGCACCCTGGCCTTCTTCGCCGACCGCGTGGAAGGCAATCTGCTGGCGGCACACCAGGAGATCATGAAGCTCGCCCTGCTGTACCCGGCAGGCGAACTCGGCGCCGATCAGGTCGAGGCCGCCGTGCTGAACGTGGCACGCTACGACGTCCGGCAGTGTTGCGAGGCCGTGCTGGCCGGCGAGGTCGGCCGGGCCTTGCGCATGCTCGACGGCCTGCGCGGTGAAGGCGAATCGGCGGTGTCGGTGCATTGGCAACTCGCCGACGACCTGCGCGCACTCCAGCGCGTGCGCATCGCGCTCGACATGGGCCAGCCGATGCCGGTGGCGCTCGGCGCTGCCCGGGTGTGGGGGCCCAGGCAGCGGCAGATCGAGCGCGCGGTCGGACGGCTCGAGCGTCGTCAACTCGACCGGCTGATCGCCGCGGCGAGCCTGTGCGACGGCATCGTCAAGGGCTTGCGCCGGCCCGACTGGCCCGAAGACCCGTGGGATGCCTTGCGCCGTCTGGTGCTGATGATCGCCGGCCGCACCGGCGCCACCTCCGCGGGCCAGCCCAGGGCGCTGGCGCTGCAGGCTTGAGACCCTGACGAGGACGCACCGGAGCCCGTCAGTCGAGCATCCCGACCCGCCAGGTCAATCGCTCGAGCGCCAAGGCAACGGTGGCGTCACGGACGGCCGTGCGATCGCCATCGAGTTGCAGACGTTGCGCGGTCACGTCACCGCCCCGTGCGGCCAGGGCCATCCAGACGGTGCCCACAGGCTTGCCGGGGACCGCGCCGCCCGGGCCGGCGATGCCGGTCACCGCCACCGCCAGGTCTGCGGCCGAGCGGGCCACGGCACCGAGCGCCATGGCCAGCGCCACCGGCTCGCTGACCGCGCCGTGGCGCTCGATCAGCGCCGGCTCGACCCCCAGCATCTGCGTCTTGGCCTCGTTGCTGTAGGTCACGAAGCCCCGATCGAACCAGTGGCTGGATCCGGCCACGGCCGTGCAGTGCGCCGCAATCAGGCCGCCGGTGCAACTCTCCGCGGTGGCCAAACGCCAGCCACGGGCTTGCAAGGCCTCGGCCAAGGCCGTCACCCGGGGCATCATCGCAACGACATCCACAGCTCTCGCTCCTTCTCGACGGCAGGGCCGGACACCCGATTTCACCCCGGGAGCACGGCCACGGCCAACGCGATCGTCAACAGCGTGCATCCTGCGGCCACGAGATCGTCGAACAGGATCCCGAAACCCTGGGCCCAGCCGATGGGCTGGCCCGTGCGGCACTTGAACAGGCGGTCAGCCCACCCCACCGGGCCCGGCTTGGCCGCATCGAAATAGCGGAACAGAGCGAACGACAAGGCTTGCATCGCCAGCCCGGCCGGCATCACCAGCCACAGCACGAGCCAGAAGGCCACCACTTCGTCCCAGACCACCGCGCCTGGGTCGGCGGTGCCCAGTGCACGCGCGGTGTGCGTGCAGGCCCACAGCCCGATGACGAACGCGGCCACGATCACCATGGCCCAGCCGGCGGGCGCCAGCCAGCGGTCCAGCACAAGGTAGGCGATCCAGGCCCACAACGTGCCCACGGTGCCTGCCGCGCGCGGGGCCAACCCGGTGCCGAACCCCAGGGCGATCCAGCGCGCGGGATGCTGCCGCATGAAGCGGACACTGGCCCGCTGGACGCGGGCGCCGTCGGGGTGCATCTGCATGCCGATCACCGGGCCGGCCGCGCCGGCGGCGCAGCCTCTGCGGGGGCTGCAGCCGGTGCGAAGTGGTCGTAGGAGCGATGCCGGGACAGGTCCACACGCAGGCCTGAGGCGTCGCGTACGACGAGGTCGCGGCCGGTCGTGATGCGCCCGATGCGGTGTACAGGGGTGGCGGCATGTGCTGCGGCCTGGCGCACGTCGGCGGACGCATCCGCAGGCGCGGTGAAGAGCAGCTCGTAGTCGTCCCCGCCGCTGAGCTGGCAATGCCGGCGCATCGTCGCGTCGAGGCCGGCCAGCGTCGCACTGCAAGGCAAGCGGTCGACGTCGATCTCGGCGCCCACCCCCGAACGCGCCAGCACATGCCCGAGATCCCCGACGAGACCGTCGCTCAGGTCGATCGCCGCGGTGGCCACGCCCCTGAGCGCCTGTCCCAGCGCCACGCGCGGCTGCGGCAGCTCCAGCGCCTGGCGCGCGTGCTCGAAGCCGGCGGCGTCCAGCGCCAGCGTGCCGCGCAGCACCTCCAGGCCGAGGCGTGCATCCCCGAGCGTGCCGCTGACCCAGAGCTCGTCGCCCGGTCGCGCGCCGCTGCGCAACAAAGCCTGTCCGGCCGGCACCTCACCGAGGACGGTGATGCACAGGGTCAGCGGACCGGCGGTCGTGTCGCCCCCCACCAGTTCGATGTCGTGCGTGTGCGCCAGCGCCAGCAAGCCGGCGGCGAACTCGGCCAGCCAGGCCTCGTCAGGCCGCGGCAGCGACAAGGCCAGGGTGAACGCGAGCGGGCGCGCGCCACACGCCGCCAGATCGCTGAGGTTGACCGCCAGCGCCTTGTGGCCGAGCCGTCTCGCCGGGACGGTGGACAGGAAATGACGGCCCTCGACCAGCAGGTCGGTCGAGACGGCGAGCTGCATGCCCGGCGCAGGCACCAGCAGCGCGCAATCGTCGCCCACACCCAGTGCCGCGCGACGCACAGGCCGGGTGAAGTGCCGGCGGATCAGGTCGAACTCTCCCGAAGAACTCATCGGGCCTCCGTCCAGGCCGCGTCACGCAGGCGGTTGGCCAGTTCGACCGCGGACTTCACACCGATCTTCTCGAAGACCCGTGCGCGGTGCACCTCCACCGTGCGCACGCTGATGTCGAGCGTGTCGGCGATCAGCTTGTTCGGAAGGCCTTCGATCACCAGCTTCATCACATCCCGTTCGCGCTCGGTCAGATCCTCCAGCCGCTGCTGCACACCGCGATGCTCACGGCGTCGCAGCAGGGTCTGCGCGCTTGCAGCCAGCGCCTGCTCGACCCGGTCCACCAGCGCGTTGTTGGAAAACGGCTTTTCCACGAAGTCGAATGCCCCCCGCTTGAGCGCCGACACGGCCGTGGGCACGTCGCCATGCCCTGTGAGGAAGATCACCGGCATGGCCGAGGTCAGGCCACGCTCGACCAGTCGGTCGAACAGGGCGAGGCCGCTGGAGCCCGGCATGCGCACGTCCAGGACGGCGCAGGACGGCGCTCGGGGCCATGCTGCCGGCTCTCGCACAGCCCCCTGTTCCTGCAGCCACGCCTCGAAGGCCTCTGCATGCTCGAAGCCCTGCGACAACAGACGCCGGGTGCGCAACAGCCACGCCAGCGCATCGCGCACAACGGCCTCGTCGTCCACCAGGTAGACGACTGGCAAGCCAAGCGCGGGGTCAAGGTTCAGGCTCATGCGGTCCGGGCACTGGGATGGGCACTTGCCGAGGCGCTCTGGCCCGCCCCGGCAGCCGGGAGGGTAAACCGGAAACGCGTGCCTGGGAGCGCGGCAGTGGCCAGCGCAGCCGCTTCGCCCATCTGCACTGCCTGAGGTCTGTCGTGAACGGCCTCGAAGTCCAGCGCGCCGCCGTGCTGTTCGATCACGGTCCGACACAGACTCAGCCCCAGGCCCATGCCTTCGGCACGCGTGGAGAAGAACGGTGTGAACAAGCGCTCGGCCACCTCTGGCGCAATGCCCGCGCCCTCGTCCTGCACACAGAAGGTCACCCACCGGGGCGGCGCCTGACGCACCTGCAGCACCAGCACCCGCCGTGACTGTGGTGTCTGGGTCTCCATCGCCTGCAGCCCGTTGCGCGCCAGGTTCAGCAGCACCTGCTCGACCATCGTGCGGTCACAGCGCACCTGGGGCGCAGGCGTCGGGCATGCCACCTCGATCCGCGCGGAGATCTTGCGCGCCTGCAGGCGTATCAGCGGGAGCACCGCCTCGAAAAGCTGGTCGGCCCCCACCGTCTCGTGCAGTTGCTCACGGCGGCGAACGAATCCATGGACGCTCTTGATGACGCGGCCGGCGCGCGCAGCCTGGTCGGCGATGCGCTCCATGGCTTCGCGCAGCATGCCGGGCGTGTCGGCCGCGGGTGCGTCGAGCAGGTTCAGCGAGCCGCTGGCGTAGCTGGCGATCGCCGCCAAGGGCTGGTTGAGTTCGTGGCTGAGGAGCGAAGCCATCTCCCCGACCGTGGCCAGACGTGCCGCGGCCTGGAGGCGTTCCTGCTGCTGGCGCGAGAGCTCCTCGGCTCGCCGTTGCGCGCTCAGGTCGAGCACGGCACTCATCCAGCCGGTCTGGCGTCCGACGTCGTCGATGAGCGGGGCCTCGTAGATGACGACCGGGAACCGCTCGCCCCCACGCCGCATGAACAGCGTCTCGTAGCCTTCGCGCGCCTCGCTCGTCGGCCGAAGACCGTCGGCGTCGAGTGCCGCCAGACGCGTGGCGTGCCGCTCCCGGTAGGCGTCGACGCGCTCCGGCGGCCAGTAAGGCGGGACGGGCTGCCCCAGCATCTCGTCGGCCGAAAACCCGACCATCGCGCAGAAGGCCGGATTGACATAGGTGACCCGGCCCTGCAGATCCCGCGCCCGCAGACCGGTGGGCAGCGAGTCCTCCATCGCCTTGCGGAAGGTCAGCGCCTCCGCCAGAGCACGCTCGACGTGGGCACGGCGTCGGACATCGCGCGCCAGCACCACCACCACCACCGTCAGGGCCAGTGACAGGCCGAGCACCAGCGCGAGCGTCAGGTTGGGGATCAGGCTGGGACGCCCGGAGGTGCTGTCGACCCGCAGCAGCAGCGACTGGCCTGGCAGGTCGACCGCACGCTCCGCCACGTACACCCCCGCGCCGCGCTGCGCGCCGGTGCGCGCCAGCCGGGCGCCGTCCCCCTCGACGAAAGACAACTCGTGCCGCCGCCCGGAGACGCCGCCCGAAGCCGACTCGAGCCAAGCCGCCAAGGCCAGCGTCGCCACCACGAAACCGGCTTCACGCCCTTGTGCCGTCAGCGGGATGCACAAGTCCATGACCTCGGCGCCCGCGCCATCCACCCCCGGGACGAAATAGCTGCGTGAAAGTGACGGCGAAGCACTGCGCAGCCCCGCCGAGCAGGCCGCAAGGATGTCGGCCGTGAAATCCGCCCGCCCGAGCACGCCATGCAGGACCCCGTGCGACGGGTTCTCCACCGCTTCGATCAACTCGAGCCCGATCCCCCGGCGTTCGATGCGCACCACGAAATCCAGCTGCAGCATCAACGCACGCGCTCGGCCCTCCCATTGCGAGGGCCCGCCACCGGCCCAGACCATTCCCTGCAGGTCCTGCATGGCACGCGTCAGTTGTCGCCTGACGTCCGATGCGACTTCGCTGGCAACCGCCTCCGTCATGTCCTGCGCACGGGAGGATTCATGGCTGACCGTCAGCGCCACAAGCAGCCCCTGGGCCACGGCCAGCAAACACACCAGGGCCGACCACAGCAGCGGTCGGCGCCAGCGTCGGAGGGTGGCGGGCAGGTCAGACATCAGACCCGCAGTATTTACCGAATGCATGCCGCCTCCTGCGACCTCAACGGTGTGCGGACAGCGCATCGACCCATAAAATCCGCCCCCCGGCACGCCCCGCCGAAAAGGCAGATCGACATGTCCAGCAAAGAACACCAGCGCGCCGAGTTGCGTCGGGCCGCGCTCGATTACCACGAGTTCCCGACCCCTGGGAAAGTGGCGATCGCCCCGACCAAGCAACTGGTCAACCAGCGCGATCTGGCGCTGGCCTATTCGCCCGGGGTGGCTGCGGCCTGCGAGGAGATCGTGGCAGACCCGGCCAACGCGTGGCGCTACACCTCCCGGGGCAATCTGGTGGCCGTCGTCACCAACGGCACGGCCGTGCTCGGACTGGGCGACATCGGGCCGCTGGCGGCCAAGCCGGTCATGGAAGGCAAGGGGGTGCTGTTCAAGAAGTTCGCCGGCATCGACGTCTTCGACCTGGAGATCCGGGAAAAGGATCTGGACCGCCTGGTCGACGTGATCGCTGCGTTGGAGCCAACCTTCGGCGGCATCAACCTCGAGGACATCAAGGCGCCGGACTGCTTCTACGTCGAGCGCAAGTTGCGCGAACGGATGAAGATCCCGGTCTTCCACGACGACCAGCACGGCACCGCGATCGTGGTCGGTGCGGCGTTGCTGAATGGGCTGAAGGTCGTGGGCAAGGACATCGCGAAGGTCAAGCTGGTGACCTCCGGGGCGGGGGCGGCCGCGCTGGCCTGCCTGAACCTGCTGGTCAAGCTCGGCGTGCCGCGCGAGAACATCTGGGTGACCGACCTGGCCGGTGTGGTCTGGCAGGGGCGGACCGAGCTGATGGACCCGGACAAGGCCGAGTTCGCGCAGGACACCCCAGCGCGCACACTGGCCGAGGTCGTCGAGGGTGCAGACGTCTTCCTGGGACTGTCGGCCGCAGGGGTGCTCAAGCCGGAGATGGTGGCCCGCATGGCCACGCACCCCTTGATCTTCGCGCTGGCCAACCCGACACCGGAGATCATGCCGGAGGAAGTGCTGGCGGTGCGCAACGACGCCATCATGGCCACGGGCCGCACAGATTATCCGAACCAGGTCAACAACGTCCTGTGCTTCCCGTACATCTTCCGCGGCGCGCTGGACTGCGGGGCGACGACGATCACCGATGCCATGGAAATCGCCGCCGTCCACGCCATCGCCGAACTGGCCAGGGCCGAACAGAGCGAGGTCGTCGCCGCCGCCTACGCCGGTGCCACGCTGAGCTTCGGGCCCGAATACTTGATCCCCAAGCCCTTCGACCCGCGGTTGATGATCAAGATCGCACCCGCCGTGGCGCGGGCCGCGGCCGAGTCCGGGGTGGCGCAACGCCCGATCACGGATTTCGATGCCTACCGGGACCGTCTGCAGAGCTTCGTCTACGCCTCCGGCACGATCATGAAGCCCATCTACGCGCTGGCCAAGCGCTCGCAGCGCAAGCGAGTGGCCTATGCCGAGGGCGAGGAGGAGCGCGTGCTGCGTGCCGTGCAGATCGTGGTCGACGAGGGTCTGGCGCGTCCCACGCTGATCGGCCGGCCGGCCGTGATCGCGCAACGGGTGGAGAAGTTCGGCCTGCGCCTGCAGGAAGGGCGAGACTACGACATCGTCAACACCGAGAACGACCACCGCTACCGCGACTACTGGCAGACCTACCACCGCATGACCTCGCGGCGCGGGGTGACCGAGCAGCTCGCAAAGATCGAAATGCGACGCCGCCTGACGCTGATCGGCGCCATGCTGCTGCACACCGACGAAGTCGACGGTCTGATCTGCGGCACCTGGGGCACGACGGCCATGCACCTGGTCTTCGTCGACCAGGTCATCGGGCGACGCCCAGGCGCCCAGACCTATGCCTGCATGAACGGGCTCCTGCTGCCGGGCCGTCAGGTCTTTCTCGTCGACACCCACGTCAACGCCGACCCCACCGCCGAACAGCTTTCGGAGATCACGGTCATGGCGGCCGAGCAGCTCCAGCGCTTCGGCATCACGCCCAAGGCGGCGCTGCTGTCTCACAGCAACTTCGGCTCGAGCAACCTGCCTTCGGCCGTCAAGATGCGCGAAACCCTGGCGCTGGTGCGCGAACGTGCGCCCTGGCTCGAGATCGACGGAGAGATGCACGGCGACACAGCGCTCGACGCCGACTACCGACGCCGGCTCATGCCCGACAGCACGCTCAGCGGCGAAGCCAACCTGCTGGTCCTGCCCAACATCGACGCAGCCAATATCAGCTACAACCTGTTGAAGACCGCGGCCGGCGGCGGCATCGCCATCGGCCCGGTGCTGCTGGGCGCGGCCAAGCCGGTGCACATCCTCACGCCCTCGGCCACTGTGCGCCGCGTCATCAACATGACGGCCCTGACCGTGGCCGACGCAAACGCGGTGCGCTGACCGCGCACAGACGGCAGCGCCAGGGCAAGGACGCCGCGCACGGCCCTCGAGGCTCGGAGGCGATGCGCACGGGGGGCCCGGCAGGGCGGCCACGTCGGGCCTTGCTTGCCCGCAAGGTGGGGTGCCTCACTTTCTGACAGGGCGCAAGTCCACCTGGATTCTCCCTGTGTCCGATGCACCATCGCCGTGCCTGGACTTGAGCTTTTTCGCACTCTCCGCTACCATATCGGTCTTGTTTTTCAGGGTTTTCCCGTGTTCCGGTTGGGCGCCAAGTGGTGGAGTCGGACGGTTCGGACAGCAGCGCTGGCTCTGTGCCTGGGCATCGGTCTTGCGCCCGGCGGCGGGCAGGTCTGGGCCAGGTCATCGGCACCGGCAGGTGTCGAGCAGTCGGTGGCCCTGGCCGAGCTCCCACCGGAAGCCCGTCAGACGCGACGACTGATCGATCAGGGTGGTCCGTTCCCTTACCGCAAGGACGGCACCACCTTCTTCAATCGGGAGCGCTTGCTGCCGGCCAAGCCGCGCGGCTATTACCGCGAGTACACGGTTCGGACGCCCGGCGCCTCGAACCGGGGCGCCAGACGGATCGTGTGTGGCGGCCAGGAACCGACGAAGCCCTCGAACTGCTTTTACACCGCCGACCATTACGCGAGTTTTCGACTGATCATCGAATGATCGACGCAGGGTTGGCAAACTGACAATCGATTCATCGCCTGAAGTCCAGGAGGCAGCGACCATGGAGTTGCAGACCATCCGTCCCAATATCGTCCAGTCGATCCGGGCCTACCGTGTCGACGATCTGATGGCGGCTGCGCAATCGGCAGGCCACCATTTCCTGTATGCCAACGTCTCGCAGGGCCAGAGCAAGCAGGAAGTGCTCGAGGGCATCGCACAGGCCTTCAAGTTCCCGCCGCACTTCGGCAAGAACCTGGACGCCCTGTACGACTGCATGACGGACACCGTGCACAAGGCCGGCCCCCAACCGGGTTTCGTCGTCGTGCTCGAACAGTTGCCCGACCATCCCAAGTTCGACCGGGAGGCGCGCGAACAGTTGCTCGACGTCTTCCGTGACGCGGCGGATTTCTGGGCAGAGCGCAAGATTCCCTTCCGCTGCTTCTACTCCTTCGCCGTGCCGAAGACACAGGAATCAGGCGCGTGGGAAGTGGCAGACACGCCAGCCAAGCCTGCCGCCAAGGTGCCGGTCTCGAAGAACGGCACAAACCCGAATTTCGGCATGAACATGCCGAAGATGATCAGCGCCTTCGACACAGCCGTGTGGCTGAAGGCCGCCGCCTGAGCGGTCCTGCCGCCGACAAGCACGGGGTTCGCTTCCTTCCGGGCAGCGGACGCCTCTGTTCAGATCACCCGCCAGCTCCGCTGTCGACCCGTCGACAGCCGGGCGCATGGTTTGGTTCGGATGCGGCCTGCCTCAGGTACGAGGTATTGGCGCAGCCAGGTGGGCCAGTTCCAGGTATTCCTCGACGCTGACCTCCTCGGCGCGGCGCTGCAGGTCGAAATCCGCCTGCACACCACGCTGATCCAGCCACCTGCCCAGCGTATGCCGCAGGATCTTGCGTCGCTGCGAAAACGCGCTGGTCACGATGTCGCCCAACACGCGCGCCTGTTCGGCGCCGGGCGGCGTGCGCAGTGGCGTCATCCGCACGATGGCGGAGTCGACGGCTGGAGGCGGGTCGAAGGCGTGCGGCGGCACGTCGAACAGGTGCTCCATCAGGTACCGGCACTGCAGCATCACGCTGAGCCTGCCATAGGCCGCCTGCCCCGGGCCCGCCACCATGCGCTGCACGACCTCGCGCTGGAGCATGAAGTGCTGGTCGATCACCACATCGGCAAATGCCGCCAGGTGAAACAGCAGCGGCGTGGAGATGTTATAGGGCAGATTGCCGACGACGCGCAGCGTCGCACCGCCTGGTGCCGACCCCGCGGCCATGCCGGCCGGGCCGACGGCGAGTTCGTGGAAATCCACGTTCAGCACATCCGCCTCGACCACGGTCACCCCGGGCCATCGCCGCGCCCGTGCCGCGAGGTCGCGGTCGATCTCGATGACAGTCAAGGCCCCACAGGCCTGCAACAGCGGGTGTGTCAGGGCGCCCTGCCCCGGACCGATTTCACACAGACGCTCGGTCGGCGCGGGGTCGATCGCACGGACGATGCGGTCGATGACCGCGTCGTCGACCAGAAAATGCTGTCCGAAACGCTTGCGCGCCAGATGTCTCATCCTCGCGCTTCCGGTGGGGGGCTACAAGGGCGCATCACGCAGTTCGACATACGCCCGGGAACGCAACTCGCGGACCCACTCGGCGTACGCGGACTCGAACTTCTCGCCGCGCAGGACGTTGCGGGCCTGCTCGCGCAGCACCCGCGGGTCCACCGGCACTTCGCGACGCTGGACAACCTCGATCAGGTGGACGCCGAAGCGGGAGACCACCGGGTCCGACAGCCCGCCCACCGGCAAGGCGTCCATGGCCTGCTCGAACTCCGGGACCGTCGCGCCCGGCGACAGCCAGCCGAGATCCCCGCCCTGAGCCGCCGAGCCATCTTCGGAGAAATCGCGCGCCAGATCCTCGAAGCGTCGCCGTCCCTGGCGGATCAGACTCTGGAACTCCGCCAGGCGGGCGCTGACCTCCTGGACCGACTGGCGAGCCGACGGTCGGACCAGGATGTGCCGCGCCAGCGTCTGGACGATACGGTCCTGCGGAACCTCGCCAAGACCGACAACCTTCAGCAGGTGGAACCCGGCGGCGCTGCGCACCGGGACAGGCGTGACCTCACCCGGCTGGAGCCCACGCACTGCCGCGACGAACAAGTCCGGCAGCCTGGCGGCCGGCCGGGGCCCGAGGACACCTCCTCGCTCACGGTCGGCCGAGTCCGACATCTCTCGGGCCACTTGCTCGAAAGCCTCTCCCGCGCGCAACCGTGACAAGGCCTGCTCGGCACGCTCCCTGCGCTGCTGCAACAGCGCAGGGTCCGCGGACTCAGGCACGCTGATCAGGATCTGGGCCAGATTGAGGTCGCGCTGCGCCAGCGCCTGTTCGCGGCGCTGCGCCAGCCACTGATCGATCTCGGCCTCGGTGACGTTGATCCGGGCACCGACCTCGCGCTCACGCGTCCGCTCCACCGCGAGCTGGTCACGCACATTGGCCCGCAGGCGCTGCAGATCAAGCCCGTCCTGGGCGAGGCGCTCGCGCAACTGCGCAATGTCGAGCCCGTTGCGGGCGGCGATCGACGCCACCGCACGGTCGATCTCGGCTTCGTCGATGCGGCCTGCGGCTTCCCTGGCATGGGTCAGGACGGCACGCTCCTCGATCAGGCTCTCCAGCACCTGGCGTCGCAACGCCTCCGCCTCGGGCAGACGCGCCCCGCTGGCCGCCGCCTGTGCGCGGGCCTGCGCAACGCCACGCTCGACCTCCACCGCCGTCACGAGCTCACGGTTGACGACGGCCACGATGTGGTCCGCGGGCCGGGCCTGCCCGCCGCCGACAGCCGTGGGGGCCGGCTGAGCGGTCGCTTGCAGACACGCCAAACCGATGAGTCCGGCAAGGACCACCTGCAGCGCTCGGCGGGAGACGGGCAGCGAACTCATCGATCAGACCCAGTGCATGACATTCAGAAACACGGTATGCGGGCCGCCTGCGCGTGGGCAGCGATCCGGTCGCCGATTGTGCGACAGCACCCGCCCGATGATCGATCCTCGTCAGGCAGCCGCTCACGCAGGAAGGGGCCGCGGCCCGGGGCAAAGCCCGTCACGGACCGAATCGCGCCCCGACGCGGCGGGTCAACCCACTCAGTTCGAGTTGGATCTCGATGACAGTGGCCGAGTCGGCAGCACCGGTGGACGTTCGCTGGGCGAGCACCCGGCCGGTCCAGCAACTGCCGTCGATCTC
>JBMTXX010000090.1:0-13459 GCA_049453935.1 Rubrivivax sp.
CCTGCGCCTGCCAGCATGTCAGGCCCGCCGCAAACGCAGACGCCACAGCCTCCGCTCACCGTCCAGGCCCTGGCCGACTTCCTGCGCAACCCCGTCAAAGCGTATTTCAGGCACCGCCTGCGGGTGAGCTTCGACGACCTCGACCCGCCGGTGGCCGACGACGAGCCCTTCGGCAGCCCGGGGCTGGAACGCTGGGCCTTGATCGACGAGGTGCTGGACGGCTGCCGCCGGCGCTGGGGCGCTTCGGCGACGCCGGTGGATGACGCCGAGACGGCCGCCGTGCTGGCGCAGCAACTCGACGGCCTGCAGCGCGCCGGCCGCCTGCCGCTGGCCGGGCCGGGCCGGCACGCCCGTGAGGCCCTGCAGCAGGCGCTCGAGCCCATGCTCGGGCAATGGCTGCACGCGCACGCCTCCCATCCGCAGCCGCTGGACCGGCTGCGACTGCACCTGACGCATCCGCAAAGGCCTGACCTGGTGCTGGACGATGTGCTGGACGGCGTGCGGGCACCTGCCGAGGCCGATGCCGCCACGCCCTGTCCCGCGGTGTGGATCGAATGGACCGCGAGCCGGATCGCGCAACCCGCCGGCAAGTCCCGGGTGGTGCCCCGGCCGGACAAGTTCGCCGCCGCCTGGGTGCGCTGCCTGGCCACGGCGGCCTGCGGCCAGCCGGTGGAGGGCGTGCTGATCGGCGACGGCGCCTGGGTGCAGGTGCGCTGCCCGCCCCGGGACGAGGCGATGCAGACCCTGGTCGGCTTGTTGCAGGCCTGGCAGGAGGGCATGACAGGCGATCGGCCGCTGCCCACCGCGCTGCGCACCGGTCTGGCCTGGCTCGCCGGTGGCGAGGACCCCGCGCGCAAGGCCTACGAGGGCGACGACAGCGGAAAGTCACCCGGCGAGGTCGAGGAGCCCAGCCTGGCGCGGCTGTTCCCGGATTTCGACCGCCTCGGTCAGGCCGAGGGTTTCGCCGCGGCCAGCCTGCGCCTGTACGCGCCCTATCGGCAGTGGCTGGACGAATGCACCACGGTGCAGGCCTGGGACGCCCACGACGACGGAGAGGGCGACAGCGACGATGACTGAAGCCCTGGACCCGCTGACCCTGCCCTTGCGCGGCAGCCGGTTGATCGAAGCCAGCGCCGGCACCGGCAAGACCTGGACGGTGGCCGCACTCTACGTGCGGCTGGTGATCGGACACGGCTGCGAACCCCGGCTGCCGGGACAGATCCTGGTGATGACCTTCACCAAGGCGGCCACGCGCGAGCTCTCCAGCCGCATCCGCGCCCGACTGGCCGAGGCCGCCGCCAGCCTGCGCGGGCACACCGCCCCCGACGCGCCGCCCGACGCTTTCCTGCAAGCCCTGGCCGCAGGGCTGCCCCCGGGCAAGCGCCGCGACCAGGCCGCCTGGCGGCTGGACATGGCGGCGCAGGCCATGGACGAGGCGGCGGTCTTCACGATCGACGCCTGGTGCCAGCGGGTGCTGCGCGAGCACGCCTTCGACAGCGGCAGCCTGTTCGACGAGGAACTGCAACCCGACGAGACGGCGCTGCACGCCCAGGCCGTGCGCGACTACTGGCGCCAGCAGGTCTACCCGCTGCCCGAGGCGCTGCTGGCGCCGGTGCTGTCCTGCTGGCGCGACGTCGATGCGCTGCAACGCACGCTGGACGACCTGCGCGACAAGCCCTGGCCCGCCGAACACGGACAAGGCACGCTGGCCGATCGGCTGACCCATGTGGTGGGCGAGCGCGCGGCCATGCTGGCGGCGCTGAAGCAGGGCTGGGTCGAAGGGGCCGAGTCAATGCGACAGTGGCTGGAGACCCGGTGGTCGGGCCCGGCCGCCGCGCGCAAGGGCCTGCCGGCCAAGGGACACGCGACACGCTGGCTGGACGCGCTGGCGCAGTGGGCCCAGGATCCCGGTGCCGAGAGGCCCGACGTCAAGAGCGGCGCCGACAAGCTGAGCGCCAGCGCACTGCGCGAGACGCTGGCCGCGCTCGGCCGGCCCGCCACCGACGTGCCCGAGGTCTTCGACCGCTTCGAGGCCCTGATGAAGGCGCTGGCCAGGCTGCCCGAGCCCGCCATCGCGATGCGCCTGCACGCGGCCGCCTCGGTGCAGGCCCGCGCCCAGGCGCTGAAGGCGCTGGCCGGCACCTTCGGCTACGCCGATGCGCTGCGCCGGCTGGACGAGGCGCTGGATCCGGCCGTCCATGGCGAGCGCGCACTGCGCCTGCGCGAGCGCATCATCGAGCGCTACCCGGTGGCCATGGTCGACGAGTTCCAGGACACCTCGCCGGTGCAGTTGCGCATCTTCGACCGCCTCTACCGCATCGGCGACGACGACCCGCAGCGCACGCTGCTGCTGATCGGCGACCCGAAGCAGGCCATCTACGGCTTCCGTGGGGCCGACATCCACAGCTACCTGCGCGCCCGGGCCGCCACGGCCGGGCGTCACCATGCGCTGGCCACCAACCACCGCTCGACCGAGGCACTGGTGCGGGCCGTCAACGGCCTGTTCCTGGGCGCCGAGCACCATGCACCCGAGGGGGCCTTCCTCTTCGGGCGCGGCCAGGGCGCCTCGCCGCTGCCCTTCGTCGAGGTGGGCGCGCGTGGCCGGGCGCAGCGGCTGGTCGGCCCGGACGGTGTGCTGCCCGCCGTGACCCTGGCGGCAGACGCCGCGCCGCGCAACGCCACCGACAGCCGCCGCCTGCATGCGGCGCACTGCGCGCAGCGCATCGTCGAGTGGTTGAACGAGCCGGCGGTGGGCTTCGTCGAGGACGACAAACCCTTCCGGCGCCTGCGCCCGGCCGACATCGCGGTGCTGGTGCAGACCCGGCGCGAGGCCGACGCGGTGCGGGCCCAGTTGCGGCGCCGCGGCGTGGCGTCGGTCTATCTGTCGGACAAGGACAGCGTCTTCGCCAGCGCCGAGGCGGCGGACCTGCTGCGGCTGATGCGCGCAGCCGCCGCGCCGCGCGACGTGAGGATGGCGCGCGCAGCCCTGGCCACCGGCCTGCTGGGACTGTCTCTGCCGGAACTGCGTGCGCTGGCCGACGACGACGCGGCACTGGACCGGCGCTGCGCATCGCTGCAGGCGCTGGGGCAGACCTGGAAGACGCGCGGCATCCTGGCCATGGTGCGGCAGTTGCTGCACGGCTTCGATTTGCCGGCGCGCTGGCTGTCGGGCGGTGTCGCGGCAGACGACGCGGCGGGCGCCGACGCCGGCGAACGGCGACTGACCAATGTGCTGCATCTGGCCGAGCTCCTGCAGGCGGCGGCCTCGCACGCGCGCACCGCGCCGGCCCTGATCCGCTGGCTGCAACAGCGCATCGACGAGGCAGACGCCGGCCCCGAGAGCGACGAACAGGTGCTGCGCCTGGAAAGCGACGCCGACCTGGTGCAGGTCGTCACCATCCACAAGTCCAAGGGGCTGGAGTACCCGCTGGTCTTCCTGCCCTTCGCGGCGCACTGCGGGCCGCGGGGGCGACCGGGGCAGGCCCGGCGCGACCGGGTGGTCGCGCTGCCACCGGCGGATGATGGCGCCGGGTCCGGCACCGGCGCTGGCAGCGGCGAGCGCGTCTGGGTCGTCGGCCCGGACGAAGCGCAGTGGAGGTTGGCCGACAAGGAGCGCCAGCGCGAGCAACTGCGGCTGCTGTACGTGGCGCTGACGCGCGCCAGGCACCTGCTGTGGGTCGGCTTGGCCGACGTGCGCCGCGGCCGCGCGAAGCAGGGCCTGTGGGCGGACAGCGCCATCGGCCACCTGTTGGCCTTCCCGGCAGGCGGGCCGGCGAATGATGGGAACGGCGCCGCCCCGCAGGCGCCGGAACGCCTGCCGCTGGACGAAGCCCGCGCGCGCAGCGGCCCCGATCTGCACGTCGAGGCGATCGGCACATCGGAGGACGATCGCCTGCCCTGGCCGGCGATGACCCGGCTGCGGCCGCGTGACGGCCTGGCACCGCTGAACCCTGCGCCGGTGTACCGCGCCCGTTTCGAGCGCCGCTGGTCGGTCAGCAGCTACTCGGCGCTGGTGCGCGACGCCGGTGGGGCGGGCACGGGCCGCCACGCCGCGGGCGGCCGCGTCGCGCCCGACGAGACCCCGACCCGTCCCTTGCGGGACGACGAGCCCGACATGCCGCCACGGCCCGCGTCGTTCCCGACGGCGACGTCCGCCGATCGCCACGAGACCGGCACCGACGCCGCGCCATGGCACCGCTTCCCGCGTGGCGCCCATGCCGGCGACTTCCTGCACGACCAGCTCGAATGGCTGGCCGGTGAGGCGTTCGCCCTCGACCGCTCGGCCGAGTTGCAACAGCGCCTGGCGCGGCGCTGCGCGCTGCAGGGCTGGGGCGCCCACGCCGACGACGTGGTGACCTGGCTGCGCGCGGTGTGCCGACAGCCGCTGCCCGCGCTGGGCACGCCGCTGTCGGCGCTGGGCACGGTGCTGCCCGAGATGGAGTTCTGGTGTCCGAGCGACGGTCTGCGCTGCGCCGAACTCGATGCACTGTGCCAGACGCATTTGTTCCCCGGGCGGTCGCGGCCGGCCCTGGCGCCGCGCACGCTGCAAGGCATGCTGATGGGCTACGCCGATCTGGTCTTCGAGCACGAAGGGCGCCATTGGGTGCTGGACCACAAGTCCAACGCGCTGGGACGGCAGGACCGGGACTACACCGCCGCGGCGATGGAAGCCGCGATGCTCGAGCACCGCTACGACGTCCAGGCCGCCCTGTACCTGCTGGCGTTGCACCGGCTGCTGCGCGCCCGCCTGGCGTCGGCGTACCGGCCGACGCAGCACCTGGGCGGCGCGGTCTACCTCTTCCTGCGCGGTGTGCAGAGCCCTACTGCCGGTTGCTGCACGCTGCCGGCGCCGCTGGCGCTGCTGGAGGCGCTGGACGCGCTGGTGCCGGCGGGCGCTCAGGATCCGACGTGGCAGACCGAGGCCGCCGTCGGCGGAGGGGATGACGCTGACCGCTGCGACGCAGCCACGTCTGCGCCGACAACGGGCTCTGGGGCCGGCGAAGCAAGGATGGCGGCCTCCGCTCGCTCGCAGGCGAGCCGAGCCGGCCGGTGACAGGACGACCCATGCGGAACGCCCCATGACCGCCGACACGATGCTCGCGACCCTGGAGCGTTGGTGCGACGCCGGCTGGCTGCGCCATCTGGACGTGGCCCTGGCGCGATTCGTCGCCGAGACCGACCCGCAGGCGCCGCCCAGCCTGCTGCTGGCCGCCGCCCTGGTGGCGCACATGGAGGGCCGGGGCCACACCGGGCTGCTGCTGCCGGCCGTCGCGTCGAGACCTGAGGTCGCGCTGGGCTGGCCCGCTGCCGGCCTGACCGATCTGAGCGCCGCGCTGGCCGGTTGGCCGGACGATCCGACCGGGCTGCAAGAGCGCTGGGCGCCCTGCAGCGCGGTGGAGATCGACCCTGCCGACGAGCGCGGCGCCAGCCCGCTGGTGCTGGCCGGTCCGGTGCTCATGCTGCGTCGCCACTGGCGCGAGGAAGCCGTCATCGGCCGGCACCTGGGTGCGATGCTGCAAGGTCAGGGCCGACACGAATTCGGGCCGGCACGGCCGGACCCTGGCCGGGCGCGAGCCCTGCTGGACCGGCTCTTCCCGGTCCCGCCACGGCCCGCCGACGACGACCCCAGGCCACCGACCACTGCCGGCCCGGCCGACCCCGACTGGCAGAAGATCGCCTGCGCGCTGGCACTGCGGGGCCGGCTCACCCTGGTGACCGGCGGTCCGGGCACCGGCAAGACCTACACCGCCGCGCGCGTGCTGGTGGCGATGCAGGCGCTGCGCGCGCAGGCGGCGCCGCTGCGCGTGGGCCTGGCGGCCCCCACCGGCAAGGCCGCGGCCCGGCTCAGGCAGTCCATCGCGCAGGCGCTCGAGCCGATGCGCAAGGATGCCGCCGATCCGCTGGGCCTGAACGACTGGGTGCCGCACCTCGGCCCGGGACGCACGCTGCACGCCCTGCTCGGGCCGCGTCCCGACAGCCGACGCTTCCGCCACGACGCCTCGAACCCGCTGGCGCTGGATGTGCTCATCGTCGACGAGGCGTCGATGGTCCACCTGGGGATGATGGCCTGCCTGCTCGATGCCCTGCCGCCCTCGGCCCGGCTGGTGCTGCTGGGCGACAAGGATCAGTTGGCCTCGGTGGAGGCCGGCGCCGTCATGGGCGAGTTGTGCCGTCACGCGGTGATCGACGCCCCCGCCGGGCCGGACGGGACACCGGCGGCACCCTCGGGCACCGACCCCGTCGACGCGATCGAACGTCCCGGCTACGACGCGCAGACGGTGGCCTGGGTCCGCCAGGCCAGCGGTGAGGCGATCCCGGCGTCGTTGCATGGGGCCGGCAGTGCACTGGCGCAGCACACCGTGATGCTGCGGCGCAGCCGGCGCTTCGACGGGCCCATCGGACAACTCGCCCAGCGCGTCAACCTCGGGGATCCGGCAGCTGCCCGCGCCCTGTTCGACGGTGCTGCAGACGGCGCCATCGCGATGATCGAGGCAACCGATCCGCGCCCTGTGCTGCATCTGGCGGTGCACGGCCGCCACGACGGCGCGCCGGGGTATCTGGCCCACGTCCGGCGGCTGGCCCACAGGCCGGCACAGACGACGCAGAGCGATGGGCTGGATGGGCGGGCCGAATGGGAACGCTGGGTGCGTGACCTGCTCGAAGGTTTCGACCGGTTCCGCGTGCTGTGCGTGCGCCGCGACGGCGCCTGGGGCGTCAGCGGATGGAACCAGGCGATCGAGCAGGCCCTGGCACGGCACGGCCTGCCCGTGCAGGCCGGCGAGTGGTACGAGGGCCGGCCGGTGATGGTCATGCGCAACGACGCCGCGCTCGGCGTCTTCAACGGCGACATCGGCCTCGTGCTGCGAGGCCCGGGCGATGACGTCACGCTGCGCGCCCACTTCCTCGACGGCGACACCCTGCGGGCCATCCCGGTGGGCCGGCTGCCGCAGGTCGAGACGGCGTTTGCGATGACGGTGCACAAGAGCCAGGGCTCGGAGTTCGGCCACGTCGCGCTCGTCCTGCCCGACGTCGACCTGCCGGTGCTCACCCGCGAATGCGTCTATACCGGCATCACCCGCGCACGCAGCGCCCTGACACTGGTCGCCCCCGACCCGACGCTGCTCGACCACGCGCTGCAACGGCCGACGCTGCGCGTGAGCGGCCTGGGGCGCAGGCTCCAGGGCCTCGACGCATGACCGGCGATGTCCCCCATGCCCACGCTCAGTGCGTCAGCTCCTGCGCCGGACCGGATTTGTCATGCACGGCAAAGCGATCCATCATCGACGCGCTGGCCTCGTTCAGCCCGACCACCTCGACCGCAACGCCCTCGCGCTTGAACCGCAGCACCACCTTGTCGAGTGCGTTGACCGCCGTGATGTCCCAGAAGTGCGCGCGGCTCACGTCGATCACCACGCGGTCCAGGCGCTCCTGGAAATCGAAGGCCTGGACCAGCGTCTCGGCCGAGGCGAAGAACACCTGACCCGCAACGCCATAGGCGCGCGAGCGGCCGTCGTCGCCGAGCCGGCTGTCCACCCGCAGCACGCGGGCCACCTTGGAGGCGAAGAACAGCCCCGACAGCAGGACGCCGACGAACACGCCCTTGGCCAGGTCGTGCGTCGACACCGTCACGGCCACGGTCGCCAACATGACGATGGACGAACTGGGCGGATGTTCGCGCAGCTTGCGCAACGAATCCCAGTTGAAGGTCCCGATGCTGACCATGATCATGACCGCCACCAGCGCAGCCATCGGGATGCGCCCCACCCAGTCCCCGAGGAACACCACCAGGATCAGCAGGAACACGCCGGCGACCAAGGTCGACAAACGCCCACGCCCGCCGGATTTCACATTGATCACGCTCTGGCCGATCATCGCGCACCCGGCCATGCCGCCGATGAAACCCGTGGCGACGTTGGCCACGCCCTGGCCCACACATTCACGGTTCTTGTCGCTGCGGGTGTCGGTCATGTCGTCGACGATGGAGGCGGTCATCATCGATTCCAGCAAGCCGACCACCGCCAGCGTGACCGAATAAGGCGCGATGATCCTCAGCGTCTCCCAGTTCAGCGGGACGTCGGGAAGGAGGAACACTGGCAGGCTGTCCGGCAGCGCGCCCATGTCGCTGACGGTACGGATATCCAGACCCAGTGCCACCGACACAGCCGTCAGCACGACGATGGTCACCAGAGGCGACGGCACCGCCCGGGTGAGGTACGGGAAGCCGTAGAGAATGACCAGCCCGGCCGCCGTCATTGCATAGACCACCCAGCTCACGTTGGTGAGTTCCGGCAGTTGCGCCATGAAGATGAGGATGGCCAAGGCATTGACGAAGCCGGTGATCACCGAGCGCGAGACGAAGCGCATGAGCGAGCCGAGCTTCATCGCCCCGGCGACGATCTGAAGCAGCCCCGTCAGCACCGTGGCGGCGAGCAGGTACTGCAGCCCGTGCTCCTTGACCAGCAGCACCATGACCAGCGCCATCGCCCCCGTGGCAGCCGAGATCATGCCGGGCCGCCCGCCGGTGAAGGCAATGATCACGGCCATGCTGAAGGACGCATAGAGCCCGACCTTCGGGTCGACGCCGGCGATGATGGAAAAGGCAATGGCTTCGGGAATCAGCGCAAGCGCGACGACCAGGCCTGCAAGCAGGTCGCCACGGACGTTGGACAACCAGTGCCGGCGCAAAGAGGACATGGACATGGGATGGGGTGATGCCGCCGGGTGGGGTGCCGGCGCGAGGGTCGGAAGAAAAAGGCCCTGGCCTGCACGCCGAGCAGTGCCCAGGTCAAGGGCCGACGTCGACCGCAGGATGGCCGCTGCCGGAAGGTGGGGGACGCTTCGGGCGCCGCGTCCGGTGCGGGATTACATCCCAAAGTCAGGTCGACCGGGCTGCAGCAGGTCCCAGCGGTTTCCGTAGAGGTCCTCGAAGACGGCCACGGTCCCGTAGCTTTCGTTCGTGGGCTCTCGAACGAAGGTGACGCCACGGGCCTTGTAAGCGTTGAAATCTCGCCTGAAATCGTCCGTGTAAAGGAAGAACGAGACGCGGCCGCCCGTCTGATCCCCGACCCGTGAACTTTGATGGTCGCCCGTCGCTCGGGCAAGAAGGAGGCCGGGCGCCCGCGCGCCTGCCGGCGCGACCACCACCCACCGTTTGCCCTGCGCGGGCAGGCATGTGTCTTCCACCAGGTCGAAGCCGAGCTTGCCCACGTAGAACGCGATCGCTTCGTCGTAGTCCCTCACGACCAGGGTGACCAAGCCGAGGTGTTGATGCATGTCCGACCTTCCTGGTGCCACCGAAACGGGTCGCTGGATTGCGGGCCCAGACCATGGGCAAAGGCCGGGTCCTCGAAGACGAGCCGGTCCATCTTGCCGACACGATGCAGCGCTGCGGCGCGACGTCCCAATGGAAGTATCGCGTCCAGACACAACGCACCGCCGCCGTGTGTCATGCGGGTCACATCATGAAGCCGCTTGGCCGCGGGCTGGACCCAGCCTGGATGGTCCTGGCGGTTGACGACCATCAACACAAGCGCAGGATGCCTCACATCGAGCCCTCCGATCGGCAACGTGCTCCACAGAATGCGCCATGGTCGACCCACCGCCCACGGCCCGCATGACCCGCTCGGCAGACCCGGACAAGTCAGGGCCTTCGACAGCACACTTGCCTCGATGGTCTGAACGGCCCTGGCACACGCTCTCGCCGTCCGGCGTCCTGCAGGCCCTCGACGTCGACATCACAACGGGCCTGGGCCCAGAACCGGTGCGGCAAAGACTGTCGGCGCACGGCCCGAACGCCCTGCCCGAGGCCCCGCCGCGCCCGGCCTGGAAGACCTTTGCGCGCCAATTTCGCAGCCCGCTGATCTACATCCTGTTCGCCGCTGCAGTGCTGGCGGTGGCCCTGGGTCACCATGGCGACGCTGCCGTGATCCTGGCGGTGGTCGGAGTCAACGCGCTGATCGGCACCTACCAGGAGGGCCGGGCCGAGCGCTCGATGGCGGCGCTGCGGCAGTTGTCGGCCCTGCACGTGCGGGTGCGGCGCGACGCGCGGGAGCAGATCATCGAAGCGCGCGATCTGGTGCCGGGGGATGTGCTGGTATTGACCGCCGGCGATGCCGTCGCGGCCGATGCACGGCTGATGGAGACGGCTCAACTGCAAGTGGCCGAGGCCGCGCTCACCGGTGAGTCGGTGCCGGTGAGCAAGGGCGTGAACCCCGTGCCCGAGGCCACGGGCCTGGCCGACCGGCACAACATGGTCTATTCGGGCACACACGTCACCGCCGGCCGGGCGCTGGCCGTGGTGGTGGGCACGGGCGTGCACACCGAGGTCGGTCGCATCGCCGGTCTGACCGAGCGCGCCGAGGAGCCGCGCACGCCACTCGAGCACCGCCTCGAGCGCTTCGGACGGGCGCTGGTCGCTGCGGCGCTGGGCTTGTTCGTGGCGGTGGTCCTGCTCGGGCTGTGGCGCGAACTGCCGTTGTCCGAGGTGCTGATGGTGGCCATCAGCCAGATGGTCTCGATGGTGCCCGAAGGCCTGCCGGTGGCGATGACGATCGCGCTGGCCGTGGGCATGCAGCGCATGGCCGCGCGCGGCGCCATCATCCGCCGGCTGTCGGCGGTGGAGACGCTGGGCTCGACCACGGTGATCTGCAGCGACAAGACAGGCACGCTCACGCGCAACGAGATGACCGCCGTGGCACTGTGGCTGCCCGACGGGCGCGACGTCTCCGTGGAAGGCATCGGCTACGCGCCTGAGGGCACCCTGCGCTGGGTGAGGCCAGCCACCGAAGGCACCACAGGGGAGGCCTTGCACAGGCCTGCATCAAGCCTGCCCACGGCCGGGTACACGGGCGCGGAACGCGGCGCCGCCACAGCCTGGGTCCCCGGCTTCGCCCGGGACCTCGATCCGGCGCGGGACCTGCCCCTGCACGACCTGTTGCAAGCCGCCGCGCTGTGCAACGACGCGCAGCTGCTGCCGCCGCAACAAGGCGCCGGCTGGACCGCCGTCGGCGACCCGACCGAGGCCGCACTGCTGACGCTGGCCTTGAAGGGCGGCGTCGACCCCGATGTCTCGCGCCGGGCCCACCCGCGAGCGGCCGAGTGGCCCTTCGACTCCGACGTCAAGCTCATGGCCACGCGCCACGCCCTGCCCGGCTTTGCGCGCAAGGTCCTGATCAAAGGCGCACCCGAGGCGGTGCTGCGCCTGTGCAGCGGCGCACCCGCGGCGCTGCACGACGCCGCACGTGCCCGCGCCGAGGCCATGGCAGGACAGGCGCTGCGGGTGCTCGCTTTCGCCAGCGTCGACGATGACGCGCTGGACGCGGCCGCCAGCTTCGACGTCTTGGCCGGTCGCGCGCGCCTGCTCGGTCTGGTCGGCCAGATCGACCCGCCGCGCGAGGAGGTGCGCGCGGCGGTGGCGGACTGCCGAGACGCCGGCATCCGACCGGTGATGGTCACCGGCGACCACAAGCTCACCGGGCTGGCCATCGCACGCGCCCTCGGCATTGCGCGCGAGGGCGACCGCGCGGTCGACGGCACCGAGCTCGAGCGCATGGGCGAGGCCGACCTGCGCGACGCCCTGCCACGCATCGCCGTCTTCGCGCGCGTGCAGCCGGCGCAGAAGCTGCGCATCGTCGAAGCCTTGCAGTCGCGCGGCGAGGTCGTGGCGATGACCGGCGACGGCGTCAACGATGCCCCGGCGCTGGCCCGCGCCGATGTCGGCGTGGCCATGGGCATCACCGGTACCGAGGTGGCCAAGAGCGCGGCCAAGATCGTCGTCACCGATGACAACTTCGCAACCATCGTCGGCGCGGTCGAACAGGGCCGGGTGGTCTATGGCAACCTGAAGAAGGTGATCCTGTACCTGTTCGCCACCTCGCTGGCCGAGGTGGCGGTGCTGCTGCTGGCGTTGCTCGGCGGCTTTCCGCTGCCGCTGGCGGCGGTGCAGATCCTGTGGATCAACATCGTCACCGAGGGCACGGTGACGGTGAACCTGGTCATGGACCCCGCCGACGGCCAGGAGATGCGGCGTCGCCCCGTCGCACGTGACGACCGTCTGCTGGGCCGCGAGTTGCTGCTGCGCGTGGCGCTGATGACGCCGGCGATCGCCGCAGTGAGCTTCGGCTGGTTCGCCTGGCGGCTGCAGCAGGGGCTGCCTCTGGAAGTGGTGCGCACCGAGACCTTCACCGTGCTGGCCATGTGCCAGTGGTTCAACGTGCTGAACTGCCAGTCGGCCACGGCCTCCGCCCTCGGGCCGGGCCTGTTGCGCAACCGATGGCTGCTGGGCGGGTTGACGCTGTCGGTGGCGCTGCAGGCGCTGGTGCTCTACGCACCACCGATGAACGCGCTGTTCCACACGGTGCCGCTGACACCCGAGAGCCTGTTGCCGCTGCTGGCGCTGGCCAGTGCCGTGCTGTGGGCAGAAGAGTTGCGCAAGCTGTTCGTGCGGTCTCGGACACGACGCAGGGAGGGCCGATGAGCGCCCTGCTGCTGTGGCTGCAGTTCGTTCTGTGCGCAGGGCTGATCGCGCGCGCAGGATGGATGCTCAGCCGCAGCGGCGAACGCATCGCAGCGCTGACCGGCCTGTCTGGCGGATGGATCGGTCTGGCGCTGCTCGCCACGGCGACGTCCATGCCGGAACTGGCGTCGGGTGTCAGCGCGGTCGCACTGCTGCAGGCGCCGAACCTGGCCGTGGGCAACGCACTGGGCGCCTGCGTGTTCAACCTGTTGTTCCTGGCGGTGCTCGACACCCTTTCGCGCAAAGAGCCGCTGTACCGCCGCGCCAGCGACGAGCACCTCCTGTCCGCCGCCTTCGGCGCGGTGATGCTCGGCCTGGTGGCGATGGCCGTGCTGATGGCGGAGGTGATGCCCTCGCTGCTGCACCTGGGTGTGTACAGCCCGGCGCTGCTGGGGCTGTACCTGTTGGCATTGCGCAGCGTTCACGCACGGCAGCAGGCCGGCAGCCACCGCAGCGCCCACCCGCCTGAGGCGGGTACGCCGCCCCGGGAAGGCCGCGCCGGTCGTTCAGGCCGCCTGGTGCGGGAGCTGCGGCGTTTCGGCCTGGCTGCGCTGGTCGTGCTGGCTTCCGGCATCTGGCTGTCGACGCTTGCGGAGCAGATCGCACAGTCCATGGGTTGGAACCGCAGCTTCGTCGGCACACTGTTCATGGCCCTGGCCACCACACTGCCCGAAGCAGCCGTGACCCTGTCGGCGCTGCGCATGGGCGCCGTCGACATGGCCATCGGCAACCTGCTGGGCAGCAATCTCTTCAATGTCCTGATCCTGGCCATCGACGATGCAGCGTACCTGCAAGGCACATTGCTGGCCGACGCCAGCCCGGCACATGCGGGCACCGCGATGGCCGCCGTGGTGATGACCGCTCTGGTCATCATCGGCCTCGTGATGCGCCCCAGGGGCCGCGTGCTGCGTCTGGCCAGTTGGGTCAGCATCGGGGTGGCCGCCA
>JBMTXX010000091.1:0-13390 GCA_049453935.1 Rubrivivax sp.
CTCCACCTCCAGCTCCACCTCCACCTCCACCTCCTCCTCCACCTCCACCTCCACCTCCACCTCCACCTCCACCTCCGCCGCCTCAAGCAAGTCCTGTGGACCTTCAGCCGAGGGCGACAGAACAGGATGCGAAGACGCTGGAGGCGCATACGCCGCTGCACACGACCGATGCCGCTCGAGAGCGCACGGCGGAGCAGCCTCTGCCGGCCGTGCCCGACCTGCCCCCCACGGCTGCGGGGCCGGGGGTGGGTGCGCCTGCTCGGCAGGATCGGGAGTCCGGGGCACGGGGGGCCGCTGCCAGGTGGGCCGCGCGAGTGGCCGGCATGGTGGCGGTGGTGCTGGTGCTGGCGTGGCTGGTGCGGTGGGCGCTGGAAGGCCCGCCGGAGGCCGCATGGTCGAGCGCGTCGCAGGGCGCACCGCTGGCGCCCGCAAGACCTGCCCCCGAGGACATGCGCGAGCCTGAGGGCGTGACCCGCCCGGCGCCCCTTCCTGTCACGCCTCCCGCGGGCGCGCAGGCGACGTCCGCGCCTGCGCAGGGACCTGTGTCGGCCCTTCCGACGCCGGTGGCCCGGCCCGAGGGTGTGCCGGTGTCGCCTGCCTCCAAGCGTGCGCCCTCGGGTACTGGAGTGGCTCCCGAAGACGGGGCTCCTGCGGTCGCGGGCACTGGGGACGCGACCCGCAATGTCGGGGGACGGCCACAGCCGCAGAGCGTCGATGCCACGCCGCCCATGTCGTCACCGACGTCGTCCGCACGCGGGTCCGTCGCTGGCGCGCCTGTCGCCGGCACGCAGGGGCGCGTGGTCGACGCCCCCACAGTGCCGCCGCGTGCCGTGAGGGCCGAGCCGTCTGCCGCGCCCCTGCCTCCGTTGCGCTTGGACGAATTGCCGGTGTCGGTGCGGCGCGCCATCCCGGCCCTGCGCATCGACGGTGTCGTCCAGTCGCCAGCGCCCGCCAATCGGCTGTTGCTGGTCAATGGACAGGTCCTGCGGGAGCGGGAAACGCTGATCCCGGGGCTGAGACTCGAAGGCATCGGCCCTGACAGCGCCATCTTCACCTGGCGCGGTCAGCGGTTCCAGTTGCCCTACACGGACACCGCGCCCCGCTCACCGTGATGACAGATCTTTTCGACCCGCCACCGATGGCGCCCGCCCCGGCAGAGAATGCCGTCGCGTTGGGCGATTACGCCGAGCGTGCCTATCTGGAGTACGCGGTCTCGGTCGTCAAGGGCCGTGCGCTGCCGGACGTGTGCGACGGTCAGAAGCCCGTGCAACGGCGCATCCTGTATGCGATGCAGCGCATGGGGCTGTCCTACACCGGCGCCAACGGGGCCAGGCCGGTCAAGAGCGCCCGGGTGGTGGGCGATGTCCTGGGCCGCTTCCACCCGCACGGCGACCAGGCTGCCTACGATGCGCTGGTGCGGATGGCGCAGGACTTTGCCTTGCGCTACCCGGTGATCGACGGCCAGGGCAATTTCGGCAGCCGCGATGGCGACGGCGCGGCGGCGATGCGCTACACCGAGGCCCGCCTCTCACCGATCGCGCGCTTGCTGCTCGATGAGATCGACGAGGGCACGGTCGACTTCCAGCCCAACTATGACGGCTCGACCGAAGAGCCCCGCCTGCTGCCTGCACGGCTGCCCTTCGTGCTGCTCAACGGCGCCAGCGGCATCGCCGTCGGTCTGGCCACCGAGATCCCGAGCCACAACCTGCGCGAGGTCGCGGCGGCCGCGGTTGCGTTGCTGCGTGACCCGGATCTCCCGGATGACGAACTGTTCGGCTGCCTGCCGGCGCCCGACTTTCCGGGTGGCGGGCAGATCATCAGTGCCGCCGCAGACATCCGGGCCGCCTACCTCGGCGGCCGTGGCAGCCTGAAGGTGCGCGCGCGCTGGAAGATCGAGGACCTCGCGCGCGGCCAGTGGCAACTGGTGGTGACCGAACTGCCGCCAGGCACCAGCGCGCAGCGCGTGCTCGAGGAGATCGAGGAACTCACCAATCCCAAGATCAAGGCCGGACGCAAGGCGCTCACGCCCGAGCAGTTGCAGGGCAAGGCCACGCTGCTCGGGGTGCTCGACGCCGTGCGGGACGAATCGGGCAAGGACGCTGCGGTGCGCCTGGTGTTCGAACCCCGCAGCCGCACGGTCGAGCAGCAGGTGCTGGTCACGACGCTGCTGGCCCACACCAGCCTCGAGACCACGGCGCCGGTCAACCTGACGATGGTCGGGCTGGACGGCCGGCCGGTACAAAAAGGTCTGCGCCAGATCCTGCTGGAGTGGACGCGTTTCCGCCAGGAGACGGTGCGCCGCCGCACCCAGCATCGGCTTCAGAGGGTCAACGACCGCATCCACGTGCTCGAAGGCCGACAACTGGTGCTGTTGAACCTGGACGAGGTGATCCACATCATCCGCCATGCCGACGATCCCAAGGCCGCGCTGATCGAGCGTTTCCGCCTGAGCGATCGCCAGGCCGAGGACATCCTGGAGATCCGACTTCGCCAGCTGGCGCGCCTGGAGACCATCCGCATCGAGCAGGAACTCAAGGAACTTCGCGATCAGGCGGCGGGGCTGACGCACATCCTGTCCAGCCCGGCCGTGCTGCAGCGCACCGTGATCCGGGAGATCGAAGCCGATGCGAAAGCCTACGGTGACGACCGACGCACGCTGGTGCAGGAGGAGCGCCGTGCAGTCGCCGAGGTTCGCGTCGTCGACGAGCCGGTGACGGTGGTGGTCAGCGCGCGCGGCTGGGTGCGCGCCCTCAAGGGGCACGACGTCGACCCGTCCAGCCAGCCCTTCAAGTCTGGCGACGGCCTCCTCGCGGCCTTTGCCTGCAGAAGCGTCGACACGCTGGCCGTGCTCGCCGACAACGGGCGGGCCTACAGCGTCGCGGTGGCCTCACTGCCGGGTGGACGTGGAGATGGGGTGCCGATCACCTCGCTGATCGAACTCGAGTCCGGCTCACAGCCGGCGCTGTATCACGCCGGCCCGGGCGACACCGTGCTGCTGCTGTCCAACTCCGGCGGCTACGGCCTGCTGGCGCGCGCAGGCGATCTGCAGTCCCGACAGAAGGCGGGCAAGGCCTTCCTGACGCTGGAATCCGGTGAGCGCCTGCTGCCGCCGGCGATCGTCGACCCGTCTCACCGGCGGGTGGCCTGCCTCAGCGGCGACGGTCGGCTGCTGGTGTTTGCGCTGGACGAACTGAAGCTGCAGGCCTCGGGCGGCCGGGGCCTGACGCTGATGGATGTCGATGTCGACCAACCGCTGCTGTCGGTCGCCACCTTTGCCGACGTGCTGCGCATCTCGGGGCAGGGGCGTGGGGGGCGGGCCAAGGACGAGGATGTCCGTCCCGCCGGCCTGGTCCCCTACACCGGGCGTCGCGCGCGCAAGGGTCGGAAGGTCGAAGGCTTTCCGAAACCGCAACGCTTGCAGCCGCTGTGACGCGGCTCCGAGGTCGCTCCAGGAGGAACCCATGATCACGGTCTACGGCCTGACCCAGTGCGACACCGTTCGCCGTGCCCGAGACTGGCTGCAGGCGCAAGGCATCGTCTACAGCTTTCATGACTTCAAGCGCCAGGGCGTGCCTGCGCAACTCCCACAGTGGGTCCAGGCCCTCGGCCATGAGGCGCTGGTCAATCGCCGTGGGACGACCTGGCGCAAGCTGACCGAGGCCGAGCGCGAGGCCGTCGTCGACGCCGGGACGGCCACAGCCCTGCTGCGCGAGCACCCTTCGGCCATCAAGCGGCCGGTGGTCGAATGGTCTGACGGATCGGTGACCGCCGGGTTCGACGCCACCGAGTGGCAGGCGCGGTTGCAGCGCGCGACGATCGCCGGCGGCTGATACGCCAGGTCACCCGTCGGTGGGCGGGGGTGCACAAGATGACCAACGGCGCCCCGTATCGGCGTCGGAGGCGTCAGCCTGACACGGCACGCCCGCCGCACCGCATCAACGCAGTCGGCAAGGCAGATGCCGAAAGCCCCGGAACCGCACACGCGGATCCCGCTCGGGCGCATCCCGCAAGGCCAGTTGCGGATGACGCGCGATCAATCGGCCGATGGCGATGCGCGCCTCGAGCCTGGCGACGTTCAGCCCTGCGCACGCGTGCGCGCCGTGCCCGAAGGCGAGTTGGGGGTTCGGGCGGCGGCCGATGTCGAGGTCTTCAGGCTTGTGGAAGACCTCAGGATCGCGGTTGGCGGCGCCGACGGCCAGGGTCACGAAGCAGCCTGGGGCGATGGTCTGGCCGTCAGGCAGCACGATGGGCGCGGTCGCCAGGCGGTTGTTGAGTTGCAGCGGGCTCTCGAAGCGCAGCAGTTCCTCCACTGCCCATGGCAGCAGGGCAGGATCCGCGGCCAGTCTCGCGAACTGATCGGGGTGAGACAGCAGCGCGTGCAGGCCGTTGCCGATGAGGTTCGTCGTGGTTTCGTGACCGGCGTTCAGCAGGAAGATGCAGTTGTGCAGCAATTCCAGCTCCGACAAGCGCTCGCCGCTGACCTCTCCCTCGATCAGGCGCGTCAACACGTCCACCTCGGGATCGCCCGGTGCGGCGCGGCGGCGGCGCACCAGTGTGTCCAAGTAGGCCAGGAAGTCGCTGACGGCTGCATGTCCGGCCGCCAACATGGTCTGCGATGGCCGGGGCTCCAGCGCGCCCAGGATGTCGAGCGACCACTGGCGCAGCGGATCACGCTCTTCCTGCGGCACCGCCAGCAGGTTGCCGATCACCTCGATGGGTATGCGGGCTGCGAAGTCGTCGATCAGGTCTGGCGTCGCAAGCCCTTCCATGCGATCGATCAGCCCATCGACGAGCATGACGAGCCCGGGCTCCATGCGTGCGATCGCGCGCTGGTTCAGGGCGCCGAGCAGCAGGCGACGCACGCGGGTGTGCAGCGGGGCGTCGTTGAAGACCAGACTCGTGGTGTGGTGCTCGAACAGGGGCGTGCCGTCCCCGTACTTCGGCGCGAACTCCCGCCGTTTGTCGGAACTGGCGGCGGGATCCCGGTAGACCGCCATCACGTCGGCGTGCCTGGTCAGCAGGACCGAATCGGCCGCCAGCGTGTGCACGGGGCGATGGCGACGCAAGGCCGCGTACCAGGGATAGGGGTTGTCGACAAACCCGGGTGGTGGTGCGGCGAGCGTGAAATCCGCAAGCGTCGCCTGGTCAAGGTCGTGACGGTCCGAGTCAGGGCAGGGCATGGCGGCGGGCATGGCAGCGAAGGGCTTGCGACGCGTGCAGCATACGCCGCGCCATGGTCTGAAGCGGCGGGATAATCGTCGCCATGTTCACCGGCATCGTCCAGGGCCTGGCCCGCATCGTCGCCCTGTCCGACCGGACGGGCCTTCGCACCTTCACACTGGCCTTCCCCGAGGGCTTCTGCGTGGGCCTGGAGATCGGCGCCAGCGTGGCGTGCAACGGGGTGTGCCTGACGGTCACGCGCGTGGATGTCGCGGCCGGCCAGGCCGACTTCGACGTGATGCAGCAGAGCCTGCAGGTCACCACACTGGGCACGCTGCAGACCGGTCACGTGGTCAATGTCGAGCGCGCGGCGCGCGACGGCGCGGAAATCGGCGGGCATCCGCTGTCAGGGCATGTCGATTTCCAGGCGCGGCTCGAGTCGGTCCGCCAACCCGAGAACAACCATGTGATGCGCCTGGCGGTGCCGGCACCGTGGATGCGCTACATCTTCGCCAAGGGCTATATCGCGGTCGACGGTGCCAGCCTGACCGTGGCCGACGCCGGGCGCTCCCCTGACGGCAGCGGATGGTTCGAGGTCTGGTTGATCCCCGAGACGCTTCGTCTGACCACCTTCGGTGGCAAGGTGGTGGGCGATGCCTTCAACATCGAGATCGAGCGCCAGACCCAGGTCTTCGTCGACACCGTGCGTGCGGCGCTCGATGAGCGCTTCGGCCCCCTGATGCCCGCGATCGAGCGCTTTCTGGCGCGCGAAGGGCTGGCACTTGAGGGCGGCGCGGCGAGGACAGGGTCAGAGCTGTGAGGGCATGATGGCCGCGCCCAAGGGCCAGGCCACGCCAAACCCCCGGAACGCCTGCAGGTGAGACCGGCTCGATGCGTCAGCCGTGACGCTGCTCGAAATCCCGCATGTAGTCCACCAGCGCCTGCACACCGGCGATCGGCATGGCGTTGTAGATCGATGCCCGCATCCCGCCGACCACGCGGTGCCCCTTGAGTTGCACCAGCCCCGCGGCCTGCGCGCCGGCGAGGAAGGCTTCGTCCAGCCGCTCGTCACGAAGGAAGAACGGCACGTTCATCAGGCTGCGGCAGGCCGGGTCCACAGGGTTGGAATAGAACGCCGAGGCGTCGAGGAAGTCGTAGAGCAGGGCCGCCTTGGCCTGGTTGCGCTGCGCCATCGCCGCCAGACCGCCCTGGGCCTTCAGCCACTTGAAGACGAGCCCGGCGATGTAGATCGCATAGGTGGGCGGGGTGTTGTACATCGATCCGTTGTCCGCCACGCGCTTGTAGTCGAAGGCGCTGGGGCAGGCGGCCGAGGCCTGACCGATGAGGTCGTCGCGCACGATGACCAGCGTCAGCCCCGACGGGCCGATGTTCTTCTGCGCGCCGCCGTAGATCAGCCCGTAGCGCGAGACGTCCACCGGTCGCGACAGCAGGTTGCTCGACATGTCGGCCACCAGCGGAACCGTGCCGGTGTCGGGCACCCAGTGGTACTCGACACCGCCGATGGTCTCGTTCGCACAGATGTGGACGTAGGCGGCGCCGGCGTCGAGCGTCCACGTCTCGCGCGCCGGGATGGTGCGATCCTTCGTGCTGCGGGACGATGCCGCGATGTTCACGCGGGTGTAGCGCTGTGCTTCCTGGATGGACTTGCGGCTCCATTCGCCGGTGTCGACATAGTCGGCGCCCTCGTGCCCACGCAGCAGGTTCAACGGCAGGATGGCGTTCTGGGCGATCGCACCCCCCTGCATGAACAGCACCTGATAGCCAGCCGGCACGTCCAGCAGTTCCCGCAGGTCGCGCTCGGCTTCGGCGGCGATGGACATGAATTCTCGGCCACGATGGCTCATCTCCATCACCGACATGCCGCTGCCGTGCCAGTCGAGCATCTCCTGCGCCGCCTGCTGCAGCACGGGTTCGGGAAGCGTGGCGGGGCCGGCGCTGAAGTTGTGGACACGGGTCATGGGCAGGGCGCAAGGGGTGGTGGTGGGCGCTGCGCATCGGCAGCGTCGCGGATTATCCGGGGCACGCAGGCGTGGGCGGCGTCGCCATCGTCAGGGTGCGGCCGGGCTTGCGCGTTCGGATTGACGATGAGACGATCCTCGGATGAGTGAATTCAGCTTCTTCTGGCACGACTACGAGACCTTCGGTCGGGTGCCTTCTCGGGACTGGCCGGCGCAGTTCGCCGGCGTGCGCACGAATGCGCAACTCGAGGAGATCGAGCCACCCGTGGTGCACTTCTGCCGTCCGCCACGCGACCGTCTGCCCGACCCCGAGAGCTGCCTGATCACCGGCCTCGTGCCCCAGGTCTGCGAGAACCAGGGCCTGCCAGAACACGCGTTCGCCGCCGAGATCGAACGCGCGCTGTCAGTGCCCGGGACGGTGGGGGCGGGCTACAACAGCCTGCGCTTCGACGACGAGGTCACGCGCTTTCTGTTCTGGCGCAACCTGCTGGACCCTTACGCCCGCGAATGGCGCAACGACTGCGGACGCTGGGACTTGCTCGACACGGTGCGCTGTGCGTTCGCGCTCCGGCCCGAAGGCATCGAGTGGCCGCAAGGCGCAGACGGGCGCACCAGCTTCCGGCTCGAGCTGCTGACCGCTGCCAACGGCCTGGACCACGGCAGTGCGCACGAAGCGCTGTCGGATGTGCGCGCGACGATCGCGCTGGCGCGCCTGATCCGGGCGCGTCAGCCCCGACTGTGGGACTTCTGCGTCTCGTTGCGTCGCAAGGACAAGGTCGTGGAGCAACTCGCCGCGGGACGTCCGGTGCTCCATGTCTCGGGCCGCTACCCGGTCCAGCGCGGATGCATCGCCATCGTCTGGCCCTTTGCACCGCACCCGGTGCATCGCAACGAGGTGATCGTCTGGGACTTGATGCACGATCCGCAGGAGCTGATGTCGATGACCGCGCAGGAGGTGCGTGCGCGGCTGTTCGTGCGGGACGAAGACCTGCCGCCGGATCGTACGCGGCTCCCGCTGAAGACCATCCACCTCAACCGGGCGCCGGTGGTGACCCGTCACATCGACACGCTCACCGACGAGCGTGCGCAGCACTGGGGCATCGACAAGGCGCAGGTCTGGCGGCATGCGCAGACGGCGGCGCGCATTGCGGGCCCCTTGGCCGGTCTCTGGCCCGGCGTCTACGAGCGCACAGCGGATCGCACACCGGCCGACGTCGACGAGGACCTCTATGGCGGCTTCCTCGAGGACGGCGACCGCAACGCACTGCGCCGGGCTCGACAGATGTACGACCAGGGCACAGCGGCGGCGCTGCCCGCGTTCGGTGATTCCCGGCTGGAAGAGCTGGTGTTTCGCTACCGGGCGCGCAACTTCCCGCAGGCCCTGACGCCCCAGGACGCCGACCGCTGGCGGACGCACTGCCGTGAGCGCCTGCACGAGGGCCGAGGCGGCCTCGCCCTGGCCGATTTCCAGGACAAGCTGGACCGGCTGAGCGAAACCGCTGACGACCGCGGGCTGGACATCCTCGGCGCATTGTCGGATTGGGCCACCGAAATCGCGCCTTGAATGACCACGCGCCCGCGGCACGTGTCGAATCCTGCCGAAGGGCCTGTCGGCCCGTCAGCCGCTCAACGGGGGGTCAGCGTTGCCTCGAGTTCCTTGCACGACGGGGCACAGACGAAATGCGTCTTGCCCATCAGCTTTCGCGACTTGAGTTGCGCCCGCGGCCGGTGTTTGCCGCACAGAAAGCACGACATGGTGGCGGCGCCGAAGTGGCCGGTGGCCACGAAAGGAGAACCCGGTACCTTGGAGTGGTAGCGCAGGCCTTCGCTCGAGACGGTGGTCTTGGGAGGGGTCTTGGCCATCGAGGAATCCGCTGGGGTTTCTTTCGACAGTCGGCCCTGCCGTGGGCGAGCCGCTGTCCCCAAGGAGCACGGGCGCTCGCGCGCCCGTGCTTGAATGATCCGATTATCGCGCGGCTCGCGCCTTGGTGCCTGGGGGAAGGCGCAGTGTCCGAGTCTTCGAGTGCGTTGCGATCAGGACGCCCCGTGGCGCAGCCGCCCTGGCAGGCGCTGTCGGCAAGCGACCACAATACGCCATCGGCAGCCCAGGAGGACGTGCATCGCGCACGCCAGACGACGATGGACCGCTCGGAACGCTTCTACCGCATCGAGGCCTTGATCCGATCGCGCGGCTGCGTGTGTTTCGCCGATCTGCTCAAGGAACTGGAAGTCTCGCCCGCGACGCTCAAGCGCGACCTTCAGTACCTGCGCGACAGGATGAACGCGCCCATCGTCTGGGACGTCTACGACAGGGGCTACAAGCTCCAGGCCAGCACCGGCGCGCGCATGCCCGTGCAGCATGAACTGCCGGGCGTATGGTTTTCCGAGCGTGAGATCCATGCATTGCTGACCATGCACCAGTTGATCGGCAGCCTGGACGACGGTGGCGTGCTGGCTCGGCACCTGCAGCCACTGCTCGACAAGTTGCAGGGCATGCTCGGCGCCAACAGCCGCGAAGCGGCGCTGCTGATGAAACGGGTGCGCATCGTCAGCACCGGGCGCCGTCCGGTGCCGAGCAAGTGGTTCGAGCTCTTCGGGGATGCCTTGCTGCGTCGACGCCGGGTGCACATGCGCTACCAGACGCGGGGGCGGCGAGCGATCAGCGAGCGCGAGGTGTCGCCTCAACGGCTGGTGCACTACCGGGGCACCTGGTATCTGGACGCCTGGTGCCACCGGAAAGAGCAGTTGCTGCGCTTCGCACTCGACGCGGTCGACGCCGCGCAGGCGCTGGATCTGCGCGCCAGGGACATCGCCATCAAAACGGTCGAGACCGAACTCGATGCGGGGTATGGGATCTTCGCGGGCCGGCGTGCGCAGTGGGCCCATTTGCGCTTTGCGCCCGAAGTGACCCCGTGGGTCAGCCGGGAAGAGTGGCACCCGGCGCAGCAGGCCCGACTGCTGGACGACGGTGGCTACGATCTGCGGTTGCCTTACACCAACGAGACCGAACTGGTGATGGACGTGCTGCGCCACGCCGGCAACGTCACCGTGCTCGGTCCGCCCTCGCTGGCGGGCGCCGTGCGCGCGCAACTCGAGGCGGGCTTGCGCAACGCGACGCAGGTCGCTGTCGGGATGGCACCTGAGGCGTCAGACCCGCCGCGGCGCTGAGGACGGCGCCACGCCACGGATCGACAGCAGCAACGCAGCGGCACCGGTCGCCATGAGCGCCGAAACCCACAGCGCCGAAGTGCCCATGTGCGTCAGCAACACCCCGAAGATCACCGGCGACAACGCCTGGGCGATGCGGGCCGGCAGCATCATCCAGCCAAGGCTGGCGCCATAGCCTGCAGGGCCGAACAGGGCCAGCGGCAAGGTGCCCTTGGCAATCGTCATGATGCCGTTGCCGGCGCCGTGCAGCACCGCGAAGACCGGGGCGGCAGCCGGGCCGAGCAGCAGCAGGAGCAGCGCGCCTGCCGGGTGGGTGAGGGCGGCCATCCGCGCCGACAGCAGCGGATGCAGGTGACGCAGCAGGCCGAACTCCAGCAGCCTGCCGGCCACCTGCGCCGGGCCGATGAGCGCCCCCACTGCCACCGCGCCTGACAGGCTGAGCCCGGCGGCCTGCAGCATCGTGGGCAGGTGCGTGGCCATCGCCGTGCTGATGAACCAGACGATCGCGAAGACGATGGCCAGTCGCATGGCGATGCCCCGCCTGGCCTGAGCGGTCATGACCGGCGGCGAGTCCGGGACCGAGACCGCCACAGACTCGGCCGACGGTGTTGCCTGGTGCCGTCCGGTGTCGCCTGGTGGCAGCGCCTTCGGCAGCCAGGCGGTCAGTGGCAGACCGATCAGCAGATGCAATGCCGCCCAGCCCAGGCAGGCGCCTCGCCAGCCCAGGCTGGCCTCCATCGCAGCGGTCAGTGGCCATCCGATGGTCGAGGCAAAGCCGGCGATCAGCGTGATCCCGGTGATCGCGTTGCGCGCCGAGGGCCCGTACAACCGGACCAGCGTGGCAAAGGCGGCCTCGTACAGACCGCTACCCATTGCCACACCCATCCACAGCCAGGCCACGACCAGCAGGACCGGGCCCGATGCGAAGGCCATCAGGCACAGCGACAACGCGAACATCGTGTGCGCAACGGCGAGCACCGGACGCCCACCCAGCCGATCGATCATGCGGCCGGCCCAAGGCCCGATCGCCGCCGAGACCAGCAAGGCCGCGGAGAAAGCCAGGAAGACGAAGGGCACCGAAAGGCCGAGATCAGCGGCCATCGGCGTGGCGAGGATGGCCGGCAGGTAGTAGGAGGAGGCCCAGGACAGGGTCTGTGTCGACCCGAGGCAGGCCGTGGTGTGCCAGCGTGGAAGCGGCATCACAGGTCGGGGCAGGGGGACACAGACACATGACGATTGTGCGCCCGGCGACAATGGACTCCGATGAACCCCGGCCTCCTCCAAGCTGCGGCCGCCTTCGTGATCTGGGGCCTGATGCCGCTGTACTTCCAGCGCGTGGCCGCGGTGGCGCCGATGGAGGTGGTCGTCCACCGCGCGGTGTGGGCGCTGGTCTTCGTGCTGATCCTGCTGGCATGGCGCGGTCAGTGGGGCGGCCTGCGCCGGGCGCTGCAGCGCCCGCGCGTCATCGGACTTGGCGTCGCCAGCACGGCGATCCTGTCGCTGAACTGGCTCCTGTACGTGATTGCCGTACAGAACGGTCAGGTCGTCGAAGCCAGCCTGGGCTATTTCATCAATCCGCTGGTCAACGTCCTCGTCGGCGTGGCCATCCTCGGGGAGCGCCTGCGGCGCGTGCAGTGGATGGCGGTCGGGCTGGCCGCAGCCGGCGTGCTGTGGCTGACGTGGAGCGCCGGACAGCCCCCCTGGATCGCGCTGGTCCTGGCGGTCAGTTTTTCGATCTACGGTCTGCTGCGCAAGACATCCACGCTAGGGCCGCTGGAAGGGCTGGCGCTCGAGACGATGCTCATTGCCCCCGTGGCGCTGCCGCTGATGCTGTGGTGGGGCCTGACGGGCGACACCTTTGTTCGCGAAGGCGGGCTGTTGGTCCTGCCCTGGCTCGTCGTGCTGGGGCCGCTGACCGCCTTGCCGCTGATGCTGTTCGCGGCAGCGGCGCGTCGCCTGCAACTGGCCACCGTGGGCTTGATGCAATACATCTCACCCACGCTGCAACTGCTGACCGGTGTCCTGCTGCTGGGAGAGGCTTTCGATACCGAACGTGCGATCGGCTTCGCGCTGATCTGGTCGGCGCTGGCGGTCTACAGCGTGCACGCCTGGCGGGTCCACCGCCAGGCGCGCACGACGGCTTAGCGCAGGTCGCCGGCCAGACTGGCCAGCGTGTCGGCGGCGATCGTCACGTGTGCCGGGTAGTTGGTGTGGTCGCACCCCAGCTTCACGCTGGCGCCTGCGCGCACCGCCTCGCGCGCGGCCTTCGGGAACTCGAAGCGCACGAAGTGCACCGACGACGTCTTCTCGGCGTTCTCACGGTCCAGGTCCTCGTCAGCGATCGCGTAGACGCGAGCGTGGCCTTCGACCTCGACGAACATCCGGTCCTCGACGCCGATCAGGCGCGCCAGCTCGCGCTTGCGCTCGTTCGGGTCCGGGTATTCGATCAGCATCGTCGCCTTCCAGTTCGTGCCATCCGGCACGAGCGGACCGTAGGCCTCGATCTCGCTGAGGATGCCGTCCTCCTCGAAGATCTTCTCGATGTGGAGCATCTCCTGGATCTGGCGACGGATGGTCTTTTCGTCCTCGAACTGCAGCGTGATGTGCTCGCCGAGCGTGACGCTGCGCAGCTTGCGGTGGGCGATCGCCTCAGGCCGGCTGGCCTTGCGGATCTTGGAATAGGCCTCCAGGGTCATGAGGCTGTCACGTGTGATGGTGGTCACGGGAGACTCCTTGGATGCGAAGTGAGAAAAGGGATCAGAGGCCGTAGGCGTGGCGCACCAGGCTCAGCGGGTGCTGCAGCGCCTTCGCGGGGGTGCCTGCCTGCGCCATGCCCTGGGCAATGTGGTGGCCCGCCAGCGCGCAGTCGCTGCTGATGAAATCGGGCTCATCCTTCGCCATGGACTTGAAGACGGGCTTGCCGATCTTCATGGCCACCGGGTGGTAGGGCGTCTTGACACCGTAGGTGCCGGCGTGGCCCGAGCAGCGCTCGACCGTGTTGAGCTTGACCTCGACCGTCTGGCCGATGAGCTTGAACATCTCCTCGGTCTTCTTGCCGATGTTCTGCACCCGGCCGTGGCAGG
>JBMTXX010000092.1:0-13335 GCA_049453935.1 Rubrivivax sp.
CGCCGCAGGCCGTCGACGTGGCGGTCGTCACCGATGCGCAGCAAGGGGCCGCTGGGGACGTCGCGGATGCCGGTGGCCTCGATGACGATGGCGCCGGGCCGGCCACGCGCAAAGCGTGCATACCACTGCACCACGTCCTCCGTGACCTCGCCTTCCTCGTTGGAGCGCCAGGGCACCATGGCCGGCACCCAGGTGCGGTGTCGCAGGGTCAGCGGCCCGACGGCGACCGGGCTGAACAGGCGCGAGGCCTGGGCCTCGGCGGCGCTGGGCACGCGGCCAGGGCGCGACTCGAATCGGATGCGTTCAGCAGGTTTCCACATGCACGGGCGTCGCAGTATGCTTCGGGATGTCGCAGGATACCCGGGGAGCCCGGGCCCGCGTCACCGCATTTCGTCATGGACCCTGCCCCGCCTCCGTCCCACCCCTTGCTGCGTCTGGTCTACGTCAGTTCGTCCCCGCAGACGATGCCCGAGGCCGAGCTCATCGAGCTGCTGGACGCCTCACGCAAGGCCAACCGCTCGCAGGGCGTGACCGGGCTGCTGCTCCACAAGGATGGCAACTGGATGCAGGTGCTGGAAGGGCCGCCTGCGCAGGTTCGTGACGTGTTTTCACGCATCCAGCGCGACCCGCGCCACCACGACGTCACGGTCGTCACCGAGGACGCCGTGGACGAGCGGCTGTTCACCGAGTGGTCGATGGGGTTTCGCAAGCTGTCCGACCCAGCCCTGCTGGCGCGAGAAGGCTACAGCGCCTTCATGAACCGCGCCTATGACGGGCACCGCTTCCGCCCCGACCCGTCAGGCTGCCTGGACATCCTGCGCTATTTCCGCGACGGCTGAGCCGGCGCGCGCGCCCACTGCGCGACCATCTCCAACAGCAAGGACGGGTCGATCGGCTTGGTCAGCACCTCGTCCATGCCGGCCTGCAGGCAACGCTCGCGATCGGCCGCCATCGCATTGGCCGTCATCGCCAGCACCGGCAGGCGCGCGCCGCCCGGCAGCTGGCGGATGCGTCGCGTGGCCTCCAGCCCGTCCATGACCGGCATCTGCATGTCCATCAGCACGAGGTCGAAGCGCTGCGCACGCAGGCGCTCGACGGCCTGCTGACCGTCCTCGGCGGTGTCCACCGTGGCGCCGGCCGACACCAGCATCTCCCGGGCGATCAGCAGGTTGATCTCGTTGTCGTCCACCACCAGCACATGCAGGCCGCCCAGCGGGCCCTGGGCCGTGGCAGCGCCCGGGCTGTCCGTGCTGGCGGGCAGGTCGGGCCGGGGCGCGGGATCCTCGACGCCGCCATCGGATCCGTCGGGTCGGCTGCCCGGGTCACGGGCCTGGGCGCTCCCCTCGGGCCCGCCGATCTCGGCCGCCGGCACGGGCGGCGGAGGCCAGGCCACGTGGAACACCTCGAGCAGGCGGTCATGCAGCGAGGACGGCGTGATGGGCTTGGCCAGCACCGCCGCAAAGGTGCCCTCGGCCGCGCGACGCACGAGGTCGTCGTCGCCGTAGGCGGTGGCCAGCAGCAGCCGCGGAGCCTGACGCAGCGCCATCGCGCGCAGCCGGGCAGCCGTCTCCACGCCGTCCATCCCGGGCATCTGACCGTCGACGATCACCGCGGCATAGGGGTCGCCATCGGCGTCGGCGCGGCGCACGGCTTCCAGCGCTTCGCCGCCGCCGGATGCAGTGCCCGGCCGGAAACCCAGCCGCCGCAGCGCGTCGGCCTGTGCCGCCCGAGCCACCTCGTTGTCGTCGACCACCAGCACACGCAGCCCCATCAGACGGGCCTGCTGGCGGTGCGCCCCGACTCGCGTGCCTCCACGGCCCAGCCGGGCGGTGAACCAGAACGTCGAGCCCGCACCCGGCGCACTGTCGACGCCGACATCCCCGCCCATCAGGTTGGCCAGCCGGCTGGCAATCACCAACCCCAGGCCCGTGCCGCCGAACTGACGGCTGGTGGATGTGTCGCCCTGCTCGAAACTTTTGAACAGCCGCGGCCGCAGGTCGTCGGTGATGCCGATCCCGGTGTCCCGCACGGAAAAACGCAGCAGCACGCGGGTGGGGTCTTCCTCGACCAACGCCACGGACAGCACGATCTCGCCACGCTCGGTGAACTTCACCGCGTTGTGCCCGTAGTTGACCAGGATCTGCGCCAGTCGCAGCGGGTCGCCCACCAGATGCTCGGGCACGCCGGGCCTGACGTCGAAGATCAGTTCCAGCCCCTTGGCCGCCGCGCGCTCGGCCACCAGATTGGAGAAGTTCTCGAGCACTTCGCTGAGCGCGAACTCGATGTGTTCGAGCGTGAGCTTGTCAGCCTCGATCTTGGAGAAGTCGAGGATGTCGTTGATCAGCCCGAGCAGGTGACGCGCCGACTGCTGGATCTTGTCGAGGTAGCCGCGCGCCCGCGTGTCGGCGGTCTGTCGCAGCGCCAGATGCGTCATGCCGATCACCGCATTCATCGGGGTGCGGATCTCGTGGCTCATGTTCGCCAGGAAGTCCGACTTCGCCCGATTGGCCTTCTCGGCGTCCTCCTTCGCGCGCTTGAGGGCCTCGAGCAGCAGCGCCCGCTCGGTGACATCGCGCAGGATGTGCGTGGTGTAGCGCCTGCCGTCCTGCCACCAGTGCGAGCGCTTGACCTCGACCTGCACGCGGCGACCGTCGCGACGCACCGCGCCGATGTGCGCCGGCGCGGCGCCCTCGCCCGCGCGATCGGTGTCCTGCGCGTCGGACGGCCCGGTGGGTGCCAGGACCGCCGGCGGCAGGAAGCGCGCCGCTTCGCCGCCGAGCGCTTCGTCGGCCGACACGCCGAACAGGCCTTCGGCCGAGGCGTTCCACATCACGATGCGTCCCGCGTCGTCCACCGAGACAACCGCGTCCGGGATGCTGGCGATCATCGTGTCGAGCTTGTCCTTCTCTGACTGCAGGCGCATCTTCAGCGCCAGGCGCTCCAGGTGGGTGCGCAGGCGGCGCCGCGTGGCCCCGAGCTCGAAGGGCTTCTCGATGAAGTCGATCGCGCCCTCGTTGAAGGCACGGTCACGGTGGACGCGCTCGTTGTGGGCCGAGCAGAAGATGATCTCGCACCCCGGCTGCAGCACGCGGATGCGTTCGCCGACTTCGAAGCCGTCGATATCGGGCAGGTTCAGGTCCAGGATTGCGAGTTGGAAGTCCACCCTCGCCACCAGACGCAAGGCCTGCTGCCCGGTCTTGGCAAAAGACACCTCGGCATCGGCGTCGGACAGCAACTCGCCGATCAGGCGCAGGTTCTCCGGCAGGTCGTCCAGCACCAGGATCCGGCTGACCCCGACCGGCTCGCCCTCCCGGCCAGCCCCTGCGGCGGTCAAGAGGACGTCTCCAGCGGCGTCAGCCCGTCCAGCGCCTGCAGTACCAGATCGGCATCCTGCTGCGCCAGCGCTGGGCCCAGCAGGTCACGGAAGGCCCGTCGCATCTCGACATCGGCGATGCCGTCGACCAGCGCCTCGATGCGGCGGACCTGACCGAGTTCGGCGGCCTCGCGCAGCTGGGCGGCCACCGCCGCCGCGGCGTCGTTCCTCAGCATCGACGAGGTTTGCGCCGCCTGGGGCGGTTGCGGTGCCACCGCATCCGAGGCCTCGGCCCCGTACACGAACTCGATCTTCAGCAGGGCACCCATGCGCTGCAGCAACTGCGAGGCATCGACCGGCTTGGACAGGAACTCGTTCGCCCCGATGGCCGTGGCGCGGACCTGATCCCCGGGGAAGGCGCTGGCCGAGGCCACGATGATCGGCACATCGGGCCGGCGTTTTCCGGCCCGGATCGCCCGGATCAGGTCGAAGCCGTCGCGCTCGGGCATCACCAGGTCGGTGATCACGAGGTCCACGTCCTGGGCGTCCAGCGTCTGCAGAGCCTCGTCCACCCCGGGGCGTCCGACGACGTCGAAGCCGGTCATGCCGAGCAGATCGACCAGGAACTCCACGTTGGTGGGGTTGTCGTCGACGACGAGAACGCGCGGCCGCGCGCCCCGGATGCCCGTGGGCATGCCCTGCCCTCCCGGCACCGTGTGCAGCACCTGCGCGTCGGCCTGGCCGTAGGGCAAGGTGATCGACACCCGGGTACCCTGCCCAGGCTGGCTGTCGATGGCGATCGTGCCACCCATCAGGCGCACGAGTTCGTTGACGATGGCCAGCCCCAAGCCGGCGCCCTCGCTGCGCTTGTCGGTCTGCTCGAAGGGCACGAAGGCCCGGGAAACCTGTTCGGGCGTCATGCCCCGGCCCCCGTCGCGCACTTCCAGGGCCAGGGCCTTGCCGGCGCCGATCACCGTCGGCTTCACGTCCAGCACCACCTCGCTGCCGTTGCCATACTTGAAGGCGTTGACCACGACGTTGGTCAGGATCTGCTTGAAGCGGTCCGGGTCGAGGACGACGACGCGGTCGAGATCGGGCGCCAGGCGCCAGGAGAACGGGGCCCCGTACTTGCCCTTCTCGATCTCGAACAGGCGGACCAGATCCTGGAGCAGGTTGTTCAAGTCCACGGGCCGGGGTTCGAGCTCGATGCGGCCCGCCTCGATCTTGGACAGATCGAGCACGCGGTTGATCAGGCTGAGCAGGTGCTGGCCCGAGGACTGGATGATCTGCAGGTAGCGGCGCGTGGCGTCGTCACGGCCCTCGCGCTGCAGCAGGATCTGGCTGTAGCCCAGGATGCCGTTGAGCGGCGTGCGCAACTCGTGGCTCATGCTGGCCAGGAAGACGCTCTTGGCGCGGCTCTTCTCCTCGGCCACCTCCTTCTGCTGACTGAGGGTGCGCAGCTCCATCCGGCGGAAGCGCACGACCAGTGCCACAACGCCGCACAGCATCAGCAGCGCGAAGGCGCCCATCCAGTTGACGAAGGCCAGTGTCTTCTCGACATGCGCTGCCTGCGTGACGGTCGCCACGTACCACTTCGCCTGGGTCAGCGGTTCGAAGTTGGCGTAGACGACCTGTCCGTCCAGCGTGGTGCGCACCCACCCGGACCGCGCCTCGAGCATGCGGGCGGTCACCTGCTTCAGCCCCGGGTCCGCGTCGCTCAGCAGCGAGTTCGCGCGGGTGTTGATGTTGCCCTTGCGCTTCGGATCGGGGTGCGCGATGGCGATGCCGTCGGCGTTGACGGCGAAGGCGTAGCTGCCCGGGCCGTTGGAGAACTTCTTCAACTCGTCGACGATGGTCGTCGTGTCGATCATGCCCCCGAAAACCCCGATGATGTCGTCGCCCTTGCGATCGCTGCGGAAGATGGGGCTGGTGACGGCGACGATGTCGTTGTTCAGCGTGCGCGAGTTGACTGGGTCCGAGGCATAGACCTCGCCTTTCATCGCCGCGATGAAGTGCGCACGGTCACTGAGGTTCTGCCCCTTGGCGAAATCGACCTTGGAGTTGTAGTAGGTGCCGTCCGGGTTGATGTGGGCGAAGATGTAGAACCACGGCATCTGCTCGTGCTTGGCCTTCAGGAAGGGGCCGGCCTGCGCCCAGTCCATCGATCGGATGGTCGGCGTGTTGGCCAGCGTCGACACCTCGGTCTTGCGGGTGATCAGCCACTGGTCCACGCGCTTGACCAGCGCCTCGGTCTTGGCGGCGTTGATCGTCAGCTGCTCGTTCAGCAGCTCCTGACGGATCTGCTGGAAGCCCAGGTAGCCGGCCACCGCAACGGCGGCGAACAGCCCGAACAGGACGATGTTGAATCGGAGGTCGACGCGATCGGCGATGTGCTTCATGGGAAGGGCCCGCGGTGGCCGGGTGCATGTTGCCCGGCGTACCCCAGACTGTATGCCCGAAGGAACACCCCGTCGAATCGTGGTTTTCCATCGATGGCCCGCCGTGCGCGGTCATGACTTGCACGGCGGGCCGCGTCCCCGGCATGAACGCCGGAGGCCCGGTGGCACAGGGCGTGCCCCGGGCGGCGCACGGTCAGTGCATGCGCGCAGCGGCCTCGGCCTGGTAGCGCGCGGTGGCGTCCTCGACCGCCTTGCTGTGGATGGCCGCCAGTTCCGGGCGCGAGGCCCGGGCGCGCCCGGCGGCGTCCGTGGTGGACAACTGCCCCTGCCAGCGCGGGAAGACGTGGCGTGCGATCAGGTCGTAGCTCTTGCGCGTGGCGTCGAAGTTGGCCCAGTTGTGCGCCAGCATCAGGTAGGCCCCGAAGCCGCCGTTGGACTGATTCCACAGGCGGTCGATCTGCGCATTGACCATGTCAGGCGTGCCGATGGCGCCGAAGCCGGAGTCGTTGACGAAGGAGATCATCTCCTTGACGTTGTTGCCGGGGACCGCCATTTGAGGGAAGGCGGCCACGGCCTGGAAGTAGTCGAACCACTGCTCGATGCCGTATTCGACGTCGCGATAGGCCTGCTCCATCGTCTCGGCGCAGTGCACCAGGCCCACCAGGCGCCACTTGTTGCGGTCCACCGTGGTCTTGTAGTGCGCCGCCTGCGCCTCCATCACGTCCCAGTGCAGCGCCAGGGCATCGAAGCCCGCAGCCGTCGTCGCGCCGATGGACAGCAGGCCCACCCCGTGGCGGCCCGCCAGCTTGGGCCCCGTCGGCGAAGCCACCGCGGGCACGGCCACATCGAACAGCGGTTGCGAATACGGGCGCAGATGCAGCCGCGCGTCGCGCAGGTCCCAGCGGTCGTTGCGGAAGGTGACGGGCTCGTCGGTCGTCAGCAGCTTCATGATGACGTCCAGGCCATCCTCCAGCAGCAGGCGGGTCTGGCTCTGGGAGATGCCGATCATCACGCCGTCGCTGGGCAGCGAGCCCGGGCCCACGCCCAGCATCACCCGGCCGCGCGTGAGGTGGTCGAGCTGCACGATGCGCTCGGCCACCCAAAGCGGGTTGTGATAGCTGACGCTGACCACCCCCGTACCCAGCCGGATGTGGCGCGTGCGCTCAGAGGCCACGGCGATGAAGATCTCGGGGCTGGCGCTGATCTCGCTGCCGGCAGAGTGGTGCTCGCCGCACCAGGCCTCGTCGTAGCCACAGCGGTCCAGCCACTGGATCAACTCCAGGTCCTGCTCGAGCGCCAGCGTGGGGTTGATGCCCGGCTTGTGGAACGGGGCGAGGAAGATGCCAAAACGCATGCGGTGATTCACGGGGAAGCCTCCAGTGTTCTGCCGGTCAGGACGGCCACAGCCGCCGGACTCGGACGGTTTCGAATTGGACAATCGCGCGGGCACGGCGCCATTGACACGCCGCACACCCGCCACGGACGTTGTACCCCAGCGCCCCAGCCCTGCCCACCGGGGCAATCCCGGAGCGGGCTGTGGCGCGAAACACCTAAACTGTCGGCCCGATTTGGATCGGTCGATCGTCCGGCCCTGTTCACATCTGGATGCGCGCCTCGACCGGGGAACGCATCCACCCACCCAGTTGATCCGCCCCACCAGGGGCTCACACCTACCCCACACCATGGCAAGCCAGCCCCTCATCGTCGGCCTGGGCGGCACGACGCGTCCCGCATCCACGTCCGAACGCGCCCTGCAGCACACCATGGCGCGCCTGGACGCGCTGGGCTTTGCCACGCAGGTCTTCGGCAGCGCGCAGATGCCGCGCGAGCCCTACGACCCCACACGCCCCGAGCGCAGCCCCGAGGCCACCGCCCTGGTCGACGCGCTGCGCCGCTGCGAAGGCGTGGTCATCGCCACGCCGGCCTACCACGGCGGCATCTCCGGCCTGGTCAAGAACGCCATCGACTTCACCGAAGACCTGCGCACCGACGCCCGCGTCTACCTGCAGGGCCTTGCGGTCGGCTGCATCGTCTGCGCCGATGGGCCGCAGGCCATGGGCTCCACCCTGGCCTCGCTGCGCGCCATCGTCCACGCACTGCGCGGCTGGCCCACGCCTTATGGCGCCACGCTCAACGCCAGCACCCGCCCCTTCGGCGCGCCCGACGGCACCGGCGCCGACCCCGCCGCGATCCAGGCCTGCGAGCGCGTGGCCGAAGAGGTGGCGATGTTCGCCAGGATGTCGATGGCGGCGCGCGCCGCAGCCTGAGCACCCCTGCGCCGTTCGGGCGGCGCGACTGCCAGGGTGCGACTCAGCCCATCATCACCGTGGGCAACCAGGTGGCCAGACCTGGGAACACGCACAGCAGCACGATGGCCACCACCATGCATCCCATGAAGGGCAGCGCGCCCTTCAGGATCGTGGGCAGCCGCACGTCCGGCGTGATGGAGTTGATCACGAACAGGTTCAGGCCGACCGGTGGCGTGATCAGGCCGAGCTCCATGTTGATCGTCAGGATGACGCCGAACCAGATCGGGTCGAAACCCGCCGCGGTGATGACCGGCATCAGGATCGGCGTGGTCATCAGGATGATGGCCGCAGGGGGCAGGAACATCCCGGCCACCAACAGCAGCAGGTTGATGGCGGCAAGGACCACCCACTTGTTGACCTGCATCTCGGCAATGGCCTGCGCCACGGACTGCGTGACCTGCAGCGACGACATCATGTAGCCGAACAGGATGGAGGTGCCGATGATCATCAGCAGCATCCCCGACTCACGCAGCCCGTCGCGCAAGATGGCCCACAGGTCTGCCGGCCGCCACACGCGGTAGATGACGATCACCATCACCAGACACAGCATGGCGCCCACGCCTGCCGCCTCCGACGGCGTGGCGATGCCGCCGTAAAGCGCGTAGACCACGCCCACGATCACCGCGATGAATGGCAGCAACCGCGGCATGAGCTCGAGCTTTTCCTTCAGAGAATAAATGCGCTCGCTGTCGACCAGCCGGGTGCCGCGCTTCCAGCTCAGGAACAGCGCCCAAGCCATGAACAGCCCGGTCAGCAGCAGCCCCGGGATGATGCCGGCGATGAACAGGCGCCCGATCGACGTCTCGGACGCGATGCCGTAGAGGATCATCGTGATCGACGGCGGGATCAGGATGCCAAGCGTGCCGCCGGCCGCGATCGCGCCGGTGGCCAGATCGGCGTCATACCCTCGCCGCCGCATCTCGGGAATGCCCATCTTGCCGATCGCGGCGCAGGTGGCCGGCGACGACCCGGTCAGCGACGAGAACAAGGCACAGGCACCGATGTTGCTGATGACCAGCGAGCCCGGCACCCTGTGCAGCCATCGCGAGAGCACTTCGTACAAGTCGCTGCCGGCACGAGAGGACGCCACCGCAGCGCCCATGATGACGAACATCGGCAAGGACACCAGGGTGAAATCACTGAGGCCGGCGTAGATGGTCTCAGGGACGAAGTTCAAGGCGTTCAGGCCCTCGAAGGCCACCATGAAGACGAGCGCCACCGCGCCCAGCGCGAAGGCGATCGGGAGTCCCAAAGCCAGTACGCCACAGGTGACGACGAAGATCATCAACCCGACCGTGAGCGGGCTGAGGGAGAGCAACCAATCCGTCACAGCCGGTCCTCTTCCTTCAGCCCGAAGGGCAGATCCCGACGGCCGAGCACCTGCGACAGATCGGCCAGCACCTGCAGGCACAGCAGCGCCAGGCCCACCGGCACCGCCAGATACGGGATCCACACCCGCACGCGCCAGATCGAGGGCGTGGTCTGCCCTGTCTGGAAAGCCTCCCACCACCACGGGACGGACGCCCAGAGGAAGCATCCGCAGAAAACGCCCATCACCAGATGCCCGGCCACCATCATCCGGCGCCGTGACGCCATCCCCACCATCAGGGGCACGACGTCCACCGCCACGTGGCCACGGGTGAGCAGAATGTAGGGCGCGCCCAGGAAGGTCGCGCCGACGATGGCGAAGGTGACGAACTCGGTCTGCCAGATCGACGACTGCCCGAGCACAGCGCGCACGAACACCATCTGGCAGATGACCCCCACCGACAGCAGGATCAGGCCGGCGGCGAACACCCCGGTGACACGCGAAGCCGCGTGCACCCACCGCACCCAGGCGGGTGCCGGCGCCGGCTGCCCGCTATGCAATGCAGTGGACACAGGCGCAGACGCCATCACAAACCGGCACGCGCCGGAAGCTCGAGACCCGAACGTCTCGGGCCGGGCCGCAGACGGTCACTTGACCGCCAGCGCCTTGTCGATCAGCGCCTTGCCACCGGGCACCTTCTCGGCGAAGACCTTGTAGGACGTCTTTTGCGCAACCGCGCGCCAGGCGTCGGCGTCCGCATCGGTCAGCGTGACGACCTCGACCTTGTTCTTGGAGAACACCTCCACCATCTTGTCGTCGAGCTTCTTCGACTCGGCATTGAAATACGCCTCGGCCTTGCGCGAGGCCGCCGTCAAGGCCTTCTTCTGCGCATCGTTGAGCTTCTCCCAGCTCTTCTTCGAGATCAGCACCGGTTCGTACATGAACCACAGAGCGTTGTCGCCAGGCGCCGTCAGGCACTTGACCTGCTCGTAGATGCGAAAGGAGACGAAGCTGCCCGAGGACGTGTCGGTGGCCTGGGCCACGCCCTGCTGCAGGGCACTGTAGACCTCGCTGCTGGGGATGGAGACGATCGAAGCGCCCGCCCCCGCCCACATCTGGGCAAAGGTGGCCCCAGCCGAGCGCACCTTCAGGCCTGCAGCGTCCTCCGGACGACGGATGCACTTGTCCTTGGCGGCAAAGGCTCCGGCAAGCCAGGCGTCTGCCAGGACGTGCACACCGCCCTTGTCGATCACCGCCTTGATGTCCTGCATGAAAGAAGACTCGTTGATGCGCAGCGCGTGCTCGTGGCTCTTGACCAGGCCAGGCATCAGCGTCGCACCGAACTCCGGGTGGAAGCCTGAGGCGTAGTCCAGCGGCAGCGCCGTCATGTCGATCTGACCGGTCTGCATCGCCTTCCACTGCTCGGTCGGCTTGACCAGGCTGGCGCCGGGGAAGACGCGGATGGTCAGACCCACATTCGCCGCAGCGACCTCACGCGCGATGATCTGCACCATCTCGTCGCGCACATCGCCCTTGCCCCCGGGGAACTGGTGTGACGCTTTCAACACGACGTTCTGTGCCGAAGCCGTGCCCGCGGCGCCCGCCATGCAGAGCGCCGCCACGAGCAGGCCGCCCAGGCGACGTCGCACGACACGCGCTTCACGGGCCGCCGTCGGTGCTGGGGATGACAGGGTGACTGCTGCAATCATCGAAATCTCCGAATAGAAGCCGAAAAAGGGCCAATGGCACTCCGCGCCCGAACCCGGCGCGAGCCCGAGCGTGGATGTCGGTGCACGCCGTGCAATCTATTCCCGTCCCATGACCGCCGCCATCGGTAAAGACCCCTGTGCGGACCCTGAATATCTGCCCAACGGACACGGCCCACCCGGGTCAAGTGTGCATGGACACACGGCAGATGCAGCCGCACAGCTCGCCTCGGGCCATGGCCGCAGATGACATCCGGCGCACCGTCGACGCGTTCGCGCGGGCACGCCGCCGGGCTGTCGGTGCGTGTGCAGGCAGGCTTCGACGGCGTCGAACTGCGCGCGGCCAACGGGCAGGCGCTCACGGGTCAGCCCGCCTTCGAGTGCTGACCACTTGTCCCAACCAGTCTCCGTGACTTCCGGGGCGGTTCAATCCAGAGCGCATAGCCCGGTAGAGAATGCTCGTTAAATCGAGGCCTAGACGCTCTAGACTCGATTTAACGAACATTGCTGCACGAGTTCAATTTTGGATAGAATGCTCGTTAAATCGAGCCTTAAAAAATTAGGGCTCGTTTTTTCGAACATGAAAGTCAGCCAATCCGCTTTGCTATCTCCGCGTCAACTCGACGAGTGCGCTCGCCTGGGGCAGTTGCTGGCTCGGCTGCGGATGGCACGCAAGGTCAAGCAGGCGGACGCTGCGTTACGCGCGGGGCTGTCCCGCAACACGGCCTATCGCCTGGAGAAAGGCGACCCAGGACTCGCACTGGGGCAAGTGTTGCGCTACCTCGAAGCGGTCTCTCCCGGCAGCACCCTCCTGGACTTGTTGTCCGAAGCAGACCCCGCCCTGGTGGCGCTGGATGCCCGCGAAAAGACCCAGCGGGTCCGTGACCTGACAGCCGCCGAGCGCGAAGAACTCGACTTCTGAGTTGACGATGGCCGTCAAGGAACTGAAGTTGATGGTCTTTGCCCACCTCGGGCAGACGTGGCGACCATGCGGACAACTGCTGATGATCGAAGAAGGCACGGAGGTCCGTGCCTCCAACTTCGCCTATGGCCTGAACTACGCGCGCCGAGCGGACGCCCTGGAAGTGGACCCGGTGAGCCTGAGTCTGCGCAACCTGGATGACGTGCTGGGCAAGCGGCTACTGCCTGTCCATCAGCTGCCCCTCTTCGGAGGCATCCGAGACGCCGCGCCGGACGCCTGGGGGCGTCGCGTCATTGAGGCCAAGCTCAAGGTACCGGCCAACAGCCTGCCCGAGTCTCAGTACCTGCTGCACGCCGGCAGCGACCGTGTCGGCGCTCTGGACATCCGGGCGGCCATCCATGACGGCCCGAGCCATGGCCCCAATGTTTCACACGACCTGGGGCATCTTTTGGAGGCAGCCGACCGGATTGAAGAAGGGTTGCCAGTGCCGGCACACCTGGAAGCCATCTTCATGGATGGCACTGCGCTGGGTGGCGCACGGCCCAAGGCATCGGTGCGCGACGAGCACGGCGTGCTGTGGCTGGCCAAGTTCTCCAGCCGCAAGGACAGCTTCGACGTCCCCGGCGTTGAGCGCGCCGCACTGCGGCTGGCCGCAGAAGCAGGCTTGCACGTGCCTGCGCTCGATGTGCGCACGCTCGGCGACCGCAAGGTCATGCTCATCCGACGCTTCGACCGTTACTGGTTCGCACCATCCGGTGTCGTCGGCGGGGCTGACGAACTGTTTCTCACGCAACCGGGCGAGGGCCGGGTCGAGCACCGCCTGGGGTTCGTCAGCGGCCTGACGATGGCGGCTTGCGACGAGACTGAATCGCACACCAAGGCCTACGCCGACCTCGCTCAGGCAATTCGCGACCACTGCCATCCGAGCGTCATCCGTGCGGACAATGCGGAACTCTTCAAGCGCATGGTCTACAACATCTTCGTCAGCAACGACGATGACCACCTGCGCAACCACGGCTTCCTGTGGGACCCTCGTCTGCCCGGTTGGCGCCTGAGCCCGCTGTACGACGTCTTGCCGCGAGCAAGCCATGCCACCGAACGCTTCCTGCATCTGGGGGTAGGTCCGCAAGGACGGCTGGCCACCCTCGACAACGCGCTGGCCACGCATGCGATGTTCACTCTTTCCAAGACCGATGCCGCGCAACTGATTGCCGATGTCTGGAAGACGGTACGTGAGTGGAAGGTCTACTTCGAGCAACTCGGCGTCTCTGCCGAAGAAATCGCCAAGATTGCGCCAGCGTTCCGACATGTGGACGACGTGTCCACACCTGCACTGCGCAAGCGACTGCCGTAGGTGGTAGCCGCGCCAGCGCTCGA
>JBMTXX010000093.1:0-13266 GCA_049453935.1 Rubrivivax sp.
TACTCGATGTCACTGCCTGCCGGCACACCGCGCGCGAGACGGGTGACCTTCAGGCCCTGCGCGCGCAGCAGTTCAGACACCGCGTGCGCAGTGACCTCACCCTCGGCGCTGAACCCGGTGGCCACGATCACCTCTTCCACGACCCCGTCACCCGCACGTTGCAGCAGGGCGGGCAGGCCGATGGCCTCGGGCCCGACGCCCTCCAGAGGGCTCATGCGCCCCATCAGCACGAAATACAGGCCACGGTAGCCCCCGGTGCGCTCCAGTGCCGCCTGGTCGGCAGGCATCTCGACCACGCACAGCACACGCGCGTCGCGTGTGGGGTCCAGGCAGGTTTCGCACACCGGTTGTTCGGTGAAGGTCCTGCAGCGCCCACATCGACCGATGCGGGCGAGCGCCCCCGTCAGCGCGGTCGCAAGCAGCCCCGCGCCTGCGCGATCGTGCTGCAGCAGGTGGTAAGCCATGCGCTGCGCAGACTTGGCTCCCACGCCCGGCAGACGTCGGAGCCCGGTGATCAAGTCGTCGAGCGCACTCTGGTCCTGAGGCATGCGTCCCCCGTGTCCGGCGCGCGTGTAGAGGCTCGTGTCGCCGCGGCACCAGCCCGCCTCACAGCGGGGCGTCGCCGGCGGCGCCTGGCGCTCAGAACGGGAGCTTCATCCCGGGCGGCAGTGGCAACCCGGCCGTCAGCCGCGACATCTTCTCGCTGCTGACCTGCTCGGCGCGGCGGATGGCGTCGTTGAATGCCGCCGCCACCAGGTCTTCGAGCATGTCCCGGTCTTCCCCCAGCAGGCTGGGATCGATGACCACCCGGCGCACGTCATGCTTGCAGGTCATCGTGACCTTGACCAGGCCGGCACCGGACTGACCTTCGACCTCGACCTGTGCCAATTCGTCCTGTGCACGCTTCAGGTTGTCCTGCATCGCCTGCGCCTGCTTCATCAGGCCGGCGAGTTGACCTTTCATCATGGGAAATCCTCTTGGTGATCGGGATGGAGTGAACGGGGATCGACGTCGGATGGCGTCAGAGCGGGCGAATGGAGCCGGCCACGATCCGCGCCGTCGAGAACTGGGCCAACAGTTCGCGCACGAGCGGATCTTCACGGATCTCGCGCTCGGCCTCCTGCTGGCGGTGGGCACGCCATGCGGCGTCGCGCTGCGACGGGGTGTCTTGCGGTTCTCCGGGCTCGGTCTCGATGCGTACCGGCCCACCCTCGATGCCTGCCAGCGCATCGGCCAGCTTGATGCACAGCGCCTGGCCGCGCAGAGACTCGTGGCTCACCAGCAGTCGCCACACCGGCGGGTCACCGGCCTCGATGGCCACGAGGGTGCTCTGCCAGGCCAGTTCACGCACGAGACCGGCCAAGGCGCCCGCCGCAGCCATCTGCCGTGCCGCGGCGTCCCAACGGGACGCCAGCTCGGTGAGTTCCTCGGGAGGTCGGGCAGCCGCCGATGACGCCGAAACCACCGCAGCCGTAGGCTGATCGGATGGATCGTCACCGGCGGGATGGACCACCGCGGCCGGCACCTGCGGGGCGAGCTGGGCCTGCCGACGAGACGGATCCGAGGCTTCCGGCGGGGCGGGCGGCGGTTCGCCGACGGCCTCTGCAGGTGCCGGGGACACCGATGCCGGCGCGTCGACGGTCGGTGCCGAGGGAGCCGCCTGCTCTCCGGTGAGCGCCGCAGACGGGAGCGCCCCAGGAGCACCTCGCGCCGCGGCCGATCGAGCCGCCATCGGCGCGTCGATGCGCAAGGCCGCGCTGCGCGCGCCCAAGCCCGAGCCCGCAGAGCCCTGCGGCACGGTCCCATGTGATGCCTGGGGCCGCTGGGCAGCCTGCCCACCCCGCGCGGCGTCCGGACCCGGGAAGGCCAGATAACGCAGCAGCACCATCGTGAAAGCGGCGTACTCGTCCGACATGAGGGACAGTTCACCCCGGCCGTGCAGCACGATGCTGTAGAGCAGTTGCACCTCGTCTGGCGCGAAGTCTTCGGCCAGCGATGTCAGCAAGGAGCGTTCAGGGCCCTGCAACTCCACGGCCTGCGGCGCCACCTGGGCGAGTGCGACTTGCTGCAACCATTGCGCCATCTGCTCCAGCGCGGAAGCAGGGGGCACACCCGCCTCCCGCAGCGCCTGGACGCAGGCCACGACCCCTGGACCGTCACGTTGCGCAAGGGCACGAAGCACGTCGTCGCAGGCCTCGCGGCCGGCCAACCCCAGCATGGCAGCGACACCGGCCTCCAACAATTGCCCCCCACCGAAGGCAATGGCCTGGTCCGTCAGCGACAGCGCATCCCGCATGGAGCCGCGGGCGGCGCGCCCGATCAGGCGCAGCGATCCCTCGTCGAAGGCCACGCCTTCGGCCTGAAGCACCCGCGCCAGATGCTCACGCACCACTTCCGGCGGCATGGGCCTGAGGTTGAACTGCAGGCAGCGGCTGAGCACCGTCGGCAGCATGCGCTCCGGGTCGGTGGTCGCCAGCACGAACTTCAGGTAATCGGGCGGCTCCTCCAGCGTCTTCAGCAAGGCGTTGAAAGCGTCCTTGGTCAGCTGATGGGCCTCGTCGATCATGAAGACCTTGTATCGGCCGACCGTGGGCTTGTAGGCCGCGCGCTCGATCAGGTCACGGATCTCGTCGATGCTGCGGTTCGAGGCCGCATCGAGTTCGATGTAGTCGACGTGGCGATCGGAGTCGATCTCCCGGCAAGGGGCGCAGACACCGCAGGGCTGCGCGGTAACACCCCCGTGGCCATCCGGGCCGATGCAGTTCAGACTCTTGGCAAGAATACGCGAGACAGTGGTCTTGCCGATCCCGCGCGTCCCGGTGAAGAGATAGGCGTGGTGCAACCGTCCATGCTCGAGCGCGTGGGTGAGCGCCCGCACGACGTGGTCCTGCCCGGCCATCTGCGAAAAACTGCGCGGCCGGTACTTGCGGGCGAGGACGAGATACGACACTGCGGGATTCTAGGGTCCGCCGTCGGTAGCCGCGCGGCCGCCTCGTGCCCGGGTCGTCAGGTGCCCCCGATAATCCTCGCGATGGAAAAGAACGCAGGCGATCCCCTGACCTATGACCAGGCCGGCGTGCAGTACGACCTGATCGACCCACTGAAGGTGGCCGCCCAGCGTGCGGCCGCCTCGACGGCCAGCCTGCTCGGCGGCCACGGCTTCCAGGAGATACAGGCCTCGCGAGGCGAATCGGCCTACGTCGTCGACGTCGGGCCCTTCTTGCTGGCCACCATCGTCGAATGCCTGGGCAGCAAGGTGCTCGTGGCCGACGAGATGCAGCGGCTGACGGGTCGGTGCCACCATGACCGCATCGCGCAGGACACGATCGCCATGGCGGTCAATGACTTGATCACCGTCGGTGCGACGCCGCTGGTCGTTCAGGCCTACTGGGCCGCCGGGGGCAGCGACTGGTTCTCGGACGTGCCGCGTGGTCAGGCGCTCATCGATGGCTGGCGCAAGGCCTGCGAAGCCTGTGGTGTGGCCTGGGGCGGCGGTGAAACCCCTGCCCTGGCCGGTATCGTCGAGCCTGGACGCATCGATCTTGCGGCGAGTTGCACCGGCATCGTCCAGCCGAAGACGCGGTTGTCGGTCGGCGATCGACTGCGCGCCGGCGATGCGGTCGTCTTCCTGGCGGCCAGCGGCATCCACGCCAACGGCGTCAGCCTGGCACGCGCGGTGGCGGATCGTCTGCCGGACGGATATCTCACCGCCTTGCCTTCGGGACGCTCCTACGGTGATGCGCTCCTGGACCCGACGCCGCTGTACTCGCGCGTGACGACGAAGCTCCAGGACGCGGGCATCGACATCCACTATTGCGCCAACATCACCGGGCATGGCTGGCGCAAGCTGCTGCGCCATCCTGCGGCCTTCACCTATCGCATCGAACACCTGCCTGCGGTGCCGGAAGTCCTGGACTTCATCTGCCGGCATGCGCGGCTGGACGCCGCCGAAGCCTACGGGACGTTCAACATGGGCGCAGGTTTTGCCCTGTTCGTCGGGGCGAGCGACTGCGACAGGGTGCTGTCACTGGCTGCGGCACAAGGCGTGACCGCCATGGTGGCCGGACGCGTCGAGGATGGGCCCAAACAGCTGCTGATCGAACCTCTGGGGTTGCGGTTCGGCGCCGACGCCCTGGCGCTGCGCTGACATCGCCGCAGACATCGCTCACAGGCCGGCCGCTCACCTACAATGGACAGCGACGGGCCTCCCCGCATGGAAGCGCGGCCAACCGGGTCAGGTGGGGAACCAAGCAGCCCTAACCGTGGCGACCAGTGCCGGGGTCGGGCTCGTCACCAATCGTCATCCGCATCGTCCTGCACCTGGCCAGGCGCCGCGCGTGACCACGCTCTGGAGATCTCATCCGTCAGTCCGTTCGGGATCAGCGCATCCTTGAGGTCCCGAACGCTCAGACGCATGCCACGTCCGTAGCGCGTGACGATCGAAGACAACGCCAGCGCGGCGCGCTCCGGCGGGAGTTCGAGCGCATCGATGCAGTCGTTGGCGCAACTGGCGGTGATGCGCAAGATGTCCTCGTCGCTGCGGCCTGGCTGCACCATGGTCTTCGGCGGAATGCGCTTGAGTGCGTCCAGCGTGTCCTGGCCCAGGCCCAGGTAGCGACCGACCGCCGCGCTGAGCGAGCCGAGGTCCATTCCAATCACCGAGTAAGCCGCCATGTCCTCGGGGATTCCGGTGGCTTCCGGGTCGATCGTGCCGCTGCCCATGGGCTCGAGGTTCATCAGCGCACGGATCTGGGCCGCCTGCTCCGGCATGTGGTACTGGAGCGCCAGACGCGCGAGGTTCTGCATCACCGTGACGAGGTAGACGACTTCCGTGTCATACCCCTGGGGGCGCAGGAAACGCGCCACACGTCCGGCACACCGGCACCGCTCCATCAGCGCATCCAGGCCTTCGATCGCCTGGCCCCTGAGCTGCCCGGGCCACGGACGCAGCGCCAGGGCCGCGCGCCGTACACCGTCCAGCCCGATCATGGCCACGGCACGACGCAACGTGAGGACATCCCCGGTGCCTGACTTGCGCGGATCACGCTGGCCGGCGGTATTGACCACGCGAAGGAGTTCGAGCCCGATTGCCAGGTCACCGAGCAGCAGCTCGGCCATCTCGGCGGTCGTTTCGTTTTCCATCTGGCGCAGGCTGGCCATGCGATCACGCGACTCGATCGCCGCAGGCAACAGGCCGTCGGTGCGGATCTTGTCAAGCAGGGCCTTGACCAGCCCGTCGCCGGTCGGCGAATCGCCCTTGAGCCAGCCCTCGAGGGCCGTGGCGTAAGCCCTGGCGTGCGGGTAGCGATGCGCTGCGGTGCCACTGGTCGCCCGGTGGAGGATGGCGCGTAGCGGCTCCGGAACCCCGGTGGCCGCCGTCGACGTCAGTTTGAAACGCTCACCGCCCTTGGGAGGCATCCTCGCCAGAACGACCCCGATGTCCTGTTCGTCGAGTGCCGGTCGGCCTGACAGCATCCAGTGCATCAGCACGCCGAGCGATTGCACGTCGTCGTCCACGGGCTCGGCCAGCCTGACGGCGCGCTGTGCATCGGTCTCGGCGCCGTTCGGCGCGGTACTGGCACCGATGCCGGCGACTTCCAAGCCGGCGATCTTGACCTGACCGGCGGCCGACAGGCAGATCATGTAGGGCTGCACATCGCCATGGACGAGGCCGGCTTCGTGCGCAAACGCCAGCACGCGGCTGATCTGCGCCAGCACGGTCGCACTCTCACGCGCTGTCAGCGGTTGACCCGCGGTCAAGCGCGCCGACAGCGTGCTGCCATCGAAATCGTAGGCCACATAAGGGAAGCGCTCATGCACACCGACTTCGACGGCATGGGCTGCCAATGGGTGGCCAAGCCTGGCCGCGCGACGCGCCACGGCCTCCCAGGCTCGAAGCCCGTCATCACTGGCCAGAGGCCCCCGAGGGAGCACCAGCAGCAACTCCTGCTCGACCCGAGGATCGAACACACGCCAAGCCATCGTCCGCTGGCTGCGTCCGATCAACTGCCGCAACTCGAAACGTCCCAGACGTCTCACCGCCGCTGGCCGCGCCGATGCAGCCATACCCCCGGAACCGTTGTCTGCCATCCGGCACCTATCTCCTGTTGAACGAGTTGACGCTGCGGGTCGTGCCCGCAGGCATATTTAGACGCAGCATTTCAGGGCATGCACAAGGTGCCGCCTGGCTGGCGCGGAGGGCGAGCCAGGCATTCACAGGCTGCGTCCCCACACCAGCTTGCGCGGTCAACCACCGGCGCTCCCAGCGTTTGAAAACACCCTATTGTCCCCCGGAATCATGCATGACTGGCGGCTCCCGACGCCGATGCCGCGTCACGCGGGGGACCGCATCGCACCGATGGGACTGGCGCGTTCAACTTGGCTGCAGCCAAGCCCACAGAGCCGCGCCTTGCGGCTGCCCATGTGCTTGGCTGCGGGTCGGCAAATCGACCTAGGCGTCGTGTGCCAAAATCCATCAACGGGGTCTGCAGGTGCAGGCACCACCTGATTGCCAGCGGTCCGGCTGGCCGGAGATCGAGATGAGCGGTGAGAAGATCAAGCACGTGACGGATGCGTCCTTCGACGGTGAGGTGCTGCAATCGGACCGTCCCGTGCTGGTCGACTACTGGGCCGAGTGGTGCGGGCCCTGCAGGATGATCGCGCCCATCCTCGAAGAGTTGTCGCAGGACTACGGCGAACGTTTGCAGATCGCGAAGATGAATGTCGACGAGAATCAGCAGATCCCGGCACGGTTCGGCATCCGGGGCATTCCGACGCTGATGCTTTTCAAGGGCGGGCAGCTGGTGGCCACCAAGGTCGGCGCGCTGCCGAAGGCTCAACTCGCCGCCTTCGTCGACGGACATCTATAATCGAGAAAAGTTGAGGGTGAGACGCGCAAGCCTCACCCACCGACTCCCCGGACGGCGCCTCCTGCCATCCACTTTTGGGTAGTCCCCGCCGCGCCTGATCGGCCCGTGCGGTGCAGTCTGACAGCGGGGCCTTCGACAGGCTCGTCCTGACCCCCGCGACTTCCGGGCGTGACCGATTCGCCCGCTCCTATCCGGAAACCCCGGCCTCCTGAGCCCGTTCATGCATCTTTCCGAACTGAAGGCCCTGCACGTTTCAGCGCTCATCAAGATGGGCGAGGCCCTGGAGATCGACAACGTCAGCCGCCTGCGCAAGCAGGAGTTGATGTTCGCGATCATGAAGAAACGTGCCAAGGCAGGCGAGCAGGTCTTCGGCGACGGCGTCCTCGAAGTCCTGCCGGACGGTTTCGGCTTCCTGCGCTCGCCTGACACCAGCTACATGGCGAGCACCGACGACATCTACCTGTCGCCGAGCCAGGTCCGCCGCTTCAATCTCCACACCGGGGACATGATCGAAGGCGAAGTTCGCGTGCCCAAGGACGGCGAGCGCTACTTCGCCCTGGTCAAGGTCGACCGCGTGAACGGCCTGACGCCCGAGGAGAACAAGCACAAGATCATGTTCGAGAACCTGACCCCGCTGTTCCCGAAGGAGCAGTTCAGGCTCGAGCGCGAGATCAAGAGTGAGGAAAACCTCACCGGCCGCATCATCGACCTCGTCGCGCCCATCGGCAAGGGTCAGCGCGCGTTGCTCGTCGCGCAGCCCAAGACCGGCAAGACGATGATGATGCAGCACATCGCCCATGCCTTGTCGGCCAACCACCCGGACGCCCACCTGATGGTGCTGCTCGTCGACGAGCGCCCCGAAGAGGTGACCGAGATGCAGCGCACGGTGCGCGGCGAGGTCATCAGTTCGACGTTCGACGAGCCAGCCGCGCGTCACGTGCAGGTGGCCGAGATGGTGATCGAGCGCGCCAAGCGTCTGGTGGAGCTCAAGAAGGACGTGGTGATCCTCCTGGACTCGATCACGCGACTGGCCCGCGCCTACAACAACGTGCTGCCCTCGTCCGGCAAGGTGCTGACCGGCGGCGTGGACGCCAACGCGCTGCAGCGTCCGAAGCGCTTCTTCGGCGCCGCCCGCAATGTCGAGGAAGGTGGGTCCCTGACCATCATCGGCACCGCGTTGATCGACACCGGCAGCCGCATGGACGAAGTCATCTACGAAGAGTTCAAGGGCACCGGCAACTGCGAAATCCACCTGGACCGCCGCATGGCGGAAAAGCGGGTGTATCCGTCGATCCTGATCAACAAGTCCGGCACACGGCGCGAGGAATTGCTGCTCAAGCCGGAAATCCTGCAGAAGAGCTGGATCCTGCGCAAGCTGCTGTACCCGATGGACGAGATCGAGGCGATGGAGTTCATGCTCGACAAGATGAAGGCGAGCAAGAACAACCTCGACTTCTTCGACATGATGCGGCGTGGCGGTTGACGTCGCACCGATACAATCCTGTGTTTTCCAGGTGCGTGTGCGTCGCAAGGTTGCGGCGAGGCTGTGCCACATGACTTTGCGAGGTTCGCTGTGAAAGAAGGTATCCACCCGGCCTACCGGGACGTGTGTTTCGTCGATCTGTCCAATGGCTTCAAGTTCGTCACGCGCTCGTGCTTGCAGACCAAAGAGAAGATCACCATGGACGACGGTCGCGAACTGCCGCTGATGAAGCTCGAGACCAGCAGCGAATCGCATCCGTTCTACACCGGGACGCAGAAGAGCGTGGACAACCTCGGCGGGCGCGTCGAGAAGTTCCGCAACAAGTTCGCGCACCTCAGCCGGAAGTGATCGAGACCGAACTCGGCCAGACAAGGGCAGCTTCGGCTGCCCTTTTTCTCTCCTGACCCGACTTCACGCGTATCGGCCCGTCCGCCGTGAGCAGCATCCATCCGGCGATCGTCACGCAGGAGCAGGCCAGACCACTGCCCCGCCTGGTGCTGCTGTGTCTTTGCCTGGCCTGGGTGCTGCCAGGCGTTCTGGGACGTGATCCATGGCGCGGCGCGGAACTCAGCGCCTATGGCCTGATGGCAGCGATGGCCGAAGGTCGCACCTCCTGGTGGGCGCCGATGCTAGGCGGGGTGGGCGTCGATGCGGCGCTGCTGCCGCACTGGATTGGCGCACTGGCCATCGCGGCGCTCAGCCCTGGCGTGGACCCTGTCATCGCCGCACGGCTGCCGTTTTCGCTGATCCTGGCCGCCACGCTGGTCCTGGTATGGCAAGCCACCTTCCGCCTGGCGTGCTCCGACGCGGCGCGCCCGCTGCCGCTGGCGTTCGGTGGCGAGGCCGAACCGCAGGACTACGCCCGCACGCTGGCCGACGGTGCGGTGCTGGCGATGATCGGCACGCTCGGTCTGCTGCAACTCGGCCACGAGACCACGCCGGAACTCGTGCAGCTCATGGCCACCTCCGTGCTGCTGTGGGCCGTCGCGTCCGCGGGATGGCGCCCGATCCGTGCGCGCACGGCGGTGCTCGTCTCGTTGCCGCTGCTGGCCGCCAGCGGTGCGCCAACGCTGAGCCTGGCCTTCGGGCTGGTGACGGCATTGATCTGTCTGCGCTCAGCCGCACCTCGCCATCGGGCCCTGGCCCCGTGGGTGATCACTGCAACCCTGGCGAGCGCGCTGATGGCGTTTGTGCTCGGGATATGGGCGTGGCGCTGGGATCCCCCATCGGCCGCGGACGACCTCCTGACCCTTGCCAGGCAGTGGGCCTGGTTCATGTGGCCCGCCTGGCTGCTGGCCGCGTGGGCGGTGTGGCAATGGCGCGGCCATGTGCTGCGGCGCCACCTGGCGCTGCCGATGGGCATCAGCCTGTGCGCGCTGGCCGGTAATGTGGTCGCCGGCGGCTCAGACCGCATCCTGCTGCTGGCGATTCCCGGCCTGGCGATCCTGTCCGCCTTCGCACTGCCCACCATGCGACGCGCGATCGCTGCGGCCGTCGACTGGTTCTCGATCTGTTTCTTCAGCGTGTGCGCGCTGTTCATCTGGTTCATGTACGTGGCCATGCACACGGGCTTTCCCGCACGACCGGCGGCGAACATCGCCAAACTGGCAGTGGGATTCGAAGCGGATTTCTCGTGGCTCGCGCTGGTGGTGGGCGCGGCGGCCGCGGCCGCATGGCTGGCGCTGGTGCGCTGGCGCACCAGACGACACCGACCGGAACTCTGGAAGAGCCTGATCCTGCCCGCCGGCGGCGTGGCCACGTGCTGGATCCTGCTGATGACCCTGTGGCTGCCCTTGCTGGACTACGGCAGAAGCGCCCGTCCCGTGGTCGACGCCCTTAGGCCTCTCGTGGGCAGCGCCCCCTGTATGGCAGGCACCGGGCTCAGCGCTTCCTGGACCGCTGCCTTCGAATCGCTGGGCGGATGGCGGGTCGACGCCCGGGACGGCGCCAGCCAGCAGAGCGCCTGCCCGATCCTGCTGCAGATCTCCCGACAGACGATGGCTGCTCCCGCTGCCGGATGGACACTCGTCGGAACCGTCCGCAGGCCCACCGAACAGGACGAGATCTTCAGCGTTTACAGACGCTGAGACCGGTCTTCGGGACCAAACCAGCGTTGACGGGCATGCGCACAAGGGCAGCACGGGTGACCGCCGGCATGCCCGCGGTCATCAGCCAGATCCGAGGACACCTGCCGTGTCAGCCCTCGGCACCGGCCAACGCCGCCTCGACCAGCCTGTTGGCCGCTGACTGCGCCAAGGTTTGCTGCTGCGCCTCGACCATCACGCGCAGCACGGGCTCCGTCCCGGAGGGGCGGATCAGCACGCGTCCCCGGCCAGACAGGACGGCTTCGACCTCGCTTCGCTCGGTCTGAAGGCGACGATTGCGCTGCCAGTCCGCATCGGCAGGCAACCGTACATTGACCAGCACCTGGGGGAACAAGACCACCCCCTCGAGCAACTCGGCCAACGACCGGCCGCGACGACGGACGGCCTGCAACACCTGCAAGGCACTGACGACTCCGTCACCGGTGGTGTGCCGGTCCAGGGCGATCAGGTGTCCCGAGCCCTCACCCCCCAATTGCCAACTGCGGCGGACCAGTTCCTCGAGCACGTAGCGATCCCCCACCCGGGCGCGCACCAGTTCGACACGCTGCTGCGTCAGGGCCTGCTCGACGGCCATGTTGGTCATGAGTGTGCCGACCACTCCGGGCACCGCCTCACCGGCAGCCAGGCGGTCCATCGCCAGCACGTAGAGCAACTCGTCGCCGTTGTACAGGCGTCCCTGCCGGTCGACCAGCTGCAGACGATCGGCATCACCGTCCAGCGCGATGCCGTAATCGGCGCCACGGGCCTTGACGGTCTCGATCAGGGCTGCGGGCGCGGTGGCGCCGACACCGTCGTTGATGTTGACGCCATTGGGCTGGCAGCCGATCGAAGTGACCGTGGCGCCGAGCTCGTGGAAGACATCGGGTGCCACGTGATAGGCCGCACCGTGAGCAGCATCCACAACCAGGTCCATGCCCCGGAGCGACAACTCCGATCCGAAAGTGGACTTGCAGAACTCGACGTACCGGCCACTGGCATCGTTGATCCGTCGCGCCTTGCCGAGGCTGGCGGAATCGGCCCATTGCGCCGGCTGGAGCAATTCGGCCTCGACGTCCGCCTCCCAGTCGTCGGGAAGCTTTTCGCCCCGCGCCGAGAAGAACTTGACACCATTGTCCTGGTAAGGGTTGTGTGAGGCGCTGATCACCACACCCAGATCCAGCCGCAGCGCACGCGTCAGATAGGCCACACCCGGGGTCGGCAGCGGCCCACTGAGCAGGACGTCCACTCCAGCGGAGACGAACCCCGCCTCCAACGCGGACTCGATCATGTACCCGGAGATGCGCGTGTCCTTGCCGATCAGGACACGGGGGGTTCGGGTGGACCGCCTGAGCACCCGCCCGATGGCATGCCCGAGCCGCAACATGAAGTCCGCGGTGATCGGGGATTGCCCCACCGTGCCGCGTATCCCATCGGTACCGAAATACGTTCTGCTCATGCTCGAAATGGCTCCCTTGCCGGATTGTGGCGTACCCAGGCCCATCCTGAAGGCCGGCACGAGCCCTTCGCAGGCTTCAGACTGTGCGCAGACGCAGGAAGACACCCGACCCGTCAACGGCGGACTGCGCGGCCGTCGCAGGGCTGAGAACGACGAAGGGGCCACAAGGCCCCTTCGTGAATCACCACCGACCGCCGCTTCAGGCAGCGGCGGGGGCGCTGTCGGTCGACACGGTCGGCGAAGACCCACCCCCGCCGGAGCGGGGCGGCTGCGGCGTCCAGTCCTTGGGCGCCCTCGGCGGCTTGCCGGCCATGATGTCGTCGATCTGCTCGCTGTCGATGGTCTCCCACTCGAGCAGGGCACGCGCCATCGCGTGCATCTTTTCCTTGTGGTCCTCGATCAGTTGGCGCGCGATCGCGTACTGCTGGTCGATGATCTTGCGGATCTCGAGGTCGACCTTCTGCATCGTCTGCTCGGACACGTTCACCTGCTTGGTGACCGAGCGTCCGAGAAAGACCTCGCCCTCGTTTTCGGCGTACACCATGGGGCCGAGTTCGTCGGTCATGCCGTAGCGTGTGACCATGTCGCGCGCGATCTGCGTGGCACGCTCGAAGTCGTTGCTGGCGCCGGTGGTCATCTGGTTCATGAACACCTCTTCAGCGATGCGTCCACCGAACAGCACAGAGATCGTCGACAGCATGCGCTCCTTGTCCATGCTGTAACGATCACCCTCAGGCAGTTGCATCGTCACGCCCAGGGCACGACCCCGCGGGATCACCGTGACCTTGTGGACCGGATCGGTCTTGGGCATCAGGCGCGCCACCAGCGCATGGCCGGCCTCGTGGTAGGCGGTGTTACGCCGCTCCTCCTCGGGCATGACCATGGACTTGCGCTCCGGGCCCATCATGATCTTGTCCTTGGCGCGCTCGAAGTCGACCATCTCGACCGTCCGGCCGTTACGCCGCGCCGCAAACAGCGCCGCCTCGTTCACCAGATTGGCGAGATCCGCTCCAGAGAAGCCGGGGGTGCCTCGGGCCAGGATGTCGGCACGGATGTCCTGACCGACCGGGACCTTGCGCATGTGCACGTTCAGGATCTGCTCCCGGCCGCGCACGTCGGGCAGTGTGACGTAGACCTGACGGTCGAAGCGACCAGGGCGCAGCAGCGCCGGATCCAGGATGTCGGGCCGGTTGGTGGCCGCCATGACGATCACCCCGAGATTGGTCTCGAAGCCGTCCATCTCCACCAGCATCTGGTTCAGCGTCTGCTCGCGCTCGTCGTTGCCGCCACCCAGGCCCGCACCACGATGGCGGCCGACCGCGTCGATCTCGTCGATGAAGATGATGCAAGGCGCACTCTTCTTCGCCTGCTCGA
>JBMTXX010000094.1:0-13183 GCA_049453935.1 Rubrivivax sp.
CCTCAATTCACCTTCTGCGTCCCAGACGCCCGCAGTACTTCGGCAAGGCGCACACTGTCACGCTGCATCAACGCGGCGAAGTCGTCCACGCTGCCGCCGAGCACATCCCCCCCGGCTTTGCTGACGATCTCGACGAAGGACGGGTCCTTCAGGATGCGGCCGATCTCGGCGTTCAGGCGGGTCACGACGTCGGTGGGCGTGGCGGACGGGACCATGATGCCGAACCAGCCGGTGAGCTCGTAGTCGCTCAGGCCCAGGGCCTCGTTGACGGTGGGCACGTCCGGCAGGTAAGCGGAACGCTTGGCGCTGGTGACCGCCAGGGCCTTGAGCTGCCCGCCCTTGACGAACTGGATGCCCACGGGCATGTTGACGAACCCGACCTGCAGGATGCCGGACAGGTGGTCCTTGGTCGCCTGGGCATTGCCCTGGTAGGGCACGTGCATGATCTTGGCGCCGGTCTTGACGTTCAGCAGTTCGCCAGACAGGTGGCCCGAGCTGCCGGCGCCTGGCGTGCCGTAGTTCAGCTTGCCCGGATCGCGGCGTGCCAGGTCGACCAGTTCCTTCAGCGTGTTGATCCCGAGGCTCGGGTGCACGGTGATGATGTTGGTGACCTCGGCCACCAGGATCACCGGGCGCAGGTCGCGCGCGGTGTTGTAGGACAGCTTGGAGTACAGCGCGTCGCCGGTGACCAGCGGCAGGCTGTTGATCAGCATGGTGTGGCCGTCGGGTGCCGAGCGGGCCACGTGGTCGTTACCGATGTGCGTGCCGGCGCCAGGCTTCTGCTCGACGATGACCTGCTGGCCCAGCACCGGCGTCAGGCGCTGCGCCAGCGCGCGGGCGAAGACATCGGCGCTGCCCGCGGTGGCCGGCACGACGATGCGCACGGTGCGGCTCGGGAATGCCTGTGCGTGCGACACCGAGGCGATTGGGGCCAGGCTGGCCGCAGCGGCCAGAGTCAGGACGTGACGACGATGCATGGTCGGTCTCCTTGGGAGTGGGGTCAGTGGTGTTCCATCAGCGAGCCGAAGCCCGCCTTGCGGTCGGTGATGCCCACGGCGCGCAGCGCGTGCCAGTAGGTGGCGGTGTTGATCGCGATCACCGGCTTGCCCAGGAAGAGCTCGGCCGCGGCGGCCAGCCGGATCATCGACAGGTTGGTGCCCACCTGCACGATGGCGTCGACGTCGTCGCCATCGAGCTGGCGTATCGCTTCGCGGCACATCGCGTCGGTGCTGTGCGCGATCTGCACCGGGCTGGGCCGGCGCAGGCAGACATCGCGCACCACCGTGAAGCCGCAGTCCTCGTAGAAGCGGCGCACCTGGGCATTGGCCACCTCGAAGTACGGCGACAGGAAGGCGATGCGCTTGACCTTGTAGACGTTCAAGGCCGCCTCGGTGGCGAACGAGCCGCACGAGACACCCACCCCGGCGCGCTCGCGCATCATCGCCAGGTACTTCTCGGCCCCGCCGCGGCCGTTCCAGAAGGTCGCCGCCGACATGCCCATGACGAGATAGTCCATCTCGCAGCTGCGCAGCACGTCCACCGCCGCCAGCGTGGCCTGGTTGATGTTGTCCACCAGCTTCAGGAAGCTCGCGTCGTCGGTCACCGGGTCGTTCGGGATCGCGATGCGGCTGTAGTGGTTGGTCACACCCACCGGGCGCAGGTCGTCGAAGTCGGGCTGGACGATGGTGTTGGTCGACGGGCCCAGCGTGCCCATCTTCTTGCGGTAGCCGAGGTGGTCCATGAATTCAATCTCCAGTCTGCGACGCCCCGATCCGGGCGAGGAACTCGTCGCGCGTCATCACGTCGGCGTATTTCTGCCGCATGTCGAACAGGTTGGCCTCGTGCGGCTCGAGCGCGCGGTCGCCGACGCAATCGCTGATCACGACGGTGCGGAAGTTGTGCTGCATCGAATCGACCACGCTCGCACGCACGCAGCCGCTGGTGGTGCAGCCGACGATGACGCAGGTGTCGACGCCGCGCTGGTGCAGCCAGCCCGCCAGCCCGGTTTCGAAGAAGGCCGACGCCGACTGCTTGCGGATCACCCACTCGCCGGGCGCCGGCGTGAGCGCCGGCACGATCTGCGAGCCCGGGGCATCCTCGGTCAGCTTCTGCAGCGGCGGCACGCGCAGCGCGAAAACGTTGTGGTTGGCGCCATCGGCCTCGAACACCACGCGGGTGTGTACCACCGGCAGCTGCAGGCGCCGGAATGCCGCCAGCAGCGGCACTGTGGCCTGCGCCGCGGCTTCGATGTGCGGGCCGCCGAGCTGGTCGAAGTCGACGAAGCCGTTGACGAAGTCCACCAGCACCAGGCCGCAGCGCTGGCCGATACCCGAGGTGCCGCCCAGGCCCTGATGGCGGTAGATCGCGTGCTTGTCCATGTCAGTCCTCGTCAGGTCGGACGGCTCGACGCGGCGCGCTCACTCCGGCCGCGCGTGGCGCGCGTCGAATGCCGAGACCCAGTCGAACCCCATCATCTGCGAGAAGGCCTTGAAGTCGTGCAGCGGCACCGGCGGGTTCGTGGTCGAGCCCTCGGCCTTCAGCGTGTCGTACACCGCGCGGTAGGCGGCGCCGGCCGCCAGGAAGGCGGTGGCCGGGAAGATGGCCAGGCGGTAGCCGATGTCCTGCAGCTCGGCCCGCGTCAGGATGGGGGTGCGCCCGCCCTCGACCATGTTGGCCAGCAAGGGCTTGTCGAAGCTGCGGCAGATGGTGCGCATCTCCTCGACCGACTCGGGGCTCTCGACGAAGAGGATGTCGGCCCCTGCCTGCCCGTACAGCGCAGCCCGCCGCAGGGCTTCGTCCAGGCCCAGCGTGGTGCGCGCGTCGGTGCGGGCGATGATCAGGAAGTTGGGGTCGCGGCGCGATTCCACCGCCACCCGGATCTTGTCGGCCATCAGCTCGGCATCGACGACGCGCCGGCCCAGCATGTGGCCGCACTTCTTCGGGAACTCCTGGTCCTCGAGCTGGATCGCGCAGGCGCCCGCGGCCTCGTAGCCGCGCACGGTGTGCATCACGTTCAGCAGCCCGCCGTAGCCGGTATCGCCGTCGCAGATCATCGGCGTGCCGGTGATGGCGCACAGCTGGGTCACGCGGCCCACCATGTCGGTGTAGCTGGCCAGCCCGGCGTCGGGCAGACCGAGCTGCGAGGCCACCGTGCCGTAGCCCGTCATGTACAGCGCCTCGAAACCCATGGCGTCGGCCATGCGGGCTGTGATGCCCTCGTAGACGCCAGGGGCGACGACGAGCTGGCCGGTCTTCATGCGGGCGGCCAGTTGGGCGCGGCGCTCGGTGCCGCTGCGGGTGGTGATCCCCTGGTGGGTCATGGTGTCGCTCATGCGATGGCCTCCGCGCGCTCGAGCGCGTCCAGCATCGAGGTCTTGCGCAGGTAGGCCCGCGCCTGTGCCGGATCAGCTGCGGTGGCGCGCAGCGCGTCCTGCGTCTTGCGGCGCTCCACCGGGTCGCGCTCCTCGATCTCGCGCTTGTTGCGCGCGGTGCTGGCGTTGATGTATTCGATGGCGATGGTGCGGCGCTGACGCTCGTAGCGGTCCAGCAGCGCGTCATCGGCGCCGTGCAACAGCACCTGCAGCAGCTTGCTGCACAGGTTGATCGCGTCGTGTACCCCGCCGTTCATCCCCATCCCGCCCAGCGGGTTGTTGATGTGGGCGGCGTCACCCGCCAGGAAGACCTGGCCCTTGCGGAACTGCCGTGCCACCCGCTGGTGCACCTTGTACAGCGTGCGGTGCGCGGTCTGGTACGGCTCGGGCCGCGGCACCAGGTTCTGCAGCCGCCGCTCGACCGAGGCGTCGCTCAGGCATTCCTCGTCGGTCTCGCTGGCCGGCGTGGGGAACAGCACCCGCCACAGCGTGGGCACGCGCAGGAGCACGCACCACTCGTGCGGGTCGGAGCAGTAATTGACGTAGGACAGCTTGGGCAGGTGGTCGGCGAACTCGAACTCCGTCGACACCACGAGGAAGCGCTCCGGGTAGGTGTAACCCTCGAATTCGATGTCCTGGCTGCGGCGCACGGCGCTCCAGGCGCCATCGGCCCCGATCAGGTGGCTGGCCTCGATCTCATGGGCCTGACCGTCGATGGTCACGGCCGCACGCACGCGATCACCGTCCTGCACCACGGACTCGATGCGGGCCTTGAAGTGAAAACTCACGTGCGGCATCGCGTCCAGCTGGGACTTGATCAGCTGCGTCAGCTTCCACTGCTCGCACTGCAGCCGGAAGGGGTGGTCGGTGTCGCCGGACAGCAACTGCATGTCGAACTCGGCGATCACGCCCTCCTGCCGGTCCCGCTGCTGCGTGTAGCGCGCCACCAAGCCCTGACGCACCAAGGTGTCGGTCAGGCCGTAGCGCGCGAGCATGTCGAGCGTGGGCGGGTGGAAAGTGGAGGCGCGCAGGTCCATGCTGAGCTGCGCCGCCGCCTCGATGACGGTGACGCGCACCCCTTCGCGCGCCAGCACCAGCGCGCTGACCAGACCCACCGGGCCGGCGCCGGCAATCAGAACGTGTGTTTGATTCATCCTCGTTCACTCGAACAATGATGTCTGCAATGTACACAAAGTTTTGCCTAGGCCCATAGACATTTGTGCCATATCGATCAACAAGCCGCCTATCGCCGACGCAAGCTCAGTGTTTTCCCTATTTTGACCACTCTTTGGTTATGGTTTTTGGAACCGACTGTACACAATCAACCTATATTGAATTGGATGACCCGCGCAAGCACCCTGGCTTACGACACCGTCCGGCAGTGGATCCTGGACGGAGAGGTGCGTCCTGGCCAGCGCTTGATCGAAGAGGACGTGGCGCAGCGCATCGGCGTCTCGCGCACCTCGGTGCGTGACTGCTTCCGGCGGCTGGCGGCCGACGGCCTGGTGCGCACCGAGTCCAGTCGCGGGACCTTTGTGCTGGAACTCGGCAGCGCCGAGGTGGATGAGGTTTTTCAGTTGCGCGCGATGCTCGAAGGCCACGCAGCAAGCCTGGCAGCGGTGCACAGCCAACCCTCGGACTGGGACGAGATGAGCCGGATCGCGGGTGAGATCGATCACCTGCTGGACGATGCCGGGCTTCCGGAAACGGGATTGCTGTCACGGTTCCAGACGCTGAACACCGAGTTCCACCAGGCGCTGCTGCGGGCCAGCCGCTCCTCGCGCCTGCAATCCCTGGCCAAAGGCCTGCTCGACCTGCCTTTGGTCACGCTCAAACAGCACGGATGGCCGGGTGAAGTGCGCGTGCGGCGATCGAACCAGCAGCACTGGGAACTCATCGACGCGCTGAAGGCGCGCGACCCGTTTCTGTGCCGATTGCGCCACCAGGCCCACATCCTCAGTGCCCGGCCACGTGCGATGGTCGCGCAGACCGTGCCGGCGACAGCCTTGATGTGAACGCATGAACACCCCACCCGAAACATCCCAGCCGGCGTCCAGCGACCCCGGGCGCGCCGTCATCGTCACCGGCGGTGGCCGTGGCCTGGGGTGGGAGATGGCCGACGCGCTGGTACAGGCCGGCCACCGAGTGCTGATCACCGGTGCGCGTGAGGCCGGTGAACTGCAGGCGGCCGTCGACCATTGGAACCAGGGCTGCGACACGCCGAGAGCCGTCGCGATGGTGGCCGATGTCGCCGACTGGGGCGCCTGCCAGGCCGTCGCGCAGCGCTGTCTCGATGCCTTCGGACGCATCGACGGCCTGGTCAACAACGCCGGTCGCGGCATGCTGGAGATCAGCGAAGATTTCAACCGCCGACCGGCGCTGTTCTGGCAGGCAGACCCTCAAGGCTTTCGTCATATCGTCGACGCCAACGTCACCGGCGCCTTCCTGATGGCGCGCGCCTGCGTGCCGGCGATGGTCGCCGCCGGACGCGGTCGGGTCGTCAACATTTCGACCAGCCTGCAGACCATGGTGCGCACCGGCTACTGCCCCTACGGCCCGTCCAAGGCGGCGCTCGAGGCGATGAGTGTGATCTGGGCCAAGGATCTGCAGGGCACCGGCGTCACCGTCAACGTGCTGCTGCCCGGGGGCGCCAGTGACACACGGCTGATCCCCGGCCAAGGGGATGCGCGGCGCGGCGCCGATGGCCACCTGCTGCCGCCGTCATTGATGCGCGCGCCGCTGCTGTGGCTGATGACGCAAGCCGGCAACGAGGTCAACGGTGAACGCTACATCGCACGGCAGTGGCCGTCGGATCAGCCACCCGCCATCGCAGCGCAGGCGGCGCGCCAGGCCAGGCACGATCTGCCTGCCATCATGTGACGGCAGGTCATCGACCGATGCGCGAAGTCCACGCCTGCACGCGCCGTCAAGAACGCCTTCGTGCCGGCCTGGTCCCGGCCGACGGCCTGACGCCGGTCGCGGCGGCGCGGGAAGGGACACAGGCCACCGGCACCGTCACCCGCTTCATCGAGATGTCGAAGACGCCGTCAAGCGGCCCGCCAGCACAAGGCACCGCCTTGGTCCACGATGCGCCCGCCGGCCGGGTCCGGGAAGTGCGCCGGCAGCACCACCGTGTCGGTGCCGGCCACCGCCTCGACCAGGCGCTGACGGGTCTGCGACGCCTGCGCCGGGTCTTCGCAGAAGCGCGAGTTCCAGCCCAGGTCGACCAGTTGGACGGGCGTATGCAGGATGTCGCCGCTGAACACGGCGCGGCACCCCGCGCTGCGCGCATGCAGCACCACGGTGCCCGGCGTGTGGCCAGGTGCGGGCTCGAGCCACACCCCGGCCTCGATCTCGTGCCCGTCGTCCACCAGGTCGGCCTGGCCGGCTTCGATCACCGGCAGCACGCTGTCGCTGTACGAACCGTGGTTGGGCAGCGCGCGGCCCTGCGCCGACGCCTCGTCGTGCTCGGCCTGCCAGTGCGCGAGCTCGCGCCGACCGAACAGGTAGCGTGCCCGCGGAAAGGTCGGCACCCAGCGCCCATCGCGCAGGCAGGTGTTCCAGCCCACGTGGTCGGCATGCAGATGGGTGCAGCACACCACGTCGATGTCCTCGGGCTTCAGGCCTGCGGCCACCAGCGCCTCCATCCAGCCGAAGCGCTGGCGGTGCCAGCCGGGACGCATCGGGCGCTCCTTGTCGTTGCCCACGCAGGCGTCCACCAGGATGCGCTGCCGGCCCGTGTCGATCACATGGCTGTGGAAGCTCATCACGACGCGATCGTCGTCGCTCAGATAGCGCGGGCGCAGCCAGGGCGCCGTGGCGTCGATGCGCGCCAGGTCCACCTGCGGCAGCAGGAAGTCCACGGGCGCGAAAGGCCCTTGCGTCTCGACGACCCGATCGACGGTGAACTGCCCGAGAGACCACTTGCTCATCTGATGTCCTGTCGGCGGCCGGGCGCACACCGCCCGCAAAGCCCGCGAGTGTAGACAGGCCCTCCCACCGACCTCTCCCGAAGGAACCCGTCGATGCACTACCCCTGGTCCCCCATGCCCTCGCGCGGCCCGCTGCGCTGGCCCGAAGGCAAGACGCTGGCCGTCATCGTCACGATGAACTGCGAGTATTGGGATCTGGTCAAGGACACGAGCGAGCCCTACTACGCCGGCGGGCCGCCGATGCTGCCCGACAGCCTGCCGGGCAACGTGGCCGATTTCCCCAACTTCACCTGGCGCGAGTACGGCCAGCGCGTGGGCGTGTGGCGGCTGTTCCGCCTGTTCGAGGACATGGGCGTGCCGCTGTCGTGCACGATCAACGCCAAGACGGCGCTCGAGCGGCCCGAGATCGTGCGCCACGCCGACGCCCGCGGCTGGGAGATCGTCGCCCACAACTACGAGCAGGGCGAACTGCTGACACGCCACACCTTCGACATCGACCGCGAGCGCGCGGTGATCGACGCCACGCTGGCGGCCTACGAGAAAGTGGTCGGCCGCCCCGCACGGGGCTGGCTGTCTTCGTCGCTGCGTGGCACGCCCAACACCCCGGACCTGCTGGCCGAGCGCGGGCTGCTGTTCTTCTGCGACTACATGAACGACGAGCAGCCCTACCTGATCCACACCCCGCACGGGCCCATCGTCAACGTGCCTTACACCATCGAGGTCAACGACTTCACCTTCTTCCACCGCCGGGCGATGAACACCTGGGACGCCGCGCGCATGCTCAAGGACCAGTTCGACGAACTGCTGCGCGACAGCCAGGACAGCGCCCGCCTGATGAGCGTGGGCCTGCACCCGCACGTCTCGGGCCACCCACACCGCATGCCCTGCTTCCGCGAGTTCCTGGCTCACGCGAAGCAGCACCCGCAGGTCTGGTGGACGACGCGCGAGGCGCTGGCGCAGCACTACCTGACCCAGCACACCACGCACATCCCCGGCGCCTGAGGGGCCCAGGCCCCCGCGACCGCTCTCCACCGCTCCGCACCGGATCACCCCCCATGGAATTGCTGCAGCAGATCGTCAACGGCCTGATGCTCGGCGGCATCCTCGCCTTTGTCGCGGTCGCCTTCACGCTGACGATCGGGATGCTGAACTTCCTGAACTTCACGATCCCGGCGCTGTTCATGGTGGCCGGCATGGTCACCTGGGCGCTGTCGAGCGCAGGGCCGCACTTCGGCGGCTTCGGCTGGCACTGGGTGCCGGCCGCGCTGGCCGGCATCGCTGCGGCCGTGCTGGCCTCGCTGCTGATCGAGCGTGTGACCTACCGTTACATGAAAGCGCGCTTCGGTGACGCCACCGAGCACGCACTGCCGCTGGTGAGTTCTCTGGGTTTCCTGATCGTGTTCGAGCACCTGGCGATGACGCTGTGGGGCGCCGACCCGCAGCGCTTCGAGTTGCCGTTCGAGAACACCAGCGTGGCGTTCGCCGGCCTGCTGTTCGGCGTGCCGCACCTGATCGCGCTGGCGCTGGCCATCGTGCTGGTGATGCTGCTGAACGCGCTGCTGACCCGCACGCAACTCGGTCGGGCACTGCGCGCCATCGCCGAGAACCCGAACGCGGCCACCTTGATGGGCATCGAGGTGCAGCGCATCGTGCCGGTGGTGTTCGTGATCACCGGGGCGTTGTCGGCCTTCGCCGGCATCCTGTATGCGGCCAGTTACGGCACCGTCACCCCGTTCATGGGGGAAGCCATCGCCACCGATGCGATCGCCGGCATGGTGCTGGGCGGGCTGGGCAACATCTGGGGCGCCATCGCCGGGGGTCTGCTGGTCGGTCTGGTCAAGGTGCTGGCCATCAGCACCTTCGGCGCCGAGATCGAGAAGATCCCGGTGTGGGGGCTGCTGCTGCTGATCCTGGTCGTGCGCCCTTCGGGCCTGTTCGGCGCCTCCAAGATCGGGAAGGGGAAGTTCTGATGTCGGGCTACCTCAGCGGGCTGATCGCGTTGCTGGCCATCAACGTGATCGTCGCCTATTCGGTCTTCGTGCCCGCCGCCGCGGGGCTGCTGAACCTCGGCGCGGCCGGCTTCGTGCTGGTGGGCGCCTACACCGCCGGCGGCCTGACGGCGCTGCTGGAGTGGCCGCTGCCGGTGGCGGTGGCCTGCGGCGCGCTGATGGCCGGGGCCGTGGCGTTCGCGATCGCCTTCCCCATCCTGCGCACGCGCGGCATCTACATGGTGCTGGCCACCTTCGCCTTCGCCGAGGTGGTTGCAGGGGTGCTGCTGAACATCCCGGCGCTGGGCGGCGCGGCCGGCCTGACGGTGATGGACTACGCCGGGCTGCCGGTGGTGCTGCCGACCGCGGCCGTGGTGGTTGTCTTCGTCGCCTGGCTGATGCGCACCCGCTTCGGGCTGTCGGTGCGCGCCCTGCACGACGACGAGAGCGTCGCCCATCTGTTCGGGGTGAACCTGCGCATGACGCAGGTGGCGGCGCTGACCATCGGCGGCGCCATCGGGGGGCTGGGCGGCGCGATGCTGGTGCACCAGTTCAACTTCATCGACGTGCAGGGCACGGGCGTGCTGTTCAGCATCTACGTGCTGCTGTACGTGCTGATGGGCGGCACGCAGACGGTGTGGGGCCCGTTGGTCGGCGCGATCTTCTTCACCCTCGTGCCCGAGGGCCTGCGCCGGCTGTCGGAGACCAGCCCGTCGCTGGCCTTCCTCGAGGAGGGACGCTACATGGTCTTCGGCGTGGCAGTGGTGCTGCTGATGATGTGGCGTCCGCAGGGGCTGGTGACGCGGACGATGCTCGAGCGGCTGTTCCACCGCGTCCCCGTCGCCCCGGCCCCCACGGAGACCCGACCATGACGGCAGCACTGCGCCTGCAAGGCGTGAGCAAGTCCTTCGGCGGCCTGAAGGTCATCGATGACGTGGGCTTCGAGGTGCCCGTGGGCAGCCGCACGGCGCTGATCGGCCCCAACGGCGCCGGCAAGTCGACAGTGTTCAACCTCGTCTCGGGCGTGTACCCGATCGACGCGGGCCGCATCGAGGTCCTGGGGCAGGACATCACCCGCCGCAGCATCACCGACCGTGTGCGCTTGGGGCTGGCCCGGTCCTTCCAGAACATCCGCCTGATGCCCCACCTGTCGACGCTGGAGAACGTGATGCTGGGCGAGCACCACCGCAGCCACGCGTTGCAGTGGGTCTCGGGCGCCAAGGCCACGGCCCGCGCCCGCGAGGCACTCGAGTCTGCGGGGCTGGGCACCTACCCCGGCCAGGTCGTCGCCGATCTGCCCTACGGCATCCAGAAGCGCATCGAGGTCGTGCGTGCACTGATGGCGCAGCCGCGAGTGCTGCTGCTCGACGAGCCGGCCGCCGGCCTGAACGAGGTGGAGACCGCCGAGCTGCGCCGTCTGCTGGAGCGGGTGTCGGCCACCGGCATCACGCTGGTCGTCGTCGAGCACGACATGCCCTTCGTGCGCGAGTTGTGCAACCACGTCGTGGTGCTGAACTTCGGCCGCAAGATCTTCGAGGGCACGCCCGAGGCCGTGCACCAGGACCCGGCGGTGCTCGAGGCCTATCTCGGCACACCGGACGACAGCGCCGCAAGCCCGGCGGGGAGCGCATGATGCTGCTGGAGGTGCAAGACCTGGACGTGCGCTACGGCACGACGCATGCGGTGCGCGGCCTGTCGCTGCAGGTGCAGGCCGGCGAGATCGTCACCGTGCTCGGCGCCAACGGCGCCGGCAAGACGTCGTTGCTGAAGGCCCTGCAAGGCACGGTGCGTGCGCAACGTGGCGAGATCCGTTTCCAGGGGCAGACCCTGGGGCGCCAGACAGCGGCCTGGCGTGTGGCCCACGGGCTGGCCATGGTGCCCGAAGGTCGCCAGATCTTCGTCAGCCTGACCGTCCACGAAAACCTGATGATGGGCGCCTACACCCGCCGCGACGATCCGTCGCGCGAGATCGACGCGATCTACGAGCGCTTTCCCAACCTGGCGCGGCGACGCGACATGCTGGCCTCGGTGCTGTCCGGGGGCGAGCAGCAGATGCTGGCCATCGGCCGGGCGCTGCTGAGCAAGCCGGCGCTGATGATGCTGGACGAGCCCTCGCTCGGCCTGAGCCCGTTGCTGGTGCAGGCCCTGTTCGCGCTGCTGCGCGACCTGCACCGCGACGGCCTGTCCATCCTGCTCGTCGAGCAGAACACCCACATGGCCCTGGCGACCGCCCACAGGGCTTACGTGCTCGAGTTGGGGCGGTTGGTGCTGGAGGGGCAAGCCCGGTCCCTGGCGAGCGACCCTCGCATGGCCGCGGCCTACCTGGGTTCATCCACGAGGAGTTGACGATGAAGATGCGCAAGATGTTGTGGGCCGCGGTGGCGGCCTGTGTGACCCTGCCGGCCTGGTCCCAGGACCTCGTGCTGGGGCTGACGCACGCCAAGACCGGCCGCTACGCCGGCGTGGGCGTGGGCACCGAGATCGCGGTGGACATCGCGGTGGCCGAGATCAACGCCGCCGGCGGCATCAACGGCCGCAAGATCCGGGTCGAGAAGTTCGACACCGGCAGCGAGGCGCGCAACGCGCAGGTGGCGGTGCAGCGCTTCGCGCAGGACGCCAACGCGCTCGGCGTGATCGGGCCCTTCTCCAGCCAGGAAGCGCAGGTCGGCTTCGCCGCTGGCGAGCGGCTGGAGATCGTGCAGATCCCCAACGCCGCGTCGGCCCCTGGCCTGACCAAGGGCCGCACCTGGGCCTTCCGCGTCACCGAGGACGAAGGCAAGCAGTTCGCGCGGCTGCTCAAGACCATGGCCGAGAAGGGCGGCGTCAGCAACCGCACCGCCGCGGTGATGTACCCGAGCGACGAGTTCGTCGGCAAGTCGCTGGCCGGCTGGATGCCCAACCTGCTGGAGTCCAACGGCTGGAAGATGGTGATCCCGGCCGAGGGCTTCCCGACCAACGCCACCGACCTGTCGCCCCACATCACCAAGCTCAAGGGCCGCACGCCGGGCGTCTTTGCCTTCGCGGGCTTGCCCGAGGGCACGGCCAAGGTGATGAAGGAACTGCGCCGCCAGGGCCACGACAGCGTGCTGATCGGCGGGCAGATCTTCGCCGACCCGGACATCGCCAAGGTCCTGGGCAGCGACGGCGAGGGCGCGACCTACGTCTCGTGGTACTGGTGGGACGCAAACGACCGCACCCGCAGCTTCGAGCGCAAGTTCCTGGAAGAGGCGAAGAAGCGCGGCGTCAACAAGTCAGGCGCACACCATGTGGATGCCTCGGCCTACGACATCGTGTATGTCTACGCCGATGCGATCAAGCGCGCCGGCGCCACTGGCGACCCGTCCAAGGTCAAGGCCGAGCGCGCCGCCATCCGCCAGGCGCTGCGCACGACCGACCTGGACGGCGTGATCGGCAAGATCTGCTTCACCTCGGAGAACGACTCCGAACTGCCGGGCTACATCATCCGCATCCGCAACGGCCAACGCACCCTGCTGGACACGCACGCGCCGATGAAGTGCAGTTGAAGCCAGGTACCGGTGCAGGGGCGAGGCTGACGACGGCATGATCCGTACGGGCTCAGCCCTTCGAAGCCCTCTGCCCACTCCGTTCGGGCTGAGCTCATCGAAGCCCCGTACCCACTCCGTTCGGGCTGAGCCCGTCGAAGCCCCTCACCCACTCCGCTCGCGCTGAGCCTGTCGAAGCCCCTTTGGAGATCCTGGGTGCTCAAGCCCTTCGACAAGCTCAGGGCGAACGGCTTTCGATCCGTTCGCGCTGAGCCCGCCGAAGCCCCTCACCCACTCCGTTCGGGCTGAGCCTGTCGAAGCCTCTGTGAAGATTCTGGGTGCTCAAGCCCTTCGACAAGCTCAGGGCGAACGGCTTTCGATCCGTTCGC
>JBMTXX010000095.1:0-13134 GCA_049453935.1 Rubrivivax sp.
TCATCGACGCCCTGCGCACCGTCTCCACCGCCACGCTCACCACGGTGCTGCTGAAAAAAGGTCTGCGCAAGGTCTGGATGCGTGGCACCAAGCCCATCCGTCCCGGGCAGCCCCGGCTGGTGGGGCGCGCCTTCACGCTGCGCTTCGTGCCGGCGCGCGAGGACCTGGCCACGCCCGAGTCCTGGGGCGCGCCCATCTCCACCCGGGCCGCGATCGAGGCCATGCCTGAGGGCTGCATCGCCGTCGTCGACGCGATGGGGTGCCAGGAGGCGGGCATCTTCGGCGACATCCTGTGCGCGCGCATGGCCTACCGGGGGGTGGCGGCGCTCGTCACCGACGGCGTCGTGCGCGACGTCGCCGGGGTACTGGGCACGGGGCTGCCGGTGTGGTGCAACGGCGTGGCCGCGCCGCCTTCGGTGGCCGGCCTGACCTTCGTCGCCTGGCAGCAGCCCATCGGCTGTGGCGGCGTGGCCGTGTTCCCGGATGACTGGGTCGTCGTCGACGACGACGGCGCGGTGCTGATCCCCCAGGCGCTGGTGGGCGACGTGGTCGCCGCGGCCGTCGAGCAGGAGCGCATGGAGGCCTGGATCATGGACGAGGTCGGCCGCGGCCAGGCGCTGCCAGGGCTGTACCCCATGGACGCGGCGACGCGCGCGCGCTACGAGGCGTCCCGGGGCGGTTGAGACCGGGTGCGTCGCTGCGCCGGTGCGCTACAGGCCCAGCAGTGTCAGCACCAGCCGCGGCTGCGCGTTGGCCTGTGTGAGCATGGCCACCGCCGACTGCTGCAGGATCAGCAGCCGCGACTGCTCGGCCACCTCGGTGGCGTAGTCGGCATCGACGATGCGGCTTCGCGCTGCGGCCGTGCGGATCGCGCCGTCGTTCAGGCCCGAGACGACGAGGTCGAAGCGGTTCAACGTCGCGCCCCAGGCCGACTGTGCCGTGGCCGTGGTGTCGAGTGCGGTGTCGATCAGGTCCACCGCAGCGGTGGCGTTGCTCGCGTCCGCGCCGTCCACCGACCCCAGCGCGCCCACGATGGACGACAGGTCCGTGTGCGTCACGTCTATCGTGTCTTCGGCACGTGCGCCGACCTGGAAGGTCGATGTCGAGGTGTTGTCGAGCAGGGCGATGTCGAGGTAGGCGGTGCCGTTCACCAGCCGCGTGACCTCGGCCTCGAGTTCTGCGTATTCGGCCTGCAGCAGGTCACGGTCTGCGCTGTCGAGCGTGCCGTTGGCCGACTGCAGCGCCAGGTCGCGCATGTCCTGCAGCGCCTGCGTCACCGTCGACAGCGCCCCGTCTGCCACCTGCGCCATCGAGATGGCCTCGTTGGCATTGCGCACGGCCACGTCCATGCCACGCGACTGGGCCAGCAGGCGCTCGGCAATCGCCAGGCCGGCGGGGTCGTCGCGCGCGCCGTTGATGCGCAGGCCGGACGACAGCCGCTCGACCGTGCGTGCCAGCATCCGGCCGGTCTCTTCCAGGTGGCGCTGCGGCACCAGCGAGAGCGGGTAGGGGTTTGCCGACAAGGGCATGGCGACCTCCTTGCAGATCCGACGGGGCCCGATCGTTCCGAAGCGGGATCCGACTATGGCGCAGGTCGGCGCACGGGGCAAGACATCGGAGGGCCGCCATGTTCGAGATGGCGCGGCGGATGTACCGTGCGGACACCGAGCACAGCCCTATAATGCAAACGCATTCGCAAAAGGTTTGACACGTCGGGGGCCTGCCACGGGCAACCCGAGCCGCGCCGGGCCGCCGCCATGTCCATCCCACATCGATTACCCTTCCCGCATGGAACGCAACACCCGCCAGCGCTCGGCGATCCGGGAGGCCCTTGCGCGTGCCCGCAGGCCGCTGTTGCCGGCGGAGGTGCTGGCCGCCGCGCAGGCCGAGGCGCCGGGGCTGAGCATCGCCACGGTCTACCGCAACCTGAAGTCGATGGTGGACGACGGCGAGCTGCATCCGGTGCAGCTGCCCGGCGAGAACCCGCGCTTCGAGCTGGCGGGGCACCACCATCACCATCACTTCCAGTGCACGCGCTGCCAGCGCGTCTACGACGTGCACGCCTGCCCCGGGGATCTGTCGCGTCTGGCGCCTTCGGGCTTCACCGTCGAGGACCACGAGCTGACGCTGTACGGGCGCTGCCGCGAGTGCGTCGCGCCGGCCTGAAGGCCAGGCCGTCTTCCTGCTTCTGCCCGCCGTGCTGCGCTCATGCGCAGCGCGCTGAGGCCAAGACGCTCCCATGCTGACCGCAGGCGCCGGCGCCCGGTTGTGGCGTGTGTCCATCGTCATCGCGCTGCTGTGGCTGGCCGTGGCGTGGGCGCTTTCCTGAACGCTGAACGGACTGCCGATGACTTCCATCGCCCTGAACGCCTCGCGCACCCCCTTGCAGGTGCGGGACCTGACCGTGGCCTGGCGCGGTCACCCCGCGGTGCACCACCTCAGTGGCACCTTCGCGCAGGGCAAGGCCACGGCCATCGTGGGCCCCAACGGCGCGGGCAAGAGCTCGCTGCTGACCGCGCTGGGCGGCGGCCGCGTGGACGTGTCGGGCCAGATCCGACGTGACCCGTCGACGCGCCTGGCCTGGTTGCCGCAGGCGGCCGAGCTCGACCGCAGCTTCCCGCTGACGGTGGAGGATCTGGTGTCGATGGGGCTGTGGCGGCGCATCGGGCTGTGGCGCGGTGTCGGCGCCGACGACCGTGCGCGCGTGGCCGATGCGCTGCGCGCAGTGGGCCTGGAGGGTTTCGGCGCGCGTCTGGTGCCCGAGCTCTCGGCCGGGCAGCTGCAACGCGCGCTGTTCGCCCGGCTGCTGCTGCAGGACGCCGACCTGATCCTGCTGGACGAGCCCTTCAACGCGATCGACGCGCGCACCACGGCCGACCTGCTGCAGCTGCTGGCGCGCTGGCGCGCCGAGTCGCGCACCGTGATCGCCGTCCTGCACGACCTCGAGCAGGTCCGCGCCCACTTCGACGAGGTGCTGCTGCTGGCGCGCGAGCCGGTGGCCTGGGGCCCGACGGCGCAGGTGCTGCAGGCCGAGCACCTGTTCCGCGCGCGGCGCATGGCCGAGGCCTGGGACGAGCACGCGCCGCTGTGCCGTCAGGCCGCCTGAGCCCCGGTCGCGTGCAAGCCTCTGGCTGCTTCGGCCGGCGTCGCCCCGTCTGATGGACACCCTGCTCGGCCCCTTCGCCGAATTCGCCTTCATGCGCCGGGCGCTGGTGTCCACGCTGGCGCTGGCGCTGGGCAGCGCACCCATCGGCTGCCTGCTGGTGCTGCGTCGCATGAGCCTGGTGGGTGACGCGATGTCGCATGCGGTGCTGCCCGGTGCGGCCGCGGCGTTCCTGCTGGCGGGCATGTCGCTGCCGGCGTTGAGCCTGGGCGGCTTCGTCGCCGCGGTGCTGGTGGCGCTGGCCGCGGGTTTTGTCACGCGCAGCACGCCGCAGCGCGAGGACGCGAGCTTTGCGGCCTTCTACCTGATCGCGCTGGCGCTCGGGGTGTTGCTGGTGTCGCTGCGCGGCAGCCAGGTCGACCTGATGCACCTGCTGTTCGGCAGCGTGCTGGCCGTCGACGACGCGGCCCTGCTGCAGATCGCCGTCGTCACCAGCCTGACCTTGTGGACGCTGGCGCTGCTGTGGCGGCCGCTGCTGCTGGAGTGCGCCGACCCAGGCTTTCTGCGCAGCGTGGGCGGGCCGGGCGCGGTGGTGCACATGACGCTGCTGGTGCTGCTGGTGGCCAACCTGGTCAGCGCCTTCCAGGCCATGGGCACGCTGATGGCCGTGGGCCTGATGATGCTGCCGGCCGCCACGGCACGGTTCTGGGTGGCGCGTGTGCTGCCGATGTGCCTGCTGGCGGTGGCGATCGGCGCGGTGTCGGGGGTGGCCGGGCTGTGGCTGAGCTATGCCGCCGAGCTGCCTTCCGGCCCGTGCATCGTGCTGTCCGCCGGTGCGCTGTACCTGCTGTCGGTGCTGTTCGGCCAGCGCGACGGCATCGTCTGGCGGCGACTGCGCCGGACGGTGCATCGCACCGCCTGATGCGTCATCGAGTGACCGGCCGACCCCTCGCCGTGCCGTTTTTCGAGGATCGCCCTGATGAAGATCGATGACAGCCTGAACCGCCTGCGCGCCTTGCGTCGCCGTCAACTGTTGTGGGCCCCGGTGCTGGCGCCGATGGCTTGGACGTTGACCCTGGCCGGCGGGGCCGCGCAGGCCCAGCCGGCGTCGGGGCGCATCGTCGCAAGCTTCTCGATCCTGGCCGACATGGTGCGCGAACTCGCCCCGCCCGGCCTGGAGGTGACCGCGCTCGTCGGCCCCGATGCCGATGCGCACGTCTTCAAGCCCACCCCGGCCGATGGCCGCCGTCTGGCGCAGGCCGATCTGATCGTCGTCAACGGACTGGGCTTCGAGGGCTGGATCGACCGGCTGGTGCGGGCCTCCGGTGCGCGCGCACCGGTGGTCGTGGCGACCAAGGGCCTGAAGCCGCGTCGAGAGGCGGCCGCGGGCAAGCATTCCGGCCACAGCCACGGCCACGCCCACGACGTCGACCCGCACGCCTGGCAGGATCTGGCGCACGCGGCGCACTACGTGACGCGGATCGCCGAGGCGATGACGCAGCGCTGGCCCGAGCATGCGTCGCAGATCGACCTGCGGCGCAGCGACTATCTGGCACGCATCGCGGCGCTGGATCAACGCCTGCGCGAGCGCCTGGAGCGCATCCCCCGAGCGCAGCGCCGTGTCCTGATCTCGCACGACGCCTTCGCCTACCTGGGCGCCGCCTACGGCATCGACTTCGTCGCGCCGCAGAGCTGGAGCACGCACAGCGAACCGTCGGCCAAGGCGGTGGCGGCGCTGATCCGCCAGGTGCGGCAGCAGCAGGTGCGTGCCGTGTTCGTCGAGAACGTCACCTCGGCCACGCTGATCGAGCGCATCGCCCGGGAAGGCGGCGCGCGCGTGGGGGGCACGCTGTACTCGGACGCCCTGTCTGCGCCCGACGGGCCTGCGCCCACCTATCTGCGCATGGTCGAGCACAACCTCAGCGCGCTGGCGCAGGCGCTGGAGGTCTCGCCGTGACCCTGCTGCGCCACCACTCGAGCCTGGCCCCGGTCCCCACGAAAACCGACGGCGGCAGGGCTGCACGGGCGCCGGGGCGCCCGGTGGGGCCGCTGCGCTGGGCGATCCTCGTGATGCTGGGGCTGGCAGGTGCCGTCCATGCCGGACCGCATGTCCACGGCGTGGCCGCGCTCGATGTCGCCATCGACGGTTCGACCTTGGTGGTCCGCGTCGACATGCCGTTGGACAGTCTGGTCGGCTTCGAGCGGGCACCGCGCACGGCCGCAGAGCGCCGCGCCGCGGCCCAGGCGCTTGCGCGCATGCGCGACGCCGGCGCCTGGCTGCAACCGGACGCGGCCGCGCTTTGCCGGCCAGCGGCGATCGACGTCCGCGCGCCTGTGCTGGAGACCGGGGCCGTCACGGCCTCGGCGGTGGCCTCAGGCGCCGACGATGGCCATGCCGACCTCGAGGCGGAGATCCGCTTCGACTGCGATCAGCCCGCGCGGCTGACGGCGCTGCGCGTGGGCCTGGCCGAGGCCTTCCCCCGTGTGCGGCGCATCGACGTCCAGGTGGCCGGGCCGCAGGGGCAGTCCAAGACCGTCCTGCGCGGCGCTGCACGGACGGTGCGGTTGACCCGATAGGGATCGTTGCCGGCTGGCGCAGGCTATCCGGCGCGTGTATCGCGTTGTGCCAGCAGCCGCCAACCGTGCAGGCCGAGCGCCAGCGCCGCCACAGCCCAGCGCAGCGCCTGGGGTGCCAGGTCAGGCGCGATGGCGGCCAGACTGGCCAGCGCCACGACCGCCATGCCGATGCGCGCCATCCGCGGGGCGCTCTGGTCTTGCAAGGCCTGCACCAGGCCCCACACCGCCGACAGGCCCAGCAGCCCGGCCAGCACGGCTTCGCCTGCGTCCGCCCACAGGAGCATCTGCGGGTTGAGCGCGAAGGCCACCGGGATCGCGAACAACGGCAGGCCCAGGCGCAGCGTGGACATCGAGGCCTGCCAGGGTGAGGTGCGCGCGATCGATGCCGCGGCGAAGCTGGCGATGGCTACCGGCGGCGTGATCATCGACAGCATGCCGAAGAACATGACGTAGAAGTGCGCCGCCAGCGGTGCCACGCCCAGCTTGACCAGCGCCGGAGCGACCAGTGTGGCCAGCAGGATGTACACCCCCACCGTCGGCAGGCCCATGCCCAGCAGCAGGCTCAGCCCGGCGGTCAGGATCAGCAGCAGCGCCAGCGAGCCGCCGCTCAACTGGAAGATCTGCATCGTCACCGCGAACGACATGCCGCTGAGGTTGAGCACGCCGATCACCAGGCCGGCCGCAGCCGACAGCAGCACGATGTCGGCGGTGCTGGTCATGGCCTCGCGCAGCCCGCGCCACAGCACGGCCAGGCGCTGGCGCACCGGCATGTCCGGTGCGATGAAGAACACGACGACGAGCGCAGCGCAGGCGGTCACGCCGGCGAGCTCGGGTGTCCAGTTGGCGCCGAACAGCAGCGCCATCAGCACCGCCAGGGGCAGCATGAAACGCCAGGCCCAGCCCAGTGCCAGCCGCCCCTGGGCGGCGCCGCGCGCCTGCACGCCCAGCGCCCGGGCCTGCAGATCCACCGCCAGGAACAGCGCGGCGTAGTACAGCACCGACGGCGCGATGGCCGCGACCGCGACGTCCCGGTAGGGAATCTCCAGCAGTTCGGCCATCAGGAAGGCCGCCGCGCCCATGATCGGCGGCATCAACTGCCCACCGGTGGAGGCCACCGCCTCGATCGCTGCGGCCGTGCGGGCGGCGAAGCCCGAGCGCATCATCATCGGGATCGACACCGAACCCGAGGTGACCACGTTGGCGACCGCGCTGCCCGAGATGATGCCGAACAGCGACGAACCGACCACCGCCACTTTGGCCTCGCCGCCGCGGTAGTGGCCCACCGCGCGCTCGGCCAGCGTGGAGAACATCGCCGAGCCGCCGAAGGCGTTCAGCAGCGCCCCGAACACGACGAAAGGCCCGACGACGACGGCAGCGATCGACAGGATCTTCGAGATCATCGCGTTGGTGTCGAGCGCCAGATACATCGTCAGCCGCGCGAACGACACCTCCCGCGTGGCATAGGCGGCCGGCAGGTGCGGCCCTACCCACAGCGCGAAGGCGGCCATCAGCAGCACCAGCACCGGCAGCACCGGCCCGGTCTGGCGGCGCGAGGCCTCCAGCACGCACGCCAGCATCGCCAGCCCCAGCGCGATGCCGGCGGCGTGGGCGTCGACGAGTTCGAGTTGCAGGTCGGGGTAATGCAGCGCGACGTAGCCGAACACCGCCGCAGGCAGCACGATCGACAGCAGGCCCACCGCCTGGCGGCCGGGGCCGGCACCGGCCGGCACGCGGCCCAGCAGCAGCGCCGCCGAACAGCCGAGCACGAGCGCGAGGAACTGCTCCTCGTACAGCGCGATGCCCATCCGGCCCGGCACGTCGACGATCCACGCGGTGATCGCCGCCAGCAGGGCCAGGCCGGCCAGCGCCAGCAAGGCTTCGCGCAAGCGTGCCACGGTCACGGTGGTTCCTGGGTCTGCCTGTTGTCGCCGTCAGCCGCAGCCGAGTTCCCGCCTCACTGACGCGACTTGGCCCAGGCCAGGCTGGCCGGGTGGTGGGGCGTGGCGAGTTGCGGCTTGACCAGCAGCTTGGGATCGAGCCCGCGGAACTGCGGGAAGCCGGCGATCAGCGCCTCCTTCTGCGTGGCCAGGCCGTCGAGCACCTTGGTCACCAGGGCATCGGGCACCTTGGTGCTGGTCAGCAGCAGGTTGTCGTAGCCGAGCGTGGCGGTGGGCACGCTCACGCCGGCGAAGTTGGCGCCGGGGGCGACGTTCGAGGGGTAGCCATCGGGAAAGATGGCGCGGGCACGTGCCAGCGACGCGTCGTCGGTGGGCATCGGCAGGATGCGCAGCGGCACGGCGGCGTTGACCTCGGCCACCTTGGCGGCGCCGACGGCGAAGAAGAAGGCGTCGGCGCGGCCGTTCTGCAGCTGCGTGGCGCCGGCCACGACGTTGGGCACCAGCACCGGCCGGTAATCACCGTCGTTCAGCCCGCCTGCGGCCAGCAGGGCCCGCGCGATGATGTCCACCGTGCCCATCGCGCTGAAGCCCACGGTCACGCGCTTGCCTTTCAGGTCGGCCACCGACTTGATGTCGCTGTCGGCCCGCACGAAGTAGGCGGTGCGCAGCGGATAGAGCACGGCGGCCACGCGCAGGTCCTTCTGGGCCCGGCCGCTGAAGCTGCCCTGGCCGGCGTGTGCCTGCTGGGCCTCGAGCACGTTGGCGATGCCGAACTCGATCTCGCCGTTGTTGATCAGCGGCACCAGCACCGATTCGCCCGAATAGGGCTGCACGCGCGACTCGATCGCCATGTTCTCCTTCATCACCTTGGCGATGACCGAGCCGGTGCTGAAGCTGATCGTGCCTTGCGACATCGTGCCCACGCCGACGTTCTGGGCGGCGGCAAGCGCGGCGGCCGAGGCCATCACGGCGCCGAGGGTGAGGTTGCGGATCCATCGCATGGGTCGTCTCCAGTGGGTTGAGGGGAGGGAAGAAGTCAGGTGTAGTCAATCGATCGGCACTTCGATCGGGTCGTACGAGAACAACCAGGCGTTGCGCTCGCCGCTCATGTCGCGTTTCGCGAAGGATGCGCGCAGCGCCTGCACCGAGTCCATGTGGAAGAGTTGGCGGTTGGCGGCCGATTCGCGCACGATGCGCGCGGTGCGCTCGAGGCGGTGGCGCTCGTAGCGGTGCAAGGCGGCCGGTGCCAGGCCGTCGCGCGCGATCGCGCGTGCCAGCACCGCTGCGTCCTCGACCGCCATCGCCGCGCCCTGCGCCATGTAGGGCAGCGTCGGGTGGGCGGCATCACCCATCAGCGTGGCGCGTCCGTGGGTCCAGCCCGAGACAGGCTCGCGGTCGTTCATCGCCCAGCGATAGCACTCGCCCTCGCGTGCCAGCGCCACCACGGCGGCGATCGAGTCGTTCCAGCCGCGGAAGTCGGCGTCGAGTTCTTCCCAGGGCGCGCGCGTGATCCACGAGTCGCCGTCCCAGGAGCGCTGCTCGACGCAGCCCACCATGTTCAGCACCGCGCCGCCGCGCAGCGGGTAGGTCACCGCGTGCTTGCCCGGGCCGACCCAGATGTCCACCGTGTGCTGCCGATGCGCTTCGGGCAGCGCCTGCATCTGCACCATCAGCCGCCACGACGCGTCGCCGGTGAAGCGCGGCGGCTGTGCGCCCAGCACGTGCTCGCGCACCACGGACTTGATCCCGTCGCCGCCCACCAGCACCCGCCCGGATGCCTGCGCGCCGTCGGTGAAGTGCAGTGTGACGCTGTCGTCGTGCTGCTCGATGCGCTCGACGCGGTGCCCGAGGTAGATGGCGTCGGCCTTGAGCTCGCGCACGCGCTCGACCAGCAGCGCGTGGAGGTCGGCGCGGTGCACCGTCAGATAGGGCACGCCGTGGCGTGCCTCGTAGGCCTCGCCCAGCACGATGGTCTGCAGCACCTCGCCGCTGTCGTGCAGGCGGAAGCGGTAGGCCGAGGGCTGGGCCGCCACCGCGCGCACCCGCTCGAGCATGCCCAGCGCCCGGTACACGCGCGCGGCGTTGGCGCTGACCTGGATGCCCGCGCCCACCTCGCCGAGCTGCGTCGACTGCTCGTGCACCTCCACGTCGATGCCCTGCTGCAGCAGCATCGCCGCGGCCGTCAGCCCGCCGATGCCGGCGCCGGCGATGAGGACGACGTCACGTGTCATCGCACCGCCACCTGCATCGCGCCGATGCCCTGGATGTAGGCGTCGAGTGTGTCGCCTCGGGCGATCGGGCCCACGCCCTCGGGCGTGCCGGTGAGGATCACGTCGCCCGGGTAGAGCGTGTAGGCCGAGGACGCCATCGAGATGCACCGCGCCACCGACCAGATCAGGTCGCGCGTGTTCGCGTCCTGGCGGGTTTCGCCGTTGACGGCGATGCGCAGGTCCACGGCTTCGGGGTCGCCGAAGGCGTCCGCGGTGACCAGCCAGGGCCCGAGCACCGTGAAGGTGTCGAGCGACTTGCGCCAGCTGCGGTCTTCGGTGCCGCGGATCGTGATGTCCAGGCCGATCAGGTAGCCGGCCACGCAGGACAGCGCCTGCTCCAGCGGCACGTGGCGCGCCTGACGCCCGATCACCAGCGCGAGCTCGACCTCGTGGTCGGTGCGACGGCCGTCGTCGTGGTGGATCTCGATGCCCTCGCCGGCACCGACGACCGAGCTCGTGGCCTTCAGGAACAGCGCGTAGCGGTCGATGGCTGACACCTCGTTGCCGAAGTGGATGCCGGCGTCGGCGCGCGACTCCTCGATGTGCTTGCGGTAGTTGACCGGCGCGGCCACGACCTTGCCGGGGTTGGCCACCGGGCTGAGCCAGCGTCGTCCGGCCAGCGGCAGGCGCGGCGCGGCAGGCAGTGCCGCCTCGATGGCCGGCCGCAGCGCGTCCAGGTGGGCGATCAGGTCGTCGCCGGGCGGGAAGGGCCAGCGTCTGGTCGGCAGGTGGTCCAGCACGCCGGTGACGTCGGCGATTTCGTCATCCAGCACCACACCCAGGCGCTGGTCATCGAAGCGGGCAAGTTTCATGGGGGCAGATCGGCCGGGATTCGTGGATGCGGCGCGTGGCTGGCGCACAGAACAGGTCGGTCGCTTGCCACCACGCGAAGGCGGCGCATTCTCGCCGTGGGCGCCCGTGCGCGGCCTCCGGGGAAACCCCTCGCCGCGCTACGGATTGCCCGACGCACCGATGCCGGCGCGGTCGGCCGCCCCCAGGTACTGCGGCGCGGTCACGCCCATCGAGACATAGATGCTGGTCAAGGCCTCTGCGCCCAGGTCGGCGCGCGTGACCCACTCCCGCGGGACGAACAGCAAGCCGCCGCCCACCGGGATGGGCGCCGTGGGCACGATGACCACCAGGCAGGCGCGCCCGTCCACCAGCACCGGCTGCGGGCTGGACAGCAGGGCCAGCGTGGCCGCCCCACCCGGCCCGCCGAAGTGGCACCACACCGGCGTCATCGAGCGCACGCCCTGCTCGTCGCGCTGCTGCAGCAGCCCGACCATGCGCCGCGCCAGGTCCCACACCGTGCGCACCAGCGGGATGCGGCGCAACAGCCGGTCCACTGCCCGGGCCATGCTGCGGCCGATGGCCCGTTCCACCAGCAGGCCCAGCAGCATCATGGCCGCCACCACCAGCGCCATCCCGATCAGGTAGCCGACGAATTCCAGCCCTGTCACCCCCAGCCCGACCTGACGCAGCACCGAGCCGAAGGCGCTGCCCGGCCCGACCCAGGTCAGCAGCAGGCTGATGGCCCACCAGAACACGAAGATGGTGGCCGCCAGCGGCAGGGCGGTCAGCAGGCCGGTGACGAACAGGCGCAGCAGGTGGGAGGTCGGGGTCTTCATGACAACAGGGTCCTGATCGTGCGGCGCGGGGTGTCTCGGTTCCGGGCGGTGTGGGACCCTCTGGGCCCGGCCCGGCCTTTCAGTGCCCGTCGAACGCCACCAGCGTGAACACGTCCAGCCCGGATTCGCGCAGGCGTTGCGTGCCGCCGAGTTCGGGCAGGTCGACGATGGCCGCGCCTTCGATCACGGTCGCCCCGAGGCGTTCCAGCAAACGTCGGCCGGCCATCATCGTGCCCCCGGTGGCGATCAGGTCGTCGATCAGCACGACGCGGTCGCCGGGCCGCACGGCGTCGGTGTGCATCTCCACGGTGGCGCTGCCGTACTCGAGCTCGTAGGTCTCCTCCACCGTGGTGAAGGGCAGCTTGCCCTTCTTGCGGATGGGCACGAAGCCGACGTTGAGTTCGTAGGCCAGCACCGAGCCGATGATGAAGCCGCGCGCATCCAGCCCGGCGATGGCGGCCGGCTGGGTGTCGAAGTAGCGGTGCACGAACTGGTCGATCAGCACCCGGAACACGCGCGGGTTGGCCAGCAGCGGCGTGATGTCACGGAACTGCACCCCTGGCGCCGGCCAGTCGGGCACGGTGCGGATGTGGCTGCGGATGTAGTCCGAGGGCGACAGCGCCGCGTCTCGGGCTTCGCGCAGTGCTTGCGGGCTGGGGACGTCAGGGGTCGTCGGAAGGCTCATGGTCTCGGGTCCGGTGGGGCAGGGTCGTCGCGGCGCGCCACGCCGCGCAGGCGCTTCCACGTCCGCGTCTGGCTGAACACGGTGAACACCAGCGCGGCCAGCAGCGTCGCCGACAGCGGCGAGGTGAAGAACTCCATGGCGAAGGTGCTCACGTCTTCCTGCGCCGACAGCATCGCCTGGCGGTAGCTGCGGTCCATCAGCGGCCCGAGGATCATCCCCAGGATCACCGGCGCCACGGGGAAGCCGTAGAGCTTGAGGAAGTAGCCGAACACGCCGAAACCCAGCATCCAGTAGACGTCGGTGATGTTGTTGCCGATGGCGTAGGCGCCCACCACCGACAGCACCAGGATCAGCGGCAGCAGCAGTGGGCGTGGCGTGTCGACCACGCGTGCGAACAGCCGGATGCCGGTCAGCCCGAAGACCAGCAGGAACAGGTTGGCCAGCGCCAGCGAGCCCACCGTGAACCAGAACAGGTGCGGCGTCTCGATCATCAGCATCGGCCCGGGCTTCAGGCCGTGGATGTACAGCGCGCCGATGATCACCGCCGTGACGGCGTCGCCCGGGATGCCCAGCGTCAGCATGGGCACGTAGGCGCCACCCACCGCGGCGTTGTTGGCGCTCTCGGGTGCGACCAGGCCTTCGTAGGCGCCCTGCCCGAAAGGGCGCGTCGGGTGCTTCACGCTGCGCCGGGCGTGGTCGTAGGCCATCAGCGCAGCGATGTCGCCGCCGGCGCCGGGCAGCGCGCCCACGCCCACCCCGATGCCCGAGGCCCGCAGCGACAACGGCAGGTGGCGGCGCACCATGGCCCACGAGGGCACGATCTTCGAGACGTCCTGGCGCACGCCCTTCAGGTGCGCCAGGTGCATCTGCGCCAGGATTTCCGACACGCCGAAGAAGCCGATCATCGCCGCGATGTAAGAGATGCCCGCGGTGAGCTGCACCGAGCCGAAGGTGAAGCGCTGCTCGGCCGTCA
>JBMTXX010000096.1:0-13043 GCA_049453935.1 Rubrivivax sp.
GATCCGGTTCGCGCGCCGACGAAGGGCCGCCACGCATCCACCAGGGCTTGCGGAACTGGGCGTACAACGCCAGCGGCCAAAGCAGCGCCACCAGCGCCGGGAAGATCAGCGGCAGCAGCACATCTTCCAGGAAGCGACACCAGGCGCTGACGTGGGCAGGGTCCATGGCGCTGACGGTGGCGGCCCGGGTCGGTTGGCGTTGACGTTGTGCGCGACCGGCCAGCCAGAGCCCTGCCGTGACGAGCACGCCCAGCATCAGGTAGCTCACCCCGACATGCATCAGCGACAAGCTCATGATCAATCGCCCTCGCGCGCCGAATCGGGCCTGCCGCGAGCCGGCTTCTCGGCGGATGCCGCCACCCCCCAACCCTGCGGCCCACCCTCGCATCGGCCACACCGTTGACCCGCCAGCGGGTGCCGGTGACGACGCCGCACGCCACGTCGATCAGCAGATCGCGCTCATGCACGCTGTCGTAGCCCATGTGCACGTTCGGGGTGGTGGTGTCGTTGGGGCGGGCCTCGACCACACGGAATGTGCCGGTAGCGGGGCGCCGCCGTAGGGTCTCGCTCCTCAGGGGCCGCTGTCCTCTTCGTCGCCGTCGCCGCCGCGGACGCGGGTCTGGATGGCAGCCGGCGATGAGTCGCGAATCGCTTGCGCCACGGTGAGCTTCAGGCCGAGCATGCCGAAGATGCGGTTCATCGTTTGCACGGTCCCCTCGCTGCGTTCCTGTTCGATGTCCTGCATCGTCCTGTAGGACACGCCCGAGAGCTTGGCCATCTCCGCCGTGGTGAGCCGCATCGTCTTCTTCAGGTGGCGCACGGCCTGCGCGAGCGACCACTCGGGGTGGGCCAAAACGTCGTCAACCGCCTGCTTGCGCAGCAGCAGCTGTTCCGGGACCGACAGCGTGTTGAATCGCTTGTCCATGGTCGTCAGGCCAGGGTCGCCAGTTCATCGGCCCTGGCCAGAAGGTGCGGCCGGATGTGATTCAGCACGTCGGGCTCCACGCCCAAGGCGTTGCCGTCAGCGACTACCTGCCTGAGCGCTGGCTCCATCGCCTTCAACCCGGCAACGAGGGCCTCGCGGGCTATCGTGGGTTTGCGCTTCTTCTTGGCACCCGGCTTCGTTTGCAGCACCTGGGCTGCCAGTTCGCACACGCGGTCCACCACCCGCGCCCAGTCGGGCTGTCCATTGTCGTTGCCCTCCCAGCGGATTCGGCGCGCGATGCCGTCGGGATGGAGATACATGGGCACGAAGTCGTACAGCGGCGTCAGTGCGATGCGGCCATGAAAGTCACGCTGCACGGCGGTGTTGCGCGCGTGGTTGTCCTTGTTCAGCAAGGCCAGGTTGGCGATGTCGCGTTTGATGTACTCCAAGACGTCAGACTGCGGGTCCGAGCTATGCCGGATGAGGGCCTCGCACACCTGGTCGTGGCTCGGCACCGATTCGAAGCCGGGCATGCCAGTCAGGGTGGCGATGCTCTCCTGGGCGAGCCTGGTCACCGCGCCACCCTGAGCGACCCGGTCGAATCTGGGGATGAAGAGGGCGCGTTGGCGAAGGATCAACGGCGCGTGCACCCTGAGGCCCAGGAGCCGGGCGATGTCCATGTACGGGGCTTCGTGCCGCAGGATGCTGGCCAGCTGCGGGTCGGTGCCTCGGCCGAACTTGACGATGTAGTGCTGCACGGCGCGTTCGTCGGGCAGCGTGTGGTCCAGGTAGAGCAGCCCATCGTCGGCGCGTGTCAGAAGAATCTTGGGCCACTCGCCTTGCACGCCGGAAGAGCCCGCCACGAAGAGCCCGTGCGAGGCCAGGTACTCCGCGAACTTGTCACCTCGCTGAGCCACCTCGTCGTCCGTGAACCCCCGCAGCGGGCCGGCGTTGGCCGCCAGCCAGTCCGCCGCCTCCTTGACGCGCAGGTTGCCGATGGGATTGCCCGCGCCTGCGAGCAACAGTTTCCAATCGGCTGCGACACCCCCCGCGGCAGGCGCTCCGATTCGGCGAAGCAACTCCTGCTGGCCATGACCTTGCGGGAGCAGGTCGATGAGGTGCACGGGCCAGTGCTCCTCCTGGTAAGGCTCCAGGCCGACAGGCCAGCGTGCGCACATCGCATGTGCGTCGGTCGCGCCTGCGTGCGCGAGCGCCCATTCAACGGCGTAGCCGGAGTACGTCTTGGCCTTCCAGCCGTCGGCTTCCGACCCGAGCAGGCTCACGCTCGCCGCGGCATGCCAAGCCCCAGCGGCGTAGAGCTCCAAGGTACAGGTATCAGGCATTTGCACAGAATTCTATTGAACATGAGGCGTTTCGCGTCCTCAGTTCGTATAGTTTTATGTGTAGATGAGCGCGGCAGGACCTCGCCGGGAAACGCAAATCAAGCGGCCCGCCCGCCCTGAGAGAGGAGGGCATGTGCAAGGACTTGGGCGTCTGTTGTGTGCAGCATCAGGTCGCCGCCTCGGCCATGACCGCATCAGTCACCGAGCTGATGAACTCCGGCGAGACCTCGGTGCCGTACTGCTCGGCCAGGAACGCCTGAATCTCGCGCACGGTCACGCAGCGATGCCCACCAGTGCCTGCTCGAGGCTCGAGAAGCTTGTGCGACGCCCCGCCCTGCCGAACGGTGAAGGCCCGGGAAGGTTTGCTCGCGCCTGTGCGTCAGCGGCGCTGCTTGAGTTCCACCCGGCGGTTCTTGGCCCATGACGTTTCGTCCGAGCCGCGCTCCACGGGCCGCTCCTCCCCAAAACTGACCGCCTCGAGTTGGGCCTCGTTCGCGCCGAGCATCACCAGCGCTTGCAGCACCGCTTCCGCCCGCTTCTGTCCGAGCGACAGGTTGTACTCCGGCCCGCCTCGCTCGTCGGCGTGACCTTCCACGGTGATTCTCAGCGCCGGGTTGGCTGCCAGCATCCGGGCATGTGCCTCGATGACCGGACGGGCGTCATCGCGCAGCACACTGCTGTCAAAGTCGAAGTAAGCGATGTGGCCTGGCGTTTGGCCAGCTCGGGCTGAGTCGGCTGTCGTGGCAGCCGCGGCCGGGGTATTGCTGGCCGAGACGTCCGCGCCGGGCTGGCTCCGGTCAGCGCCAGACACGGATGGCATCGCCGCACGCACCGGTGCTGTCGCGGCGAAGTCCGCGCGAGCCGTTGCTGGCTGGATCGCGACGGGGTTCCTTGGCACGACGACCGGAGGGATCACCCTGGCATCGGGCTGCGCCGCCACATCGGTGGGAGAACCTGTGATGCGGTCCCACAAGTTGGTCAGGGTGCTGCATCCACCGAGCAGACCCAGACTCAGAAGGACGATGGAGGTTCTGAGGACGTGGCGCATGGGTCTCTTTCTGGGGCTGTCGGCAGGTCTCGACGATTGGACGAGGCGGGAGGACGGAGCGTCCTGAGCATGATTTTCGCACCTTGGCAACGCTTGAGGTCTGTGCGTCGGCAGGCATCGATGTACAGATGGCAGATGCTGCGTTCCCGGATGTCGGCCCTTGCCGCGTATCGACGGCGGTGATCTTCACAGGGATAGACCTAGGCGACAAGCTTCTCGTATCCGGGTAACGTGACGATTTTTCGCCGACGGCCCCTTGTTGCGCAGGGGCGTTTTCAGATTTGGAGGCTCCGCATGTCCCTACCTCGCCTGGGTCGCCTGACCCTGATCCTGCCGCTCGTGCTGTCGGCAGCAGCCCTGCAAGCCAAGGAGCTGCGCATCGGCCTGGCCTCCGAGCCGAGTTCGGCCGACCCGCACTTCCACAACCTGGGGCCGAACAACCAGTTGCGGCGCAACATCTTCCAGTCGCTGGTGGCCAGCGACGCCCAGCAGCGCATCTACCCCGAGCTCGCCACGTCCTGGCGGCCGGCCAGCCCGACGAGCTGGGAGTTCAAGTTGCGCAAGGGCGTGACGTTTTCCGATGGCTCGCCCTTCGATGCCTACGACGTCATCTACACCGTGTGCCGCATCCCCGGCGTGAAGGACTCGCCCTCGCTGTTCACCACCTACACGAAGGCGGCCGAGCGCTTCGAGGTGCCGGATCCGCACACCCTGATCGTGCACACCAAGGGCCCGTACCCGTTGCTGCCGGTGGAGTTCTCGAGCTGGGGGATCATTTCCGCCAAGGCCAACGGTGTGGACGGCAAGTCCATCCGCTTCGCCAAGGAGGGCTGCGGGAACATCACCTATCCGGGCTCCGCAGCCTTCAACGAGGGCAAGGCGGCGATCGGCACCGGGCCGTATCTGCTGGAGAGCTTCCGCCGTGGCGAGGGCGTGCGGCTCAAGCGCAACCCGCGCTACTGGGGTGATGCTCCCGCGTGGGACACGGTGGTGCTGAAGCCGCTGACGTCGGCCGGGCCCCGGGTCGCTGCGCTGTTCGCGGGTGATGTCGATCTGATCGAGAACCCGCCGCTGCAGGATCTGGACCGGATCAAGGCCCAGAAGAACATGAAGGTGGTGCAGGGGATCTCCAACCGTGCCATCTACATCGCGATGTCGTCGGGCAACGATCCGGTGGGCATCACGGACGCGGGCGGCAAGAACCCGCTGAGCGATGTGCGCGTCCGCGAGGCCCTGTCGATCGCGATCAATCGGGATGCGATCGTCGCGCGCATCATGGGCGGCGTGGCGGTGGCCGCGGGCGAATTGCTGCCGGCTGGCATGTTCGGCGCGCACCCGGAAGGCGAGATGAAGCCCCCAGCGCAGAACATCGAGCGTGCACGCAAGTTGCTGGCGGACGCCGGGTATCCCAACGGCTTCGGCATCACGCTGGGCACACCGAACGACCGCTACATCAACGACGCGCAGGTTGCCCAGGCGGTGGCGCAGATGTGGACCCGTATCGGCGTGAAGACCCAGATCGACGCGATGACGGCATCGACCTTCTTCTCGCGCCGCAACAAGAAGGAGTTCGCGGTCTACCTGGCGGGCTGGGGCGCGAGCACGGGCGAGATGAGTTCGCCGCTCAAGGCGCTGGTCGCCACGGCAGACAAGTCGCGCGGCTACGGCGCCACGAACCCGACCGGCTACTCCAACAAGGCCATGGACGACATGCTGACCAAGGCGCTGGGCACGGTCGATGACGCGCAGCGCGAGGACATGCTGCGCCAGGCCTCGCGCATCGCGATGCAGGATTGGGCCATCATCCCGCTGCACTTCGAGGTCACGCCCTGGGCCATGAACAGCAAGGTCGACTACAAGGCCCGCGTCGACCAGTACACGCTGCCGACCGAGGTTCGTCCCGTCCCCTGATCGGGTGATCCAAGTCCCCCGGCGCCGGAGCGTGCCGGGGGGTCTCGCCCGCGAGCGACCGCTTGCATCCGGGGCTGAGGGAAGGAAGCCGCGTTGCTCGTCTACATGCTCAAGCGCCTGGCGCAATCGCTGTTCGTGATTGCGGCCATGGTGGTCATCGTGTTCTTCGGGGTCTACATGGTGGGCAACCCCGTGGACATCCTGATCTCGCCCGATGCCACCCAACAGGAGATCGAGGCCACCAAGGCCCGCTTCGGCCTGGACCAGCCGTTGTACGTGCAGTTCCTGCAGTTCGTCGGCAATGCGCTGCGGGGGGATCTGGGCCGCAGTTTCGTGCACGGCGAGGACGCGGTCTCGCTGATCCTGCACTACATGCCGGCCACGCTGGAACTGGCCACGCTCGGGTTGATCTTCTCGGTGCTGCTGGGCTTGCCGCTGGGCGTGTACGCGGGCTACCGTGCCGACCGCTGGCAGGGCCGGGCGATCATGACGGGCACGATCTTCGGTTTCTCGCTGCCCAACTTCTGGGTCGGGATGCTGCTGATCCTGATCTTCTCGGTACAACTGCAGTGGCTGCCGTCCACCGGTCGCGGTGAGACGGTGGAAGTGCTGGGGCTGCACCTGTCGGTGTTCGCGCCTGGCGGTCTGCAGTACCTGCTGCTGCCGGCCCTGACGCTGGCGCTTTACAAGGCCTCGCTCGTGGCGCGGCTGGCCCGCGCCGGCACGCAGGAAGCGCTGCTGCAGGACTATGTCAAGTTCGCCCGTGCCAAGGGGGTGTCCGAGACGCGCATCCTCTTCGTCCACGTGCTGAAGAACATCCTCATCCCGGTGGTGTCGGTGCTCGGGCTGGAGCTCGGCTCGATGATCGCCTTCGCGGTGGTGACCGAGACCGTGTTTTCCTGGCCGGGGATGGGCAAGTTGCTGATCGACTCCATCACCAAGCTGGACCGGCCGGTGATCGTGGCCTACCTGATGATGACGGTGCTGATCTTCGTGACGATCAATCTGGTGGTCGACCTGCTCTACACCTGGCTGGATCCCCGGGTGCGTCTCAGCGGGGTGTCGACATGATCGCGCGTCGGCCGGCGGCAGCGCTGGCACCGCTGATGGAACTTCCGGCGTGGAGTGTCTGGGGCGTCATCGCCTTGTCGGTGCTGGCGCTGTTCTCGGGGGTGGAGGCCGCATCGCTGCCGGCCCGCGTGGCCTTGCTGGCCTGCGGCGTGTGGCTGTTCGCGCGCGCATTGCACGGTCATCTCGAGCAGTACTTCGACCGCCCGGCGGCTTATGTGAGCACTGCGCTGCTGTTGGTCTTCCTGGTGCTGGCGGTGTTCGCGCCCGAGTTCTCGCCGCAGAATCCGTACGACCTGGCGCAACTGAGCATCATGGACGGGCGCCTGCCGCCCGGCTCGGCCAGCAGCGACGGGGCGCTGGTGTTCCGCCTGGGGACGGACGAGCAGGGCCGTGACATCTACTCCGGCATCCTCTACGGGCTGCGCGTGTCGCTCACGGTGTCGCTGGTGGCCACTTTCGTGGCCATGGCCATCGGAGTGTTCGTCGGGATGTACGCGGCGTGGGCGGGTGGGCGGGTCGAGACCGTGCTGATGCGGCTGGTCGACCTGCAACTGTCCTTTCCGTCGATCCTGGTCGCGCTGATGCTGATGGCCGCCTTCGGGCGTGGCCTGGACAAGGTGGTGATCGCGCTCATCATCGTGCAGTGGGCCTACTACGCGCGCACTGTGCGCGGCACGGCGCTGGCCGAGACGAACAAGGACTACATCGCCGCGGCGCGGTGCCTGGGCTTTTCCGATGCGCGCATCCTGCTGCGGCACCTGCTGCCCAACTGCATCCCGCCGCTGCTGGTGATCTCCACCATCCAGGTGGCCAACACCATCGTGCTGGAGAGTTCGCTGTCCTTTCTTGGTGTGGGCGTGCCCATCACCAGTCCGTCGCTCGGGCTGCTGATCGCCAACGGTTACGGCTACATGCTGTCAGGGCAGTACTGGATGAGCATGTTCCCCGGCGTGGCGCTGCTGGCCATCGTGGTGGCGATCAACCTGGTGGGCGACCGGCTGCGCGACACCCTCAACCCGAGGCTGAAGCGATGAACGTGCTCGAGGTCAGCCAGTTGCAGACGCACTTCTTCACCCGGCAGGGGGTGGTCAAGGCGGTCGACGGCGTCGATTTCTCCCTCGCCGAAGGGCAGGTGCTGGGGCTGGTGGGCGAAAGCGGCTCGGGCAAGTCGGTCACGGGTTTTTCCATCCTGGGGCTGGTCGACCCGCCGGGGCGCGTCGTCGGCGGACAGATCCGCTTCCGTGGGCAGGATCTGGCCGGCTGCACGCCGGCGCAGATGCGCGCCATCCGTGGCGACCGCATTGCGATGGTCTTCCAGGACCCGTTGATGACGCTCAACCCGGTGCTGCGCATTGACACGCAGATGGTCGAGGCGATCCAGTCCCACCACCGCGTCAGCCGTCGCGCCGCGCTCGATCGCGCCTGCGACGTCCTCACCCGCGTAGGCATCTCCTCGGCGCGCGAACGGCTGACGGCCTACCCGCACCAGTTTTCCGGGGGCATGCGACAGCGGGTGGCGATCGCGATCGCACTCATCAACGAGCCCGACCTGATCATCGCCGACGAACCGACCACGGCGCTGGACGTGACCATCCAGAGCCAGATCCTCAGCGAGGTGCAGGCGCTGACGCGCGACAGCGGCACGGCGCTGATCTGGATCACGCACGATCTGGCGGTCGTCGCCGGCATGGCCGATCGGATCGCGGTCATGTATGCCGGCCGCATCGTCGAAACCGGCCCTACGGACGAGGTGCTGTCTCGGCCTGCGCATCCGTACACGGCCGGTCTGCTCGGCAGCATCCCGGGGCAAGGCCGGCGCGGCGCGGCGCTGGCGCAGATCCCGGGCATGGCGCCCAACATGGCGCGGCTGCCCGAAGGCTGCGCCTTCGCCCCGCGTTGCGCCCGGGTCGGCGCGGGGTGCGCCACCGACGCCCCCGAGGTCCGCAGCCTCTGGAACGGACGCGCCGTGCGCTGTCACCACCCTGTGACCGCGGCGCCGGACGGTGTCGACACGTCCCCTAGGGTCGCCCCCCCGTCTGGTGCCGTGCCGGCCCCCGCTGCCGGGAGCCAGCCATGACCGCGATGCTGACCCTGCGCGACGTCTCCAGGCGCTTCGAGCGCAAGCCCGACGTGATCGAGCGTTTCGCCGGGCTGCTCGGCTCGAAGGTCGCAGCGCAGACCGTCCACGCCGTCGACCGCGTGTCCTTCGAGGTGCAGCGCGGCGAGGTCGTCGGGCTGGTGGGCGAGTCGGGTTGCGGCAAGTCGACGCTCGGGCGGATGATCGCCGGGCTGCTGCCGCCCAGCGGCGGCGAGATCGTCTTCCAGGGCCGTGCGCTGTCGACCTTGGACGCGGCGGCGCGTCGCGCGCAGCGCTTGCGCCTGCAGATGATCTTCCAGGACCCGATGTCCTCGCTGAACCCACGGATGAAGGTGCAGGAGATCATCGGTGAAGCCGCCCTGTACCACCGGCTGACGACGCCTGCCGAGATGCCTGCCTACGTCGCCCGGTTGCTTGACCAGGTGTCGCTGGACCCGGCCTATGCCAGCCGCTACCCGCACCAGTTCTCGGGGGGGCAGCGCCAGCGCATCTGCATCGCGCGTGCGCTGGCGGTGCAGCCCGAGTTCCTCGTCTGCGACGAGAGCGTGGCGGCGCTGGATGTCTCGATCCAGGCACAGGTCATCAACCTGTTCCAGCAGTTGCGCCGGGATCTGCACCTGACCTATCTGTTCATCAGCCACGACCTCGGCGTGGTGCAGCACCTGGCCGATCGGGTCGTGGTGATGTACCTCGGCCGGGTGGTGGAATCTGCACCCACCGAGACCCTGTTCGCGCAGCCGCAGCACCCCTACACCCAGGCCCTGCTGGACCAGGTGCCGCGGCTGCACGGCGGGCGTCAGGCCTTCCGACCCATCCAGGGGGAGATCGCTTCGGCGCTGAACCCGCCGCCGGGTTGCCACTTCCACACCCGTTGCCCGAAGGCCGGGCCACGCTGCCGGCGCGAGGTGCCCGAGCCGGTCACCGACGGCCTGCACACCGTGGCCTGCCATCTGCATCGAGGAGGCGTTGCATGACCGAGGAGATCCCCGGTGTCCTGAGCATCGAAGGGCGGGCCCAGCAGTCCATCCCGCTGGTGCTGGACAGCCCGCACTCCGGCGTCACCTACCCGGCCGATTTCGCGCACCAGGCCGATCCGGCCCTGCTGCGCCAGGCTGAGGACACCCATGTACACACCCTCTGGCGTGGCGCGTTGGCGTCGGGGGCGGTGCTGCTGCATGCGCATTTCCCACGGGCCTATGTCGACGCCAACCGCGCCGCGGACGACATCGACCCGGCACAGATCGACGGTGCCTATCCCGAGCCCTTGCGGCCCAGCGTCAAGAGTCGTCTGGGCATCGGCTTGTGCTGGACGCGCGTGCCGCCCGATGGCGGGCCGATGTACGCGCAGCCACTGACGGCCGAGCAGGTGATGGCGCGCGTGCGAACCTACCATCGGCCCTATCAGCAGGCGTTGCGCGATCTGCTCGACGAAAGCCATGCCCGATGGGGAGCGGTGTGGCACATCAACTGCCATTCGATGCAGAACCACGCCTCGGCGATGTCGACCCAGCCCCGCGGCACCGTGCGGCCGGACTTCGTGCTCGGCGACCGGGACGGCACGAGCTGTGATCCGGCCTTCACCGCGCGCGTGGCCGATTTCCTGCGGGCGCGGGGCCACCACGTCACGGTCAACGACCCGTACAAAGGCATGGAACTGATCCGTGCCAACGGCGACCCGGCCCGGCAGCGCCACTCGATGCAGATCGAGGTGAACCGGCGTCTGTACATGGACGAGGTCACGCGTCAGCCCCACGAAGGGTTCGAGGCCCTGCAGGCGACCTTCACGGCGCTGGCTGCAGACCTGGCCGCCCACATGTCCACATCTGTTCGGAGATGATCGCCTTGACAAGTTCAGCCACCGGTCTGCCCAACCCCTACGCCGTGGAGATCACGGCCCCCGACATCAGCGCCTATGCCGCGGGCAACACCGGCATTCCCTACGTCTGGAGCTTCGACAGCGGCCGCAGCGGCCCGCACGTGGCCTTGACTGCCCTGGTGCATGGCAATGAACTCTGCGGGGCGGTCACGCTCGACTGGCTGATGCAGATGGGCGTCAGGCCCTCCATCGGACGCCTGTCGCTGGCCTTCGTCAATGTCAGGGCCTTTGCCGCTTTCGACCCGCAGGTCCCCGACGGGTCGCGCTGGGTCGACGAGGACTTCAACCGGCTGTGGGGCCCCGGCGTGCTGAGCGACCCGGCCCGCCCGCTCACCGCCGAGGTGGCTCGGGCGCGCGAGCTGTTGCCCTGGCTGGACACGGTCGACCTGCTGCTGGACATCCACTCCATGCAGCACAAGACCGAGCCGCTGATCATCGCCGGCCCGCTGGACAAGGGTCGCGCGCTGGGCCGTGCGATCGGCTGGCCGCACATCATCGTCTGCGACAAGGGTCATGCCGAAGGCGCCCGCATGCGGGATCACGGCGCCTTCGGTGATCCGGCGTCGCCGCGCAACGCCGCACTCGTGGAGTGCGGACAGCATTGGGAAGCCGAGTCGGTCGAGGTCGCCAAGGACTGCGCCGTGGGTTTCCTGCGCCACAGCGGCGTGGTGCCGGCAGACTTTGCTGCTGACCGGATGGATACGCGCCCGCCGCGCGCGCCGAGCCAGGTATTTCAGGTCTCCGGCCCGGTGACCATCAAGACCGAGTCCTTCCGCTTCGCGCAGGACTGGCGCGGCTTCGAGCAGTTGCCGGCGGGCACGCTCATCGGCCACGACGGTGACGAACCGGTGCTCGCGCCGCACGACCCGACCGTGCTGATCATGCCCTCGCGTCGCCTGTGGCCGGGCAAGACGGCGGTTCGATTGGCCTTTCCGGTGCCTGTCTGAGCCCTGCAGAGGAAGCCTTCGGATCAAGCCCGGCCTGCGCTGACGCGACTGCAGAACGGCTGCGGGTCGCCTCTGTTGCAGGTGCGTGCGGGGCGGCTTGCGCTGCGTGCCCGACCGTCACCGAGGCCGTGACGGTTGCAACTGCTCGAGATCGGCCAGCGTGTTGGCGTTGAAGAAGGCCTGCGCGTCGTCGAAGACGACGGTGACGCAGCGGTGCTGCGCCGTCCAGCGGTCGACCTTGCGATGGCCGGCCGCGAGGAAAGCGGCCAGACTGTCTCGCACGCTGACATGCAGCAGGCTGTGCACCGGTTGTGGCTGCAGTGTCCCGTCGGGTTCACGCGTAGCCGCCATCGCGATCTGCGCGTCCGCTTCACTGGCCGCCTGCGCCAAGCGGGCTACCAGATCGGTCGGGAAGCAGGGGCTGTCGCAGGGCACCGTGGCCAGCCAGGCGGTCTGGCAATGCGTCAGGCCGGCGAGCACCCCCGCGAGCGGCCCCGGACGCTCCGCCGTGGCGTCCGTCCACACGGGCACGCCGAAGGCGCCGTGGTCCGCCAGATGCCGGTTCGCGTTGATGGCCAGCGGACCGACCTGTGGCGCAAGACGTTGCAGCGCGTGCCACACCAAGGGTCGCCCCCACAGTGCTTGCAGGGCTTTGTCCACACCGCCCATGCGGCTGCCGAGCCCACCTGCCAGGACGAGGCCGGTGATGTCTTCGGCCTGTGGGCTGTGGGTGCAGCCTGATGCAGGGGTGCCTGTGTTTGGAGGGTCCATTCGGCGTGTCGTTCAGGTGGCCGCCCAGCCCACGGCTGCCCGCCCCTGCTGCTTGACCCGATAGAGGTTCTCGTCCGCCCGGATCAGCAGGTCCTGTACGGTGCTGGCATCCTCGGGATACCGCGCCACGCCCGCACTGACGCTGACCGTGGTTGTTCCTGAGGGCGTGTCCACCTGGAAGCGGGTGAGCCCCTGGGACAGGCGATAGCGCAGCAGTGGCAGTTCGAGCCGGTCGGGCACGTCGACGATGGCGACGAATTCGTCTCCAGAGCGGCGGCACAGCAGATGGCCCGCAGGCAGGCAAGACTGCAGGTGTTCGGCCAGTCGCTTGATCACCATGTCACCGACTTCGTGTCCATGGGTGTCGTTGATCCGCTTGAGGTGATCCATGTCGAAGAAGGCCACGAGAAATGGGCGCGCGCTCGCGTCAGGCGCCTGGACCCGTTGCGCCAGCGCCTCGGTCAGCGCCCGGAAGTTCGGGAGCCCGGTGAGGCTGTCGCGGTAGGCCATGTCGCGCAATTGTTCCTGGGCCGCTTTCAGGGGCGTGATGTCCGAGATCACGCTGACCACCCCCGTGGTGGCAGGCGTGCCGGCTGTGTCTTCCAGCCTCGACACGGCGACGTAGGCGGGTATCAGGTGTCCATTGCGATGGCGGAAGACGGTTTCGCCCCGCCAGACCGCCCCGACGGCCAGCGTGCGCCGGATGTCCTCGGAGACGGCGGCGGTCTCGGCGTTCTTGTACAGCACGCTGGCGCGCAGGCCCAGGAGTTCGTCCCGGGAAAAGCCGGTCATCGCCACGGCGGCTGGATTGCATGCCAAGACATGACCCGAGGCGTTGGTGACCAGAATCGCCTCTCCGGAGGTCTCGAACACCCGCGCCGCCGTGAGCAGATCCTTGCGGTCCACCTGCTGCTGCAGCAGCATTTTCTGCAGCGCTTCGATCACGGCGCCGATCTCGTCCCGGCGGTCTCGCTGGTCGGTCGGCTCCAGTTGGACGGTCTTGCCATCGAGGATGTCCCGGCAAGTGGCCACGAGCGTCTCCAGACGCTGTGT
>JBMTXX010000097.1:0-12936 GCA_049453935.1 Rubrivivax sp.
CCCCAGTACAGGCTCTTCTGCTCCATGTACTGCAGGATGCCTTCGCGCCCCTTCTCGCGGCCCAGGCCGCTGTCGCGCCAGCCGCCGAAGGGGGTGCTGATCGAGAACAGCTTGTAGGTGTTGATCCACACCGTGCCGGCCTGCACCGCGCGGGCCAGCTTCCAGGCGCGCTGGAAATCGCGCGTCCAGATCCCGGCGGCCAGCGCGTAGACGCTGTCGTTGGCCTGCGCGATCAGGTCCTCGTCGTCGTCGAAGGGCAGCACCAGCAGCACCGGGCCGAAGACTTCCTCCTGCGCCAGGCGCGAGCGGTTGTCCAGGCCCTCGACGATGGTGGGCTCGTAGAACCAGCCGCGCTCGTAAAGGCCCCCCGCGGGCCGGCGCCCGCCGCACAGCAGCCGGCCGCCGTCGTCCTGCGCCGCCTGCACGTGGCGCTCGATCGAGGCGCGGTGTGCGGCGGTGATCAGCGGGCCCATCTGCGTGCGCTCGTCGGCCGGGTCGCCCACGCGCAGTCGGCGCGCGCCCTCGACCAGCCGCTCGACGAATTCGCGCTGGATGCGCCGCGCGACGAACAGCCGCGAGCCGGCGATGCAGCTCTCGCCCGAGGAGCTGAAGATGCCGTAGAGCACGCCGGCCACCGCGTGGTCGAGGTCGGCGTCTTCCAGCACCATGGTCGGCGACTTGCCGCCGAGTTCCAGCGACACCGACATCATCTTGTCGGCCGCGATGCGCGCGATGTGGCGCCCGGTGGCCGTGCCGCCGGTGAAGGCCACGCGCCGCACCAGCGGGTGGCGCGTGATCGCGTCGCCGATCACCGAGCCCTTGCCCGGCAGCACGCTGAGCAGACCCTTCGGCAGGCCCGCCTCGTCGCACAGGCGCGCGAGTTCCAGCGCCAGCAGCGGCGTCACCTCGGCCGGCTTCAGCACCACGGCGTTGCCGGCGGCCAGCGCCGGGGCGAGCTTCTGCGCCTCGCTGGCGATGGGCGAGTTCCATGGCGTGATCGCGGCGACCACGCCCATGGGTTCGTGCACGCTCATCGTCAGGTAGGGCCCGCGCGAGGGCGTGATCGCCTCTTCCAGCGTCTCGCAGGCCGCCGCCATGTACTGGAAGGTGCCGGCCGCGCTGGCCACCAGCGCGCGCGTCTCGCTGATGGGCTTGCCGTTGTCCTGGCGCTGCAGCTGCGCCAGGCGCTCGGCGTCGCGGCGGATCAGGCCGGCCACGCGGTGCAGCACGGCCGCGCGCTCGTGCGGCTTGGCGTGGCCCCAGCCGCTGGCACGCCAAGCGCGGTGCGCGCCCTCGACGGCCTCGTCCACGTCGGCCGGCGTGGCGGCGCGCAGCGCGGCCACGGGCTCGCCGGTGGCGGGGTAGCAGGTCTCGTAGACCTCGCCGCTGCCGGGGCGCCAATGGCCGGCGATGCACAGGTCGAGCAGGGGGCGGGCGGTCATCGTGGGGTGTCGTCCGTGCGGAAAATGGGTCTCGGCTTCGCAGCGTTTCAGCGTTTCGGGGTTTCAGCGTTTCGGGTTTCGGGTTTCGCAGTTGCGGGGTTGCGGGGTTACGGAGCCTCGACGCTTCAGATGCTCAGGGCGTGCGCGCGGTTGCCGAGTGCTCTCACGACGCTGTAGACGGTCAGTGCCGAGGTCTTCGGGTTGGCCGCCAGCGGCTTGCCGCGCATGGTCAGCGTCAGGCTGCCGAAGGCGCCTTCGGCGTCGACTTCGTGGACGTTCTCGCTGACCTGCGGGTCGGCGTACAGCCGCACCTCGGTGCGGTCCAGTCCCAGGCCGGCCAGCGCCAGCGTGGCGGCGACGTTGGCGTTCTTCGGGTAGCGCGCCGCGGCCTCGCGGGCGCTGCCGTCGAAGATCAGCGTGGTCTGGTCCAGCGCATCCAGGTTCACACTGTGCTCGGCTGGTGTGCCCTTCCAGGCCTGCGGCGGCTTGCGCCCGCGGTAGCACACGCGGTCGAGTCCGCCGACACGGGCGGCGGCCAGCGCGTCGATCGCGCCGATCGCCCCCGACAGCAGTTGCACCTGCGTGCCCCCAGCGCGCGCGGCCTGCTCCAGACGCTCCGGCAGGCCGGGCGTCGACAGCGCGCCGACCGAGGCGATCAGGCAGGGCACGCCGTGTGCCAGCGCGGGCAGCACGTGCTGCTCGATGGCGCTGTGACCGGCGCACTCCACCACCAGATCGGGCCGGGTTTTCGCGTCCAGGTCCAGACGGTCGGCCACCTGCGTGGCCACGTGGCCGTGTGCGGCGAGCCAGTGCTGCGCCTGCGCGCAGGAGCCGGCATGGACGACGACCCGGTCCACACGCAGGTCGCGCTCCTGCCCCAGCAACTCCAGCACCGAGGTGCCGATGGCGCCGAAGCCGATCATCGAGACCTTCAACATGGCGTCGTGGCCCGTTCAGCCGCGCGCCGGGGTGCCGGTACCCGCCGCCTTGACCGGTGGCCCGGCGAAGGCGGTGGCGAAGGCGCCCACGCGTGTCATGTCGACTTCGACCACCACCGGGCCGCGCGGCAGGGCGGCCAGCACCGCGGACGTCTGCGCCGCCGAGTCGATGCGCCGCCAGGCTACGCCCATGGCCTCGCACAGGCGGCCGAAGTCGGGCGTGTGCAGGTCGACATAGCACCGCCGGCCACCATACTGGGCGTCCTGGATGTTGCGGATGACCCCGTAGCCACGGTCGTTCATCAGCAGCACGACGAGGTCCACGCCTTCCTGTGCCGCGGTGGCGAGTTCGCCGATGTTCAGCGCGAAGCCGCCGTCGCCGACGAGACACCAGGTGCGTGCGGCGCCGGAGGCCGGTGAGGCCCCCTGCGCCAGGCCCACGGCCGCACCCACGGCCATCGCCAGGCCCTGCCCGATGCCGCCGCCCAGTGCGTGCACACCGGCGCGCGGGTGGTGCAGCCGCAGTTCGCGATTGCCCCAGGTGCTGTTGGAGACGGTGACGTCGCGCGCCCAGACGTCGGCCGGGCCCACTGTGGCTTGCAGTGCGCGAACGAACTCGCTGTAGGGCCCCAGGCCGCGGTGCAGGGCCTGGACGGCTTCGTCGTGTGCGGCGCGCAGGTCGGTGTCGAAGCTCGGGTCGATGGCCCGCGTGCCCGCCGGCAGGGCTTCCAGGCGGTCGGCCAGCCCGTGCAGCGCCAAGGCCGCGTCGCTGGTGACGAAACGGTCGTTCGGATAGCCGCGTCCGTCGGCTGCAGGGTCGGCGTCGATGCGGTACAGCGGTCGTGGCAGCTTGAGCGCGTACTTCAGCGTCTCGTTGCCGCGCAGCCGCGAGCCGACGACGAGCAGCGCGTCGCAGCTGCCGTAGAAGCGCTCCACCGGCGGCTGCAGGTTGTAGGCGCCCAACGAGCGCGGATGGTCCTCGGGCACGATGCCGCGGCCCTGGGTGCTGGTGACGACCCCGAAGCCCAGGGCCATCAGCCGCCGCACGGCGTCGCCCGCCTGGCGCGCGCCGCCGCCCAGCCACAGCAGCGGACGCCGCGCCGTGGCCAGCGCCGCGGCCAGCGCATCCAGCGCGGCTTCGTCCGGGTGTGCACGGGGCACGGGCAATGGGGACAGGTCGGCCGGCACCGGGATGCGCGCGGCCTGGATGTCGATCGGGATCTCCACGCTGACCGGGCCCGCCGGCGCCGTGAGGGCGGTCTGTACGGCCAGCTTCAGCGTGCCCAGCGCCGTCTCCGGGCTGCGCACGCGCCAGGCGGCCTTCGACACCGCGCGCAGCATGGCGAGCTGGTCCCGGGCTTCGTGGATGTAGGCCAGATCGCGGTCGAGGTAGGGCGTCTCGATCTGCCCGGTCAGGTGCAACAGCGGGGTGCCGGCGGTCAGCGCTTCGACCATGGCCCCGGCCGCGTTGCCCGCGGCGGTGCCGGTGGACGTGATGCACACGCCCAGACCGCCGCTGACACGGGCCTGCGCGTCGGCCATGTTGCAGGCGCCGGCCTCGCCACGCGCCGGCACGAAACGGATCGCCCCGCGTTGCGCGATCGCGTCCAGCACCGGCATGTTGTGGATGGAGATCACCCCGAAGGCGCAGCGCACGCCGCAGGCTTCGAGGAAGGCGGTCACCACCTCCCCGACGGTCATCGTGGCGGTGGGGGGCGTGGTGGCGGCCGTGGGATCGGCAGATCGGTCGTCAGGCATGTCGCGAATGGCCTCCGGAGACGTCGAGGTGGGCCCCTGTGGTGTAAGAGGAGGCCGGGCAGGCAAGAAAGACGAGGGCTTGCGCCGCCTCGTCCGGACGGCCCAGCCGCTGCAGCGGGATCTTCTTGTCGCGTGCCAGCGCGCCGGACCAGGCCGTCCAGTCCTGCGAGCGATCGGCCCGTGCGTCGAAGCGCCGGCGCCATTGGCCGGAATCGATCAGCCCGACGAGGATGCCGTTGACGCGCACGCCCTGGGGCGCGAATTCGGTGGCCATCGAGCGCACGAGGTTGACGACGCCGGCGCGTGCGGCCGAGGTCGCCACCATGTGCGGCTCGGGCTGGCGCGCCAGCAGCGAGTTCACGCACACCACCGCGGCGTCGCCCAGCGCCGCCGCCTGGCGCGCCAGTTGCGGCAGAAAGGCCCGCGTGGGGTGGAGGATGGAGAAGAACTTCAGCCGCAGCTCCTCCTGCCAGGCGTCGTCGGTGGTGTCGGCGAAGGTCGAGACCCGGCCCTGGCCGGCGTTGTTGACGAGCATGGAGACCGGCCCCAGCGCGGCTTCGACCTCGGTGGCCCAGGCGCGCACGCGTTCGGCCTCGAGCACGTCCACGGGCCGGGCATCGATGGCTGCGTCGGGGTGCCGCTGGCGCAGATGTGCTCTTGCGGCCTCCAGCCGTCCCGCATCGCGCCCGCACAGGGCCACGGCCGCGCCACGGGCCAGCAGCAGGTCGGCGGTGGCCAGCCCGATGCCGGAGGAGCCGCCGGTGACGACGGCCACGCGGCCGGCGAGGTCGCGGGAGGGGAGGGGTGTGTTCGGGAGGGTCATCCTGCGGTGGCCGGGCTTGGGTCACGGGCCTCGTCGTGTGCTGCCTCGGCAGCGATGTCGGTGTCGTCCCAGGCTTGTCCTTGGGGACGGTCGCGTGCGGCGTTCGGGTGTGGTGTCCGGGCGCGGGTGTGCGGGGGCGGCGCGTGGTCGAGCAGGCGCGACAGGGCCTGGGCTGTCTCACACACCTGGGCCACCAGCGGCGGGATCGAGGCTGGCTCGAGCCGGTCCGACGGGATGGTGATGCCGATCGCCGCCACGGTCAGCCCCGCGGCGTCGCGCACGGGCGCGGCCACCGTGGAGATCCGCGGCTCGAAGAAGCCTTCGCCGACCACGTGCCCGTGTGCGCGCACGGCCTGCACCATGCGGTGCAGCGACGCCACGTCGGCAGGGGTGCGATCGGTGTGGGCTTCCAGATGGTCTTCAGGATAGAGCGCGCGCAGCGCTTCGAAATCCAGGTCACCCAGCAGCACATGGCCCAGGACGGTGGCGTGCGCGGGCAGCCGGGTGCCCACCGTCACGGCGCCGCTGAAGGGCGAAGGTGGCGCGATCTTGGCCACGTAGACGATGGACCGGCGGTCGCGAACCACCAGGTTGCAGGGGAAGCCGGTGCCCTCGCACAGGCGGCGCAGCAGTGGCGTGCCGAGTTGTGTCAGCTCGAGCGAGGCCAGGTACTCGAAACCGAGCCGCAGCACCGCCAGACCCAGGCGCACCGCGCGGCCCCCGTCGACGCGCTCGACATAGCCCAACGCTTCGAGCGTGTTCAGCAGCCGGAACACCGTCGAGCGCGGCAGCCCCAGCCGGCGCGCGAGCTCCGGCGGCGTCAGCGTCGGCGTGTGGCGGTCGAAGCTGCCCAGCAGTTGCAGGCCGCGTTCCAGCGCCGGTACGGTGTAGCGATCGGCGGCTTCGGTCATCGCATCGCCTCCGAGGTCATCGCGTCGGCGGCCCTCAGCGTCTGCGCCACGGCCTCAGGCTGCTCGATCGCACACAGGTGGCCGGCACCGGCGATCAGCCCAACGGCCCCCGGCGCCACGCCGAAGGACGAGGCGATGGCCCGCACGCGTGCCGGCGGCGTGACCGTGTCGGCGTCGCCGACGTGCAGGTGCACGGGCACTGCCACCGGTGCATGGCGGCGCAGATCGTCGCCGCACAGCAGTTCCACCGCTTGCCGGTAGCCGGCCTCGTGCAGCTGCGCCATGTTCCACTGCGCCCATGCCCGCGCCGCCTCGGGCGCGCCCGGCTGCAGCAACGTCGGCCCGCGCGTGGCGGCCAGCCCTGCCACGCCCAAGCGTTCCAGCGCCTGCAGGCGCTCGTTGCGCACGCGCGCCCGGTCGGCTTCCAAGCCGGGCGCGCCGTACCCACCCGCTGGGGACAACAGCACCAGTGCGCGCAGGCGCTGCGGATGCCGATGCGCAGATGCCGCGGCGACGATCGCCCCCAGCGAGTGCCCCACCAGCAGGCAGGACCTGACCTGCAGCGCCTGCAGCAAGGCGTCCAGGCGCTGCGCATAGGCTTCAGCCCGCGGGGCGGCGTCGGCCAGCGGCGTGGACTCGCCGTAGCCCGGCATGTCCCAGGCGATGACGCGGTGGCTGGAGGCGAGCGCGCGGGCGCAGGGCAGCCAGGATGCGCCGGCCGAGCCGATCCCGTGCAGCAGCACCACCACCGGTGCGCCTTCCGCGCCGCAGCGCCGCACCGCCACGGCCACGCCGTCGCCCAGCGCGACGCGTTCGCGCGGGAATTCGGCGTCGAGCACGGGCAGCCAGGTCGGCGCGAGCATCGGTCGGTCTCCGGCGCCGGCTGTCAGCGCTTGATCTTCGCCAGCGGGCTGTCGGGCGGATAGGTCGGCGTGACCGGCTTGGGGGCGCCCAGCATCACGCACATCAGCGCGTCTTCGTCGCCGATGTTGTGCTCCTCGCGGTAGACGCCGGGCGGCACCGACACCAGATCGCGCTCGTTGAGCACGGTCTCGTAGCGCTCGCCGTCGACCTCGACCACGAGCTTCATCTTGCCGCGCATGACGAAGAAGATCTCCTCGACGTCGAGGTGGATGTGTGACGGGCCGATGTGTCCGGCCGGGATCACCATGGTCGAGAAGGTGAAGTTGCCCGCGGGCACGGTGTTGCCGTCCTGCGAGACACCGGTGCCGCCGGTGCCCACGTAGCGCATCTGCGCGCGACGGTAGCGCGGGTCGACCTGTTCCTGGAACTTCAGCGCGTCCCAGTCGTAGCGGCGCGTGGCAAAGCGCGCGACGCGCGTGGTCATCCAATCTTCCAGACTGGCGCCTTCGGGGCGCTGCCAGCTGGACGCGCGGGGATGGGGCAGGGTATCGGGCATCGGGTGGGGTCCTCGGGTGCGGATCGGTCTGTCGATGGGGGAGTGCCGGTTCGGGGCAAGGGGTCAGTGCATCACGAAGCCGCCGTTGACGGCGAGCGTCTGGCCCGTGACGAAGCGCGAGAGGTCCGACAGCGCCCAGACCACCTGGCCGCTGACGTCGGCAGGTTGCTGGGCGCGCTGGATCGCGCGCTGGTTGACGTAGAGGGCGTGGCGCTCGGCCGGCACGTATTGCGTGGCTTCCACATCCACCAGCCCGGGGGCGATGGCGTTGACCGTGATGCCCTCGGGGCCGAGTTCGCGCGCCAGCGCGCGGGTCATCGCGATCACCGCGCCTTTGCTCGCCACGTAGGCCAGCAGCCGTGGCGCGCCCCAAAGTGCGGTGTCGGAGGCCAGGTTCAGGACGGCGCCCCGTCCGCTGGCGGCCAGCTCGGCACGGCAGGCGCGTGTCATCAGCCAGGTGCCGCGGACGTTGACGTCCATGACCCGGTCCCAGGTGTCGATCTCGATCTGGTCCAGGGTGCGCCCACCCGAGTCGGTGACCGCGCCGTTGTTGACCAGGCCGTCCAGGCCGCCCAGCAGGGCGGCGGCGGCTTGCGCGCAGGTCTGTACCGATGCCGGGTCGGCCAGATCCAGCGGCAGGGCATGGACGTCGTGGCCGCGTCCTTGCAGGTCGGCTGCCGTGGCCTGGGCGAGTTCTGCGCGCAGGTCGGCGATGACCACGCGTGCCCCGGCCTGCGCTGCGGCCTCGGCGAAGGCGCGGCCCAGGCCGCGGGCGCCGCCGGTGATCAGCACGCGGCGGCCGGCCAGCAGGCCGGTGCCGGCTGCCGGGTGCGCCGCAGCGGGCGGGGCGTGAGGGTCAGACGGTGGCATGCTGGGCCTTGGGCAGGTAGTGCAGCACGCGCTGCTCGGCCCACACCACGGCGGCGTAGGCCGCGATGCCGATCAGCGTGAGCAGGATGATGGTGACGAAGACCCCGGCGGTGTTGCCCTGGCCCTCGTTGCTCACGAGCAGGAAGCCCAGGCCGAGATTGCCCCCGACGAGTTCGCCCACCGTCACGCCGATCACCGCCAGCGTCGAGCCGATGCGCAGGCCCGAGAACAGCGCCGGCATCGCCGACGGGAACTCCACCATCCGGAAGATCTGCAGCCGCCGCCCGTTGAGCACCCGCACCAGGTTGATCATGTCCGGGTCCACGGTGCGGATGGCCGACAGCACGTTGACCATGATCGGGAAGAACACGATCAGCACCGCCACCAGGATCTTCGGGTAGACGGTGTAGCCCAGCCACATCACGAACAGGGGCGCGAAGGCCACCTTGGGCGCGATCTGCAGCGCCAGGATGTAGGGCGACAGCATGGCCTCGGCGCGCGGTGACAGGCCCAGCGACACGCCGGCGCCGACGCCGAGCAACGCGCCCAGCACGAAGCCGACGACGATCTCCAGCGCGGTGATGCCGGTGTGCATCCACAGGTCGTCGGCGGCCATGCGGCCGAACTCCTCGACCACGCGGCTCAGCGGGGGCAGGATGAACTCGGGCATGCCGAGCATCCCCGGCCCCCACTGCCAGGCGGCCAGGAACAGGGCGAGCACGACGGCGCTGCCGGCCCAGGCGCTGCGGTCCACGGTGTCGGTCCCTCTGCAGGTGTCTCAGCGACCGACGAAGCGGTTGGTGTAGAGGTCGTCCAGGGCCGTGGCCTTGGGCACCACGCCCTCCTCGACGTAGAACTTCTGCACCGCATCCAGCCGGGCGCGGTCCATCTCGCCCAGCGTCTTCTGGCCGGCGTAGACGTACTGGCGCTGCAGCGAGAAGGCGCGCTCCAGCAGGGCCTCCTTGCCCTTGTAGTCGGGCACGGCCTGGATGAAGGCATCGATCGAGCCCTTCGGGTCGTCCATCATGAACTTCAGCCCGCGCAGCGTGGCGCGGACGACCTTCTGCACCGTCTCGGGCTTGTTCTGGATGGCGTCGTCCGAAGCGATGATGGCCTGCGCCATGCTCTGGAACAGCTCGGCCGGCGAGATGATGTTCACCTTGGCGCCCGCCGCCTCGGCCGAGGCGATCCAGTCGGCGGTGCCGGCCATGGCCTGCGCCTTCTTCGATGCGAACAGCTGCCACACGCCTGCAGGTCCGGCCGCCTGGATGTTGGCGTCGTTCTTGTTCAGATCGGCTTTCTTCATGCTGCCCAGCAGCGCGTAGTAGGTGGTGTCGGTGTAGGCCAGCACGGTGACCGTCTGGCCCTTGAGGTCCTTGACGGCCTTGATGGGTGAATCGGCATGCGTGGCCAGCAGCATCAGCGAGCCGCCGCCGAGCACCGCCACGGCCTTCACCGGCACGCCGTTGGCGCGCACGATCAGCGGCGTGTCGCCGATCGCGCCGCCCATCAGCGCATTGCCCGCGCCGACCTGCTTGGCCACGTCGACACCGCCGCGCGCCAGCACGAACTTCAGCTTCAGACCCTCCTGGGCATAGAAGCCCTTGGCAGCGGCGATCTGCCAGGGCGCGAAGGCCGGCAGCGAGGGCGGTGCCGGCATCAGGTAGGTGATCTCCTCCAGCGCGGGCTGGGCCTGGGCGGCCAGGCAGGTGCCGGCGGCCAGCAGGGCCACGGCGGCCCGGCGGGTGGTGTGCAGGATCTTCGACATGGGGTCTCCTCGGTGGTGCTTGGGGAACGTGGGCCGTCAGACGGCTTTGCTGGGTGACTGGGGCGTCGTGGAGTTTGTGCGTCGCGAGGTCCGGGAAGATGGCGTGTGTCGTGACGCTCAATGCGTCAGTGCGTCGCCGGCCCCGACCTTCAGCAATTCCATCAGCCGCGCCACCAGCGGGCCGACTTCCGGCAGGGTGCGGCGCTTGAGCGGCTGGTCACGGTGCGGCAGGTCCACGGTGATCTCTTCGACGATGGTGCCTGGGCGGGCGCTCATGACCAGCAGCCGGTCCGACAGCGCCACGGCCTCGATCAGATCGTGCGTGATGAACAGTGCGGTCTTGCGCTGCTCGGCCAGCATCTCGGCCAGATCCTGCTGCAGCACCATCTTGGTCTGCGCGTCCAGTGCGGAGAAAGGCTCGTCCAGCAGCAGCACCTGCGGCTCGACCGCCAGCGTGCGTGCCAGGGCGGCGCGCTGGCGCATGCCCCCGGACAGCTGATAGGGGTAGTGATCGCCGAAGCCTTGCAGATGGCAGCGTTCGAGCAAGGCGTCGGCCCGCGCGCGCCGCTGCGCTGCGGCGATGCCCGAGATCTCCATGCCGAGTTCGACGTTGGCGCGGATGCTGCGCCAGGGCATCAGCAGGTCCTTCTGCAGCATGAAGGCCACCTGCGGCATCGGCCTCGTGACGCGCGCGCCACCGACGCGCACCTCGCCCTGCGTGGGCAGGTACAGGCCCGAACCCATGTTCAGCAGCGTGCTCTTGCCGCAGCCCGAAGGGCCGATCAGCGACACCACCTCGCCACGGCGCACCTGCAAACTGACCTGGTGCACGGCCCAGGGCGCGGGCTCGCGCACGCGCCGGTCGCGCACGTCGAAGCGCTTGGACACGCCCTGGAATTCGATCTCCACCGGTGCGTCGGCGTGCGCCCGGCCGGCGGGCGCAGAATGAACGACAGGGCTGGAATTCAAGGCGAAGCCGATCTGCGATGTTTTACCAATGAAACAACGATTCATCAATGAAACGAATCGGGGGCCATGCTATCTGCGTCGAGCCCTCGATACGGGTTTTGGCCTAGTGAAAAAGTCAACTTATCCGTGGGCGTGGGCGTGGGCATGGGTCGGGCGAAGCGGAGCGCAAGGAGGGTGGCCCGCTCGTGCTGCAGCGGCCTTGGACGTCTCAGAGGCTGAGAGTTTTTCCGCCGTGCCCGAAAGGTGCGTCCAAACGCCCTGGATCGAGGCGCAAACCACAGCCATAGCTCGGGCTATGGCGAGGATTTGCAACGATGAGCCAGGGTGTTTGGGCGTGCAAGGCGGGCATGGGGGAATGACTCTCAGCCTCTCAGTGCGTCACGGCGCGGCCGCAGGGGGCTCTGCATGGATGTGATCCGGGTGTCGCAGTGGTCGGACTTCGTCGCGCTGACCGAGGCCCAGCCGGGCTGGGCGTTCCGAGGGGAGGTGTCCGCGCAATGGCCCCTGGTCAGCTCTCTCACACGCCGCCTGCAGACCTTCTGCGAGGACCGTTCGCTGTGGCCGCTGCGCGAGGAGCGCGCGATCCGCATCTTCCGGCGCAAGGCCCACATCTACCTGCACGAACGCACGGCGCTGGACGACGACCTGCGCTGTCTGGCGCTGATGCAGCACCACGGCGCGCCCACGCGGCTGCTGGACTTCACCAAGTCGCCCTACGTGGCGGCCTTCTTTGCGCTGGAGGACGCGGTCTCGGACGCCGCGGTCTATGCGCTGAACACGCCGGCGCTGTGGTCGGCCGCCCCCGCGTTCGACCCCACGCTCACGCGCGACCGCATCGACCCGCGCCTGACGGGAAACTACGAGCGCTGGTTCAGCCGCAACCGCTGGCCCGTGGTGTGGTGCGGCGAGCCGCGCGAGATGGACCAGCGGCTGGTCGCCCAGTCCGGCCTGTTCGTCGTGCCGGGCGTGCTGGACCAGCCGCTGGACCGCATCCTGGCCGGCTACCCCTCGCGCGAGCCGCTGCTGGTGAAGATCGTCCTGCCGCGCGCGATGCGCACCCAGGCCATGCAGGCGCTGTACCGGATGAACGTGACCAACGCCACGCTGTTTCCCGACCTGGACGGGCTGGCACGCGCCAGCGCTTACGAGCTCGAGGTCGTCTGGGAACGGCTGATCGAGGAGTACCGGGCGCGTGAGACGGCTCAGGAGGCCGAGGACCCTGCCGGCCCGCCGGCGTCCCGCCCATCCTGATCCCTTGTTCCGATGCCCAACGATCATCCACCCCAACTCTCGATCGACGGCCCTGTCGCCACGATCACCCTGCGCCGTCCGGGCGTGGCCAACCGCCTCGACACCGACGACCTGGGCGTGCTGCAGGCCCAGCTGGCCGAACTGGCGGCTCGCCCCGAGGTGCGGGTGTTGAAGCTGCAGGGAGAGGGGCGCCACTTCTGCAGCGGTTTCCACATCGGCCAGGTTGGCGCCGAGCGTGCGGCGGCTGGCGAGCGCTTCGACGCGCTGGCCGATGCACTGGAGTGCGTGCGTCCACTCACCGTGGCCGTGCTGCAGGGCGGCGCTTTCGGCGGCGCGGCCGATCTGGCGCTGGCTTGCGATTTCCGTGTCGGCGGGCCGGCCAGCCAGATGCAGGTGCCGGCTGCGCGACTGGGCCTGCACTACTACCGCGGCGGCTTGGAGCGATTCGTCCACACCGTGGGGCTGCCGGCGGCGCGGCGCCTGCTGGTGTCGGCCGACCGACTGGACGCCGCGCAGATGCGCGCGCTGCACCTGCTGGACCGATACGCCGACGACACCGCCGACGTCCCCGCGCTGGCCGACGCGTTCTGCGCGCACCTGGCGGCGCTGGCGCCCCTGGCCGTGCAGGGCATGAAGAAGCACCTGCGCCGCATCGCCCGAGGCACGCTCGACGCCGAGGCGCTGGCCCGCGACATCGCTCGCGCCGGCGCGTCGGCCGACCTGCAGGAAGGCGCGCGCGCCTGGGCCGAGAAGCGCGAGCCGCGTTTCGAGGGGCGGTGAGGGGCC
>JBMTXX010000098.1:0-12625 GCA_049453935.1 Rubrivivax sp.
TCGTCTCGATGGCACAACGCGAATTCCGCCAGATCTACCCGCAACCGGGCTGGGTGGAACACGATCCGCTCGAGATCTGGGACAGCCAGCTCGCCACCGCGCGCGAGGCGCTGGCGAGCGCGGGCCTGACGGGCCGCGACCTTCGCGCCATCGGCATCACCAACCAGCGCGAGACCACGGTGATGTGGAACCGCCGCACCGGCGAGCCGATCCACAACGCCATCGTCTGGCAGGACCGCCGGGGAGAGCCGCTGTGCGCCCGCCTGCGCGCCGACGGTCTTGCGCCGGCCATCCGCCACACCACTGGGCTGGTCGTCGATTCGTACTTCTCGGCGACGAAGGTGCGCTGGCTGCTCGACAGCGTACCCAACGCCCACGTCCTGGCGGCGCACGGCGAACTCGCCTTCGGCACGATCGACAGCTGGCTGCTGTGGAAGCTGACCGGCGGGCGGGTGCACGCCACCGACGTGACGAATGCGTCGAGAACCATGCTGTTCGACATCCGCCACCAGCGCTGGGACACGCAGTTGCTGGCCGCGCTGCACGTGCCGGCCAGCGTGTTGCCGGCGGTGCACCCCTCCAGCCATGTGTTCGGTGAGACCGAGCCCGATCTGCTCGGTGCCGCCGTGCCGGTGGCCGGCATGGCCGGTGACCAGCAGAGTGCGTTGTTCGGACAGGCCTGTCTGCGCCCTGGGATGGCCAAGAACACCTACGGCACCGGCTGCTTCATGCTGATGCACAGCGGCGAGCGCATGCTGGAGTCGTCCAACGGATTGATCGCCACCAGTGCCGCGCAGGTGGCCGGGCAGGGCCCGCAGTACGCGATCGAGGGCAGCGTGTTCATCGGCGGTGCCGTGGTGCAGTGGCTGCGCGACGGGCTGGGCGCGATCCGCGCCAGCTCGGATGTCCAAGCCCTGGCCGCCAGCGTGCCCGACGCCGGCGGCGTGGTCTTCGTGCCTGCGTTCACCGGGCTGGGTGCGCCTTACTGGCAAGCCGACGCGCGCGGCGCGATCGTCGGGCTGACGCGGGGCTCGACCGTGGCCCACATCGCCCGCGCCGCGCTGGAAAGCATCGCCTTCCAGTCCGCGGCCTTGCTGCAGGCGATGGCGCGCGATGCGCTGGCGGCAGGCGCGCAAGCCGTGACCGAGCTGCGCGTCGACGGCGGGGCCTGCGTGAACGACCTGCTGATGCAGTTCCAGGCCGATCTGCTGGGCGTGCCGGTGCTGCGCCCGACGGTGGTGGAGACCACGGCGCTCGGCGCCGCACGTCTGGCGGGGTTGGCCACCGGGGTGTGGGAGGGTATTGACGCGCTGGAAGGGCAATGGCAGGTCGACCGGGTGTTCGAGCCCCGGATGTCGCGAGACGAGGCCGAACAGCGTCAGGCCGACTGGGATCGCGCCGTGCGGCAGGCCCTGGCAGGGGTGGGCTCATGAGCACCGACGCCCGAGCAACCGGACGGACGGCGCCTTCGCCGGTGCATGCCGTGTGCTTCGACCTCGACGGCACACTGCTCGACACCGCGGCCGACATCGCCCTGGCGCTCAGACGCGCCTTTGCCGACCGCGGTCTGCAGGCCCCGACGGACGACGCGGTGCGACAGATGATCGGCAAGGGCTCGCCCACGCTCGTCGCCCGGGCGATGGCCGCCTGCGGCGTGGCGCCGGACGCGACGGTCAGCGCCGCGCTGCTCGAGGGTTTCTTCCATCACTACGGGCACCTGCACGACGCGGGTGAATCCACCGCCAGCCCTTATCCCGGCGTGCTCGAGACCTTGCCCGTGCTGACCTCGGCCGGCCTGGCCTTGGCGGTGGTCACCAACAAGCAGCACCGCTATGCCTGCGACCTGCTGGATCATTTGGGCCTGAGCAGGCATTTCGACCTCGTCGTCGGCGGCGACACCTGCGAGCGCCGCAAGCCCGACCCGCTGCCCCTGCAGTGGGCCTGCGATCGCCTGGGCGTCAGCGCGTCGAGCGCCGTCATGGTGGGCGACTCGATCAACGACGTGCAGGCCGCGCGCGGTGCGGGGATGCGGGTGTACTGCGTGCCCTATGGCTACAACGAGACCGAGGACCCGCGGCTGTTGCACTGTGACGGGCTGATCGACACGATCGCCCACCTGCCCAGGTGCATCGGCCTGGCGGTCGACGTCCCGGGATTCTGATGCCGGACCGACCGGTTCCGTCGGCCGAGTGCGGCCCACGCGGGCGCCGCGCGCGCCACCGCGGCGCCGCATGTCGGGCGGTCGTCAGGGTGACGTCATGGGGCCGCTGAACGGACTGCGTGTGCTCGAGATCGCCGCCATCGGGCCGGTGCCCATGGCGGCGACACTGCTGGCCGACCTCGGTGCGGATGTCGTGCGCGTGGATCGCCCGGCACCCAGCGGACTCGGCCTGCCACTGCCCCGGCAGTGCGACGTCCATGGCCGCAGCCGGCGCTCGGTGGCGATCGACCTGAAGCACCCGCAAGGGGTGGACACGCTGCTGGTGCTGGCCAGCCGCAGCGACGTGCTGCTGGAGGGTTTCCGCCCCGGCGTGGCCGAACGTCTGGGCATCGGCCCACCGGCCTGCCACGCCCGACATCCCGGGCTGGTCTATGGCCGCATGACCGGCTTCGGACAGCAGGGGCCGCTGGCGCAGGCGGCCGGCCATGACCTGAACTACATCGCGCTCAGTGGCGCCCTGCACGCCATCGGCCCGGCTGGTGGCGCACCGGTGCCACCGCTGAACCTCGTCGGTGACTACGGTGGTGGAGCGCTCTACCTGGCCTTTGGCGTGATGGCGGCGTTGTATGAGCGTGAACGCTCGGGACGCGGGCAGGTCGTCGATGCCGCCATGGTGGACGGCGCTGCGTCCCTGATGGGCCTGTTCCATGGCCTGTGCGCTGCAGGGGACTGGCGCCAGACGCGTGCGTCGAACCTGCTCGACGGGGGCGCGCCGTTCTACGCCACCTACGAGACCGCCGACGGCCGGCACGTCGCGCTGGCGGCGCTGGAGCCGAAGTTCTTCGCCGAACTCGTCCGGCGCATCGACCTGCCTTCGGAATTCGTCCAGGCGCAGCACGACCGCACGCAGTGGCCACGGATGCGCGATGCCATCGCGGAGCGCATCCGCACCCGCACCCGCGACGACTGGTGCGCGCGTCTGGAAGGCAGCGACGCCTGCTTTGCCCCGGTGTTGTCGATCGACGAGGTGGCCTCGCATCCCCATGCCGTCGCGCGCGGCACCTATGTCGATGTCGAAGGTGTGTTGCAGCCGGCGCCCGCCCCGCGCTTCGATCGCAGCGCGGCACCCCAACCTGGGCCGGCGCCGGAGGTCGGGCAGCACACCGACGAGGTGCTGCGCGCCGCCGGATTCGACGACGAGGCGCTCGCCGGCCTGCGTCAGGCGGGGGCGATCCGGTGAGCCGTGCTGCGAGGTCGGCGCACGGCCGGCGCGCCCGCTGTGGCGGTCCGGCGCAGCGCGCGGTCGACGGCCCGAGATGCGGCGGGCACCGAACCACCATCGAAGGAGGGATACATGACGGCGGCTGAACACGACGTCCTGCGGGGTGCGCGCAAGGCGGCCTCGGTGATCGTGCTGCGCGATGCCGAGGGCGGCGGCATCGAGGTGCTGATGATGCGGCGCCCCGAGCGGGACCAGGATTTCCGCAGCGGAGCCGCGGTGTTCCCGGGCGGGGCGCTCGATGCGCAGGACGCGCTGGCCCATCGGCATGTCGTCGGCTGGGACGCGGCCCGCGCCAACGCGCGGATGGCACTGGACGACGGTGCGCTGGACTACCTGGTGGCCGCCGTGCGCGAGTGCTTCGAGGAAGTCGGTCTGCTGTTCGCCAGCCCGCTGGACGACCGTCGACGGGAAGCCGTGGACCAGGGCTGGCGCGAGCAACTGCATGGAGGCCAACGCACGCTGGCCGATCTGTGCGACGAACTCGACGTCCGGCTCGACCTGCGCGAATGGCACTACTGGAGCCACTGGCTGACGCCGCCGGGGCACCCCAAGCGTTTCGACACGCGATTCTTCGTGGCGCGCGCACCGGCAGGGCAGATCGCGCAGGCCGATTTCGGCGAGGCGGTCGAGCTGCTGTGGCTGACGCCCGCGCAGGCCCTGGATCGGGCCACGGGCCTGAAACTCCTGCCGGTCACCCGCAGCACGCTTCAGGGGCTTGCGGGCTTCGGCGATGTCCGGTCGGTGCTCGACCATGCCGCGGCGCTGCGCGAGATCCCGATGTCCATGCCACGGCGTGCGCTGGACGCCCGCGGGCAACTCCGGATCCTGTTGCCCGAGGAGCCGCCGTACGCCGAAGTCGGCCGGCTCGATCCCACGGGGCAGTGGGGCGCGTGCTGCGAGATCGTGCCCGGCCGCGCCGTCCAGTTGTCGCCGCGCGTGTGGCGCGTGACCGCGCCCAACGCCGGCATGATGACCGGCCCCGGGACGAACACCTATCTCGTGGGCGACCCGCAGACAGGTCGCTGGCATGTCATCGATCCCGGGCCCGCCGACGCGCTGCACCTGGAGGCCGTGCGGGCCGCCGCGCCCGGGCCCATCGCCGGCATCCTGGTGACACACACCCATGTCGACCACTCGCCCGGCGCGGCCGCGCTGGCCGAGCGCACGGGTGCGCCGGTCATGGGGCGCATCGCCGACCATCCGCACGGCCAGGACAGCAGCTTCCAGCCGCAGCAGGTGCTCGAGCACGGTCAGACGCTCACGCTCGGCCCGTCGACGACGCTGCACGTGATCCACACCCCGGGTCACGCCTCCAACCACCTGTGTTACCTGCTGGCTGAAGAGCGCCTGCTGTTCACGGGCGACCACGTGATGCAGGGCAGCACCGTCGTCATCAACCCTCCCGATGGCGACATGGCGGCGTATCTGAAGGCGCTGAAAGGCCTGCTCGACCTCGAACTCGACTGGCTGGCGCCTGGGCACGGCTTCCTGGTGGCCCGGCCACACCAGGTCATCCGGGCACTGATCCGCCATCGTCTGGGGCGCGAGGACAAGGTGTTGCGTGCCCTGCAGGCGCTGCAGCCTGCGTCGGTCGAATCGCTCGTGCCCCTGGCCTATGCCGACACGCCGGCGCACCTGCACCGCCTGGCGGCCCGCTCGCTGCTGGCGCACCTGGGCAAGCTCGAGCAGGACGGTCGCGCGTGGGCCCGTGAGGGGCTCTGGTCTCTGCGCGGTGCGTGAGCCTTCAGGGGCGACGCACAAGCGGACAGCCCGGGCTTGCCCTGATCGCGGCGCCGTACCCGGCGTCCACTGACGACAGACCGAGCCCTGGCAGACCGACGCCCGAGCCTGGTGCCGCAGGCTGCTCGCCCGTGGCGAACAGCGTCGTCTTCGGCAATCGGCGTCAGGCTGGCTCGAGCAAGCGCCAGACACCGTCGACAAGCACCTCGCAGGGCCGGAACTGTGTCTTGTAGGCCATCTTCCGGCTGTGTTCGATCCAGTAGCCCAGGTAGACATGCTGCAGCCCGAGCTGACGCGTCTGCTCGATCTGCCACATCACGCCGTAGGTGCCGTAGCTCGCACCCATCTCCGGCTCGTAGAAGGTGTAGACCGCCGACAGCCCATCGTTGAGCACGTCCAGGATGGACACCATCTTCAACACGCCCAGGCCTGCCGTGCCCGGCAGCGGCGGCTCACGGTACTCGACCAGCCGCGAGTTGACCCGGCTCTGCAACAGGAACTGCGTGTATTGGTCGATGCTGTCCTGGTCCATGCCGCCACCGCAGTGGCGTCCCGACTGGTAGCGCAGATAGAGCTGGTAGTGGTCGGGCTGGAAGCCCAGTCGCAGCACGCGGGCCTGCAGGTGCTGGTGGGCCTTCCACGCCCGGCGCTGGCTGCGGCTGGCCTGGAAGCTGTCGACCGGCACGCGCAGCGGGACGCAGGCACGGCAGCCGTCGCAGTAGGGGCGGTAGGTGAACAGGCCGCTGCGCCGGAAGCCGTTGGCCACCAGACCCGAGTACAGGTCGGCGTTGATGAGGTGGCTGGGGGTGGCCACCTGCGAGCGCGCCTGGCGGTCGGACAGGTAGCTGCAGGCATAGGGCGCCGTCGCGTAGAACTGCAGCGACGACAGCGGGAGTTCCTTCGGGTGCGTCACGGCGTGTCTGGCAGGAGGTCCTCACCACCGAGGTCGAGGTGGCTCCAGTGGCGACGATGATAGGTCCAATCCGGCACATCCGGCTGGACCACCGCCTGTTGCAGGTGGCGCTCGAAATCGGCGCGCGGGATCTCGCGCGCGCCCAGGCTGGCCAGATGTCGCGTGTTCTGCTGGCAGTCGACGTGCGTGATCCCGTGCGTCCGACAGAGGGCGACAAGCGCCGCCAGCGCGATCTTCGACGCATCGTCGCGCCGCGCGAACATCGACTCGCCGAAGAACATGCGTCCGATGGCCACGCCGTACAAGCCGCCGACGAGCTGGCCGTCGATCCACGTCTCGACGCTGTGCACGCGGCCTTGCTGATGCCACCGGATGTAGGCGCGCACCATCTCCGGCACGATCCAGGTGCCGGACTGCCCGTCTCGCGGCGCGCTCGCGCAGGCCTGGATCACCTCGGGAAAGCTGGTGTCGATGCGGATGTCGCAGCGCTCGTCCGCCGCAAAACGGCGCAGCGCGCGCCGAAACGACCGCGAGATCCGGAAATCCGCCACCGCCAACACCATCCGCGGATCAGGCGCCCACCACAGCACTGGCTGGCCTGCGCTGAACCAGGGGAAGATGCCATGGCGGTAGGCCTGCTCGAGCCGCTCGGGCAGCAGTCGCCCGCCTGCGGCCAGCAGGCCTGGCGCCCCGCTGTCCCGGCCGAGCGCAGCCTCGGTCGGGGGCAGGGGCTGGTCGTCGTCGATCCAGGGCACCATGGCGATGATGGTAGCGTGCCCAGGACGGCCCCGACAACGACGATGCGGTGTGCCGGCGCGCGAAGGGATGACCGACGAAGGGGCTCAGCGATCCTCGATCCTCATCCGCGTGTCCTCGGCCAGTTCACCGGTCTCCGGGTCGATCCAGTCTCCCAGGCCCAGCACACGCTCGGTCTCTTGCAGCGTCTGGCCGGCGTCCGGCGCTGCGTCGCCGGGCTCCATGTCCGCGAGCACCGCCTCCATGCTGTCGAAGGGGCCGAACTGCTGGTGCCCATCCAGGGCGATCCAGTACCAGCCATCGGGGTGCTCGACCACCCGGGACAGCCGCTCGTCGTCGGGCCCACTGTCGTCGCCGATCGGTACCGTACCGCCGGACGTCGAGGGAGCGGGCGCTGTCGCGGGCCGGCGCTTCATCGGCGTCCTCCTTCGTCTGCGATCTCGGCGACGGACGCCAGACCCGCGCTCGGAGCCTCTTCCGTGGCGCGAGCCGGTGGGTAGCCACCCGGCGCATGGCGCTTGACGTCGCCGCGACGCCGGCGCACCTGGTCCTCGATCTGGCGCACCATGGCATCGAAGGCCTCACGTACGGCCACGTGGAAGTCATGGTCGTGCTGTCTGCGCACAGACAGTTCGTGGCGCGGCAGGCGCACATCCAGCCGCACGGCCAGCGGCCGGCCGAGCCGGTGATGCTTGTGCAGCTCCTCCACCACGATGCGGCACGACATCAGATCGGGGGCATATCGGTCCAGGGCCGCCGCCTTCTCCCGCAGCAAGGCCTCCGCACCCGGCCAGGGGTCGATCTGGTGGAACACGATCTGCACAGGCAACTGCATGGACCCCTCCGCGCGGCCGTCGAGCCGCTGGCCCGACTGTGGCCGCGTGGGTGGCCCAGCGATTGCGCCCGATCAGCCTCTCATCCGTTGCTGCGGCGCTTCATCGCCTGCAGGATCTGCTCGCGCATCTTCTGAAGCAGGGCCAGATCGCCGGCATCGACGCTCAGCGAGCCCGGATGCTCACGGTCGCAATAGATCAGGCCGATGACGTGATCACCGACCTTGAGGGGCAGCAGCAGAAAGGCGGGCTGCCCCATCGCCGGGACGAACCAGGTCGGAAGGCGCTGCGCGATCACCGGATCCCGGGCGTCTGAAATGAGCGTGTCCTTGCCACGGTTGCACAGCAGGCTGAACAGATCATTGGAGTCACCCATGGGCACCCGGAAGACGCGCAACACGGTGTCCATGTGCGCACCCGAACCCACCCGCGCGATCAACCCGGTGCCTCCAGGGTCGCGCAGGCAGATCAGGGCTCGTTGCAACGAAAGCGCATGACGCAGGGCGTCGAGTGCGCCGTCGAGGACCTGCTTGACGGTCGCTCCCGACCGTGTCAGCGCGTCCACCCGATGAAGGGCGCGTTCGATCGCCTGTCGCCGGTTGCCCGCGACTGCGGGTTGACCCGCGCCGGCACGAGGTGCCTCCTGTCCTGGGGGAGTCGACACAGCCGCCTTCGGAGCGGGCTCGGAAGGCGCGCCGGACGGCCCGCGCGCCGGCGAACCTGAGGGGGCGTCGTCGACCGCAGAGCGGCGAGCCGAGGGCGGCGCCTGACGCACGCCCAACCCGTCACCGAGGCTGCGCCAACTGGTCAAGGCGTGCTCCGTGATCTCTGCGATGCGCTTGGCGTCCAACCCGAGCGGGACGGCCATCCGCGCGCTGAAACCGCGCAGGACCTCGAAGCGGATGTCCGCCCCTTCCCCATGCAGCCGCAAGGCCCCCTGTCGGTGCATCTGCGAGGACAGATCCGTTGCGGCGGTGCACAGCACCCTCAAGTACTCGTCGGCAGTCGCACGCCTGTCGGTGGCGGTCGGGTACTGCCGCTTCAGGCTCTGGCTGAGGGACTCCGGCCAGCCCCACTGCCGGGCGATCTCGCAGCCGAGTTCCTCGAAGCTCAGGCCCAGCACGTCGCGGGAGATCCGCTGACGCATCGCGTGAGCCTCCGGGCCGTCTGATGGGCGACCGGGCTGACGCAGTGTCTGCTCGATTTCACGGTCGATGCGTGCGAAATCATCCGGCAGGTGGATCGACACCAGCAACTGACCGAGTTCCATGAACACTGCGGCGAGGTAAACGTCTTCCACCCGTCTGGGGTTGTGGCACATCTCCCGCGCCAGCAGACCTGCCAGAAGTGCGCGGCTCATCGCTTCGCGCACCAGTTGCCTGTCCACGCCCTGCGGCATGCCCTCGAAGAGCATGAGCGAAGAGGCCACCGTGCCGACCGTGCGAAAACCCAGCAGGGAAACCGCTCGCGGAATGCTGGTGATCGTGCCCGCACCCGCCACGCCATAGTAGGCGGCATTGATCAAGCGCAGCACCTTGCCAGTGAGCGCCACATCTTTCAGCACGTGCTCCGTGAGCGACTGCACGTGCGCGTCTTCCGACCGGGAAATGCGCTGGATCGAGTTGATCGAGTCCAGCAGCGCCGGGAAGTCCGGCTGCGACTTGATCCGGTGGGCCAGCCGGTTCAGCGTCGCAGACCGCTTGGCCGCGACGGCTTCGGCGGCTTCGTCATCGACGCGAGACCCGGCTTCCACGACACTCACCCGCACCCCCTACATCGCTGTGCGGTGGGGCACGGTCAGGTGCGCCGCCGCCGCCTCCACCACGCGGGAAGCACCAACAACAGCAAGGATATCGCGATCAGGGTGCCGGAAATCGGCCGGGTGACGAAAGCCGACCATTCGCCTTGACTGATGATCAGGGCCTGGCGCATCGACTGCTCGGCCATCGGTGCCAGGATCATGCCGACGATCAGCGGCGCGGCGGGAAAGCCGAAGCGGCGCATCGTGTAACCCAGCAGCCCGAAGACGAACAGCAGACCGATGTCGAAGACCGAGTTGCTCGCACCGAAGACCCCCGCCATCGACACGACGATGATGCCGGCGTACAGCCAGGGGGGTGGGATCTTCAGCAACCGCACCCACAGCCCGATCAGCGGCAGGTTCAGAATCAGCAGGATGACGTTGCCGACGTACAGGCTGGCGATCAGCGTCCACACCAGCCCGCCCTGCTGCGAGAACAGTTGTGGCCCGGTCTGAATGCCATAGCCCTCGAAGGCCGACAGCATGATGGCCGCAGTGGCTGACGTTGGGATGCCCAATGTCAGCAGGGGCATCAGGACGCCGGCGGCGGCCGCATTGTTGGCCGCTTCCGGCCCGGCCACGCCCTCGATGGCACCATGCCCGAATTCCTCGGGGTGGCGCGTGAGCTTCTTCTCGGTGTAGTACGACAGCAGCGTCGGCAACTCGGCACCGCCAGCCGGCATGGCGCCAATGGGGAACCCGTAGAAGGCGCCGCGCAGCCAGGCCTTCCAGGAACGAGCCCAGTCGCTGCGGCTCAGGCGCAGGCTGCCGCTGACCTTCATGACGTCGGCGCCGCGCGACTCACGCCCCTGCCACGCAAGATACAGCGCCTCGCCGACGGCGAACAGACCGACGACCGCCACCGTGATCTCGATGCCGTCCAGCATCTCGGCCTGGCCGAAGGTGAACCTCGGCTGCCCCGTCTGCAGGTCGATGCCCACCAGCCCGAGCAGCAGGCCCAGGCTGAGGCTGACCACCCCGCGCAGCACCGAATCACCCAGGACGGCCGAGACCGCCACCAGCGACAGCACCATCAGGCTGAAATACTCCGCAGGCCCGAAGGCCAGTGCTGCCTCGACCACCCAGGGCGCGACGAAGGTCAACGCGACGGTGCCGATCGTGCCGGCGACGAAGCTGCCGATGGCCGCGGTGGCCAGCGCCTGCCCAGCACGACCCCGTCGCGCCATCTTGTTGCCCTCGAGTGCCGTGACCACCGCCGCTGACTCACCGGGCGTGTTCAACAGGATCGAGGTGGTCGAGCCGCCGTAGGCCGCACCATAGTAGATGCCGGCGAACATCACGAACATGCTCGTGGCCGGAACGTGGTACGTCAACGGCAGCAGCAAGGCGATCGTCAGGGCTGGGCCGATGCCCGGCAGCACGCCCACAAGCGTGCCGAGGAAGCATCCGATGAAGCCCCACATCAGCGTCGCAGGCTGCAGTGCGGTGGCGAAGCCACCCATCAGGGCTTCGAAGGTTCCCATGACGCGAGGAGTCCCGAGGAGATGCGCCGCCAGCTCGGGCGGCGCGGTTTCACAGCGGCCAGCGCACGGCCGGGCCCAACCCGACACCGAGCCAGACCGAGAAGACGACCCAGAACACGAGCGCGATGGCGCCGCACACAGCCGCGGACTTGATCCCGGGGCGGGCATCGAAGGCCCGCGCCACGCCCATGCCACACAGCGTGGCCGGGATCACGAAACCCAGTGGCACCACGAGCAGCATGAACACCAAGCCACCGCCCAACAAGCTGAGGAACCGGCCCGCCGCGCCAGGCAATGGCGCGGCTGCCGGATCGGTCGCCTCGTCGATTTGACGGCCGCGCCATGCGCTGGCACCGTAGGCTGCTGTGACTGCCGCGAGCGCAGCCACGACGGCGGCAGGCACCAGCACCGGTCCGACGGCCATCTGGATGGCCGACTCCGGGATGACGGTGACCTGCCAGGCGGCGACGGCACACACCACCGCCAGCAGCAGCGCGACGCGCAGCGGCGTCATGCGAGGCCCAGATCCTTCATCACGCCCTCGGTGGCGGCGATGCTGGCCTCGATGTCGCGACCGAAGGCATCACCCGACAGGAAGACATCGGTCCACTTGCGCGTCTCGAGCTCCTTCTTCCAGCCCTCCGAGGCGTGGACCTGGGTCACGAAATTGATCAAGGCAGCGCGCTGGTCGGCCGAGATCCCCGGGGGCGCAAAGACACCGCGCCAGTTCGCGGCTGTCACGGGTACGCCGAGCTCTGACAATGTGGGCACGTCCACGCCAGGAATGCGCCGGTTGCCCGACACGGCCAGCGCGATCATCCTTCCACCCTTGATCTGCTCCTCGAACTCGGAGTAACCGGAGATGCCGGCCGCCACCTGGCCACCCAGAATCGCCGCATTGGCAGGGCCGCCACCGGCGAAGCCGACGTAGGCGGCATCCTTCGGGTTCATGCCCAGGGCCTTGAGCACCAGGCCGAGCAGTTGATGGTCCGTCCCGCCAGCGCTGCCGCCGGCCACCGACACCGCCTTGGGGTTGGCCTTGACCGCTGCTTCGAAATCCTTCCAGGTCTTGAGCTTGCCGCTGGCCGGCACGACGATGACGCCGGCCTCCTCGGTCAGGCGGGCGATCGGCGTGACGTTGCGCATCGTCACCGGGCTCTTGTTGGCAATGGCCGCACCGACCATCACCGAGCCGCCGACCATCAGGCTTCCGCCCTGTCCCTTGCGCTGGTTGACGTAGCGCGGCAGCCCGACCATGCCGCCGGCACCGCCGACGTTCTCGAAGTTCATGCTGCCCACCAGACCCGCAGCCTTGGCGGCGCGTTCGATCGCGCGCGCGGTGCCGTCCCAGCCGCCGCCAGGGGCGGCCGGTACGAACATGTGCATCGTGTCGAAAAGGGCCTTGGCCTGCACCCAGGTGGGCAGGGCCCAAGCAGCCGCAGCGGCGGCGCCGACGGACAGGAATTCGCGCTTGCTCAAGGTCATCGTGGTCTCCCGATCGAGGTGAAGAAGAACAGTCCGCCGGCACAGTCGCATCGCAACCCACCATACCGGAAGACCCACGGAGATTGTCAGCCAATGCCGGACCAGTCCCTCGTGTCCAAGCGCATCCGGGCTTGGGGAATTACCCTGATACGGCAGCCGGCCAGGCCGCC
>JBMTXX010000099.1:0-12624 GCA_049453935.1 Rubrivivax sp.
GACGGCAACGTCGTCGGCATCGTCACCGCCATCCTCAATCCCACGGATGCGCGCACCTTCATCGGCATCGGCTTTGCCGTGCCGATCGAGAACGCCGCCTCTGCCGTCGGCATCCCGCCGTTCTGAACCCCAGCCCCAGACGAGACCCCCATGAACGACACCGCATCATCGACCGCCACCCTCATGGAGCGCGTGCTCTACGAGGTCAAGCGCGTCGTCGTCGGCCAGGACCGCTTCCTCGAACGCGTGCTGATCGCGATGCTCGCGCAAGGCCACCTGCTGGTCGAGGGCGTGCCGGGTCTGGCCAAGACCTTGACGGTCAAGACCCTGGCACGCACGGTGCGGGGCAGTTTCCGGCGCATCCAGTTCACGCCCGACCTGGTGCCGGCCGACCTGATCGGCACGCGCATCTACAACCAGAAGACCGGCGAATTCGGCACGTCGCTCGGCCCGGTCTTCGCCAACCTGCTGCTGGCCGACGAGATCAACCGCGCGCCGGCCAAGGTGCAGAGCGCGCTGTTGGAGGTGATGCAGGAGCGCCAGGTGACGATCGCCGGCGAGTCGCACCGCGTGCCCGAGCCCTTCGTCGTCATGGCCACGCAGAACCCGATCGAGACCGAAGGCACCTACCCGCTGCCCGAGGCGCAGGTCGACCGCTTCATGATGAAGGTATTGGTGGACTACCCCACCGAGGAGGAGGAATTCGTCATCGCCCAGCGCGTCACCGGCCCGGCCGTGGAGGTGCATCCGGTGGCCGACACCGACGCCCTGGCGGCGCTGCAGAAGGCCTGCCGCGAGGTCTACGTGGACCCGTCGCTGGTGACCTACGCTGTGAAGCTGGTGGGGGCCACCCGCAAGCCGGCGCGGCATGGCCTGCCCGACCTGGAGCGGATGCTGACCTACGGGGCCAGCCCACGGGCGACGATCTCGATGATCGAGGGCGCGCGTGCGCTCGCCCTGCTGCGCGGGCGGACCTACGCCCTGCCCGAGGACATCGCCGACCTCGTGCCCGACGTGCTGCGCCACCGGCTCGTGCTGAGCTACGAGGCGCTGGCCGAGAACCGCAGTGCCGACGACATCGTTGCGGCCATCATGGCCCGGGTGCCGATGCCGGAAAAGCCCATGCAGCACAGCGCCGAGGCCGCAGAGGCGGCGCATGCCTGAGGCGACCACCGGTCCTGCGCCGGCGACGTCGCCACCCGACCGGGTCGAAACCCGGGACGGTGCTGCGGTGTCGACGGGTGTCACCACCGGGACAGGCACTGGCGACAGCGAAGCCCTGCTGCGCCGTCTGGAATGGACGGTGCTGCGCCGGCTGGACGGCCTGCTGCAGGGCGACTGGCGCACGCTGCGGCGCGGCAACGGCGTCGATCTGGCAGACCTGCGCGAATACCAGATGCACGACGACGTGCGGCACATCGACTGGAACGTGACCGCGCGGCTGCAGGTGCCGCACGTGCGGCAGTTCACCGAGGACCGCGACCTCACGGCCTGGTTCCTGCTGGACCTGTCAGGCAGCGTGGACTTCGGCTCGGGCGACGTCACCAAGCTCGCCGTGTCTACCGGCTTCGTCGCCGCGCTGGCGCGGGTGCTGACGCAACGCGGCAACCGGGTGGGCGCGGTCTTCTACGGCCAGGGCGTCGAAGGCGTGCTGCCGCCGGGGTCGTCGCGACTGCATGTGCTGCACCTGCTGCAGCGCATGCGGCAACCCCGCCCCGCGCCGCGGGCCGCCAAGGGATCGCGCAAGACGGCGGACGCCACCACACCGCAGGCCGACGCGGGCACGGCGCTGGCCGACCTGCTCACGCGTGCCGAGGGCACGCTGCGGCGCCGCAGCCTGGTCTTCGTCGTCTCGGACTTCATCAGTACCCCGGGGTGGGAGGCCCCGCTGGCGCGACTGTCCCGCCGTCACGAGACGCTGGCGGTGCGGCTGTACGACCCGCTGGAGATGGCCCTGCCCGAGATCGGCCTGGTCACCGTCGAGGACGCCGAGACCGGCGAGCAGTTGTTCATCGACAGCGCCGATCCGGGGTTTCGCGAGCGCTATGCGCGCATCGCCGAGGACAGGGAGGCCCAGTTGCGCGACGCGCTGGCCGCCAGCGGCGCCGACACGCTGGAACTCGCCACCGACGACGACCTGATCGAGGCGCTGCTGCGCTACGCCGACCTGCGGCGCCAGCGCGCCCGGCTGCAAGCCTCGGTGCGCCACCCGGCCTTCCTGCGCGGCTGAAGCGGGCGGCGCGGGCGCGCCACCCAGGTGACGACTGCCGCCCCTGCGAGCAGCCAGCCGCGCGTCCAGCACGACTCCGCGTCGGTACGGTCTGGCTTCAGCGTGGCGGTTTGGGCGTGTAGGGCGCGACCTGCGCCGCATCGATGCGGTAGCCCGACACCCCCATGTAGGAATCCGTGCGCAGCACCGACATCGCCCCGGTGACCCAGACCGTGTCCATCGAGCGCACCCCCTTGACCGGTCGCTCGACCAGGACGTGGACGATCTGGTTGGCCGGCGGCGGCGGGCTGTGGATGCAGGCGCCGAAATACGGCACGAGCAGGAATTCCTTCAAGGCCCCTTCACGGGTCTCCTCCAGCGGCACGACATAGCCAGGCAACCGCACGCGCTGGCCGGCCAGACCGGGGTTGACCGGCGCCTCGTCCCAGACCTTGCGCAGCCGTGCCAAGGCCTCGATCGCGCGTGGGTCGGCATCGGACAGGATGTCGAAGTCGATGCCCTTGAGGTCCTGCATCGGATCCCAATCGGGCGGGATCAGCGCTTCCCAGTCCAGGGTACGCACCGCGGCGGCCGCCGGTTTCGACGCCGACGCGGCAGGCCGGGCCTCGCGCGCGGGCGGCGGCGCCTGTGCCACGGCACCGACATGGCAGGCGATGACCAGCAGCGCCATCGCCAGCCGCCTCGCCCGAGAACCATCCTGGTGACGTCCTGCGGCCCCGTCCTGCCTCATCATCGACCTCCTGTCCATCTGCAACCCACGACGTCCGCGCCGCCCACGGGCGGTCAGATCCGCGGCGTCAGCCCGTCGGCCAGCGCCATGCGCGTCGCCCGCCAGGCCGGCACCAGGCTCGCCAGCACGCCGGCGCACAGCACCGCCACGAGCCAGGGCCAGGCCTGCAGGCCCGACGCCGGCCCGCCGAGCGCGATGCCCAGGTGGGCCTGCACCCAGGGCGCTGCCGCGGCGGCCGCAGCCACCGACAGCCCCACCCCCGCCAGCACACCGACCCCCGTGACGAAGCAGCCTTCGAGGGCCACCAGGCCCAGCACGTGCCGCGGACCGGCCCCGACCGCACGCAGCACGGCGAGTTCGCGCCGTCGCTCGCCCAGGCCCGCCAGCACCACGGCCACCAGGGACGCGAGGCTGACCAGGGCCACCAGCCCCGAGATCGCCAGCAGGGCGCGCTCGCCCAGGCCGACGGCCTGCCAGAGTTCGTCGAGCGCCACCCCCGGCAGCGCGGCGGTCAGCGCCTCTTCGCGGTAACCGGCGACGAAGCGCTGGACCTGGAAGACCGCCGCCCGGCTGCGCAGCCCGACCAGCGCAGCCGTCACCCGCTTGGGCTCGAGATCGAACTTGCGCGCGGCCTCGGCCGGGATGCGCAGGCCCGGCAGCGGCGCCCCGCCCGCCCAGTCCAGGTGCAGCGCCTCGATGGCCTGCAGGCTGACGTGCACGCTGCGGTCCACCGGGGTGCCGGTGCGCTGCAGCACGCCGACCACGGTGAAGGGCTTGTCGGCGTGATCGGCCCCCTCTGCGCCGGGCGCCGCGCCGACCAGCCCGTGCGAAAGCGCGATGCGATCGCCCAGGCCATGGCCGAACGCCTGCGCCACCTCGGCGCCGAGCACGGCCTCGTACAGGCCGTCGAGCGTGCCGCTGAAGGCCCGTCCCTCGGCCAGCACCAGGCGCTGGCGGTCGCCATGCGCGTAGTGCTCGAAGTACCCGGTTGTCGTGCCGACGACCGGAAAGCCCCGGTAGGCGTCGCCCAGCGCGATCGGCACCACCCAGGCCACCGCCCGGTGCGCCTGCAGGGCACGTACGCTGTCCATCGACATCTCGTCGGTGGCGTTGCCGATGCGAAAGACCGCGTAGAGCATCAACTGCACCGGCGCGGCGCGCGCACCGACGACCAGGTCCGTGCCGCTGACGGCCTGGACGAAGCTGGCGCGCACGTCGCGCCGCAGTCCCTCGAGTGTGAGCAGGAGCGCCGTGGCCAGCGCAATCGACAGCGCGACCAGCCCGAGCGTCGAACGCCGGTTCCAGGCGCTGCGCGCGGCCAGGTGCAGCAGCGCCTTCATGCCGTGACGGGGCGCGCCGCGCGGTTGACGGCCGGCAGCGCGACACAGCGGTCGAAGCGGTCGGCCAACCGATGGTCATGGCTGACGAAGACCAGTGTGCTGCCGGCGTCGCGACAGGCCTCCAGCAGCAGGCCCATGAAGTCGTCACGCAGGGCCGCATCCAGCGCCGACGTGGGCTCGTCGGCGATCACCAGCGCCGGCCGGCCCAGCAGCGCACGCGCGGCGGCCACCCGCTGCTGCTGCCCGACCGACAGCGCATCGGCACGCCGCGTCCAGAGTGTGGCTGGCAGCGCCACGCGCTCGAGCAGCGCGCGCGCCGCAGCCTGCACGTCCGCGCCGCAGCGCGCGGCCCGGGCGCGGCTCAGGCGAACGGGCAGCAGCACGTTGTCCAGCACCGACAGATAAGGCAGCAGGTTGAACTGCTGGAAGATCACGCCGATCAGGTCGGCGCGCCGCGCGTCACGGGCGCCCCCTGCCAGCGCCCGCCAGTCCACCCCCGCACAGCGAACCTGCCCAGCCCGCGCCACCAGCACGCCGGCCATCAGACCGAGCAGCGTGCTCTTGCCGCAACCGCTGGGCCCGTGCAGGAACAGACGCTCGCCGTCGGCGACCTCGAGGTGCCCGATGTCGAGCACGTCGGCGCCCTCCCCCGGCCACGCGTAGCGAAGATCACGGATGTCGATCACACCCGGGATTGTCCCGGCAGCCGGCGCATTCGGCGCGCTTGGGGCGCCGAAAGCCCGCCTGCCGACACGGACCGGCGTGCGCGTCGACCGATCGGGCGGTCGGCGTGGTCGGCCAGACCGGCCAGACCGGCCAGGTCAGTTTCGTCGTGCGGCCCAGAAGGTCGCGCCCTCGGGGCCGTACTGCTCGGCGTGCGCAACGTGCCGGGCCAGTTCGAACTCGTCACCGGCCTGCAACAGTCGCTCCTGCCCGTCGATGATCAGCCGAAGCGACCCGCGCACGACGCGGGCTCGCGTGTCGAAGGGGTGGTCGTGCACCGGCGTGGTGTGCATCGGCGCCCACTCGCGCTCCAGCACCTCGTCGGCGCCGCGGGCCAGTGCGTCACGGCGGAAGTCCTCGAAACTCGTCATGGCGTGGTCTCCATCGAAGGTCGTTGGCCACGCCCGGCCGGGCGCGGCGGTGGCGGGTGCAGGTCCAGGCGGCGGCCGGCCGCCAGCAGAGCGCTCGGCACGGCGTGACCCACCAACGCGGGCAGCCGCCGGCTGGCCGCGAGCAAGGCGTCAAGGTCGACACCGGTGTCGTAGCCCATCCAGTGCAGGGCATGCACCAGGTCCTCGGTGCAGACATTGCCACTGGCGCCAGGGGCATAGGGGCAGCCGCCCAGACCACCCAACGCCGCATCGAAGCGGTCGGCACCGGCGTCGATCGCCGCCAGGACGTTGGCCAGGGCCATGCCGCGGGTGTCGTGAAAATGCAGGGTCAGCCGCGTGCCGTCCAGGCGCCGCAGAAAGGCGTCGGTGAGCCGCGCGACCTGGGTCGGATAGGCCATGCCGGTGGTGTCGCACAAGGTCACGCCCTGCGCGCCGACCTCGGCCACGCAGCGCACACAGGCCTCCAGCAGTTCATCCTCCGGGACGTCACCTTCCATCGGACAGCCGAAACTGCAGGACATCGAGACGTTCACCGGCAGACCGGCGTCGTGGGCCAGCGCCGCGCTGCGGGTCAGGGCCGCCAGGCTCTGCGCCCGATCCATGCCGAGGTTGGCGAGGTTGTGGCTTTCGCTGGCCGACATGACCAGGTTGAGTTCCTGGGCGCCTGCGGCGATCGCGCGCTCGGCGCCGCGCCGGTTGGGGACGAGGGCGCCGAGCAGCACGCCGGGTGGACGGCGCACCTGCCCCAGCACCGCCTCGGCGTCGCGCATCTGCGGGATCGCCACGGCCGAGACGAAGGCGGTGACCTCCACGCCAGCGACCCCACTGGCGCTCAGCGCGTCGACCAGCGCCACCTTGTCCTCGGTCGACACGAAGACCGGCTCGGCCTGCAGTCCGTCCCGCGGGCCGACCTCGACGATTTCGACGCGTCGTCCGCGACCCTCCCAGATACGGCTCATGTCCGATCCCTCCATGGCAACGCGTCAGCGTCCGGAAACTGCCGGGCCCGCGACGGCCGCCGGGGCTTGGGGAACGCAGCCCGAGCCGCGGGCCGGCTGCGGGGACCGGCCTGCCATGGACCCCGCCTCACCCGACCACCCCGCGCGAACGCAGGGCCGCGATCTCGGCCGCCGAGTAGCCTGCCTCGGCCAGCACCGCGTCGGTGTCATCGCCCAGGTGCGGCGCATTCGTGCGCACCGCACCCGGCGTGCCCAGCAGCTTGGGCACGATGCCGGGCACCTCCACCTCGTCGCCGTCACGCGTGGCCTGCCGCAGGACCATGTCGCGCGCGCGATAGTGCGGGTCCTCGACGATGTCGCGCGCGGTGTAGACCCGCCCCGACGGCACCCGCGCGTCGGCCAGCCGCTGCAGCACCTCGGGCGACGGTCGCTGCAGCGTCCAGGCCTCGATCGCCTCGTCGATCTCGCGCACCCGCGCCACACGGCCGGCGTTCTGGGCCAGTTGCGGGTCTTCGGCAAGGTCGGCCCGGCCGATCGCGGCCATCAGGCGACGAAAGATGCTGTCGCCGTTGCCGGCGATCAACACGACCGCGCCATCGCCGCAGCGGTAGGCGTTGCTGGGGGCGATCCCGGGCAGCGCGCTGCCCGCGGGCTCACGCACCACGCCGAAGGCGCTGTACTCGGGCACCAGGCTCTCCATGACGTTGAACACCGCCTCGTGCAGCGCCACGTCGATGACCTGCCCCGGGCCGCCGTGGACCTTGCGGTGGTACAGCGCCATCAGCACCCCGATGGTGCCGTGCAGGGCCGCCAGCGTGTCGCCGATGCTGACGCCGCAGCGCACCGGCACCCGCCCGGGCTCTCCCGTGAGGTGACGCAAGCCCCCCATGGCTTCGCCGATGGCGCCGAATCCGGGCAGGTCGCGGTAAGGGCCGCTCTGGCCATAACCGCTGATGCGCAGCATGATCAGCCCCGGGTTGTCGCGCGACAGCGACTCGTAGGACAGGCCCCAGCCTTCCAGCGTGCCGGGACGGAAGTTCTCGATCAGCACGTCGGCCTCGACGATCAGCCGCCGGGCGATGTCCTGTCCCTCGGGGGTGCGCAGGTCCAGCGCGACCGAGCGCTTGTTGCGGCTCTGCACCTGCCACCACACCGAGGTGCCGTCCTTCACCAGGCGCCAGTTGCGCAGCGGGTCACCGCCGCCGGGCGGCTCGATCTTGATGACGTCGGCGCCGAAATCGCCGAGCGTCTTGCCGGCGAAGGGGCCTGCGATCAGCTGGCCCATCTCCACCACGCGGAGTCCGGCCAGGGCCTGGGGAGGGATCATCGAAAGGTGCTCCAGGGCAACGAGGTGTCGTCAGTCGATGCTGGCGCCGCTGTCCTTGACGATGCGGGCCCAGCGCGGCAGATCTTCGCGGATCAGGGCGGCGAACTGCTCGGGTGTGGTCCGGTAGGGCTCGCAGCCGACGGCGGCCAGTTTCTCCCGGGTGTCCTGCGACTCGAGCACCTGGCCCACCGCGGCGTGCAGCGCGCCGATCACCGAGGGTGGCGTGCCGGCCGGGGCGAACAGGCCGTACCAGGGCGTCGAGCCGAAGCCCGGGACCGTCTCGCCGATCGTCGGCACATCGGGCAGCGCGGCCACACGCTTCTCGTTGACCACGCCCAGCACCTTCAGCTTGCCCGAGCGGATGAAGCCGATCGACGACGGCAGGCTCTGCACGCTGACCTGCACCTGTCCGCCGATCAGATCGGTGACGGCCGCAGCGGCCCCCTTGTAGGGCACATGGGTCAGCTCGATCCCGGTAGCCTTGCCCAGCATCTCACCGATCAGGTGGTTCAGCGTGCCGTTGCCGGCCGAGGCGATCATGTAGCGGCCGGGCGCCGCCTTGGCCGCGCTCACCAGTTCCGCGACGTTGGCCGGCGCGAAGCCGTTGTTCGCCACCAGCACATAGCCGGCCGTGGCCACCGGGGTGATGGGCTCGAAGTCCTTGACCGGGTCGAAACCGGGGCGGCGGTACAGCGCCGGGTTGATCACGTGGGCGCTGTTGACGGTGAGCATCAGCGTGTAGCCGTCGTTGCGTGCCTTGGCCGCGGCGGCCGTGCCGATGTTGCCGCCCGCGCCGGGGCGGTTGTCGACGACGAACTGCTGGCCGAAGCGCTCGCTGAGCTTCTGGGCGACGATGCGGGCAATCGCGTCGTTGGCCCCACCCGGCGCCTGCGGGACGATGAGCGTGACCGTGCGCGACGGATAGCGCTCCTGGGCCAGGGCGGGTGCGGCCATGCCGGCAGCAGCGGCCAGCACCAGCAAGCGGATCGAAAGGTGTCGGCGGGTGGGCATCATCGGGGTCATCTCCTGTGCATCTTCGGGCGGGCGACCGTCAGACACCTCGGCCAGCCTCGCTGCAGGCCGTACGGCACCCGGTCGGCGCGGATTGTGGGCACCGGCGGCAGCGCCGTGAATGACCGATTCGAGAGCGCAGCTTTCGCAGAACGCGAAAACAGCCATGCCGCAGCTCGGCCGGTGCGTCATGCCTGTGCACGCTGCAGCAGGTGGTCCAGCAGCAGACGCGCCGGTCTGGCCAGCGCGCCGATGTCGCGCGCACCGATGAGCAGGCGGCGCTGCGCCCAGGCTTCGGCCAGTTCCAGCCGCACCAGCCCCATGGACCGCAGGTGGGGCTGGACGGCCGCATCAGGAAGCACCGCCACGCCGAGGCCCGCGGCGACCATCTGGCACATCGCGTCGAAACTGCGCACGTGGATGCGCGCCCGCAGGCGGCGGCCGGCGGATGCAGCCTCGGCCGCCAGCCGTTGCGCCAGCGAGGTGTCTCGCGGCAGGCTGACGAAGTCGAAGTCGGCGATCTCGGCCAGCGTCAGCGGGGCGTCGGGCGCGCGCGCCACCAGTTCGTGGTCACCGGGCACCAGCAGCACCAGGCGGTCGCTCCGGTAGTCGACCGTCTGCAGCCCCAGGGTCGCGGTGCGCTCGGCGAAGATGGCCAGATCGGTGCTGCCGTCGACCACCGCCAGCACCGCGTCGCGGCTGTTCGACTCCTCGAGTTCGATGCGGATGCCTTCGTGTGCCGCGATGAAACTCGACAGGTCGGCGGGCAGGAACTGCGTCACGGCCGAGGTGATCGCGGCCAGCCGCACCACCCCGAAGACCCCCGCCGCGTGGTCGGACAGGTCCGCCTCCAGGTGGTCGACATCGGCCAGGATGCGCTGGGCATGGCGGTCCAGTGCCTGCCCCGCCAGCGTCGGGCGCACGCCACGCGAGTGGCGTTCGAGCAGCCGGGTGCCGACGGCGTCTTCCAAGTCGGTGATGCGACGGCTCGCCGCACCGACCGCCAGGTGGGTGCGCTGCGCCGCCGCGCTGATGCTGCCGGTGCGCACCACCAGCGTGAACAACGACAGCGAGACGAGGTCCAGACGGTGCAGGTTCATGGCGGCAGGGCATGCGGGCGGGGGCCGGCCCTGCGATGGCAGGCGGGCATCCGGCGTTCCCAGGCTGCGATGCTGCCACACAGGCGCCTCTGGAGCGCCAAGACGCGCAAAGACACGCCAAGCGGCGCCTCGGGCGGCTGCGGTGCGTGCCGCCGCGCCCGATACGCCCAAGGTACCCGACGCCTGCGTCAGATCGCCATGCGTTCGCGTACCCGGTCGGCCTGCATGTCGACGCCGCGGCCGCTGGCGACGATGCGGCCGCGGTCCATCACCACGTAGCGGTCGGCCAGCCCCGCGGCGAAGTCGTAGTACTGCTCGACCAGCAGGATGGCCATCGTGCCGCGATCGGCCAGCATGCGGATGACCCGGCCGATGTCCTTGATGATGCTGGGCTGGATGCCCTCGGTGGGTTCGTCGAGCATCAGCAGCTTGGGGCCGCAGGCCAGCGCGCGCGCGATGGCCAGTTGTTGCTGCTGCCCGCCGGAGAGGTCACCGCCTCGACGGCGGCGCATCTGGTCCAGCACCGGGAAGAGCTCGAACAGCTCCCCCGGGATTTTCGCGGCGGCCCCGCGCGTGGCCAGGCCCATCAGCAGGTTCTCCTCGACGGTGAGCCGGCCGAAGATCTCGCGGCCCTGCGGCACGTAGCCTATGCCGCTGCGCACCCGCTCGAAGGGGGCCGCGCGGGTGATGTCGACCCCGTCGAGCCGCATCGTGCCCGACCGGACAGGCACCACCCCCATCAGGCTCTTCAGCAGCGTGGTCTTGCCGACCCCGTTGCGGCCGAGGACGACGGTGACCTCTCCGGCACGGGCTTCGAAGCCGACGTCGCGCAGGATGTGACTGCCGCCGTAGAACTGGTTCAGGCCCTGGGCCTCTAGCATCGCTGTGCCTTTCCTGCGGTCATGGGGCAGCCGGCTGGCGCGTGCAACGCAGCGAACGCAGCGGCTTCCGAGGCCTCGGGCCTGGCGTGCAATCGCATCATCGCCCCAGGTAGACCTCGACGACCCGCTCGTCGGCCTGCACCTGGGCCAGCAGCCCCTCGGCGAGGACCGACCCCTCGTGCAGCACGGTGACCTTGCGCCGGCCCTGGGTCAGCAGGTCGACGAAGTGCATGTCGTGCTCGACGACGACCAGCGAATGCCGGCCCTCGAGCGACAGGAAGAGCTCTGCGGTGCGCTCGGTCTCCTCGTCGGTCATGCCGGCCACGGGCTCGTCGAGCAGCAGCAGCGTCGGGTCCTGCGCCAGCAGCATGCCGATCTCCAGCCACTGCTTCTGGCCGTGGCTGAGCAGGCCGGCCAGTCGTGCGGTCTGCGCTTCCAGCCCGATGAGCTGCAGCACCTCGGCCAGCCGGTCGCGCTGCGCGCCGCTCAGGCGCGACTGCAGCGCCGAGCGCACGCGGCGGTCGCCGCGCAAAGCCAGCTCGAGGTTGTCGAGCACGCTCAGCGACTCGTAGACCGTGGGCTTCTGGAACTTGCGGCCGATGCCGGCCTGGGCAATCTGCGTCTCGCTCAGTCGACGCAGGTCGATGTTCTGGCCGAAGAACACCCGGCCCGCATCGGGCCGGGTCTTGCCGGTGATGCAGTCCATCATCGTGGTCTTGCCCGCACCATTGGGGCCGATGATGCAGCGCAGCTCACCGACATCGACGCTCAGCGACAGCGCGTTCAGCGCCTTGAAGCCGTCGAAGCTGACCGTCACGTCCTCCAGGTAGAGCGCCACGCCGTGCGCGAAGTCGGGCTGTCCGGCCGCCAGCGGGCGCCCGAACGCGGCCGCACGCCCGCCGGAGGCCGTGCGCCCGGTCCCGCCGGCGTCGCGCTGTGCATGGGCCGCCCGTCTGCGGGCCCCGGCGTCCATCAGGTCCGGCGTCATCGAGTCACCTCGGCTGCATCGGTGGGGTCGGCACGCGGGCGGCGCAGGCGGCGGTACAAGCCCATCAGGCCTTGCGGCAGGAACAGCGTGACGGCAATGAACAAGGCGCCCAGGAAGTACAGCCAGTACTCGGGAAAGGCCACGGTGAACCAGCTCTTCGCACCGTTGACGAAGAAGGCGCCGACGATCGGGCCGATGAGTGTGCCGCGGCCGCCCACCGCGGCCCAGATCGCGATCTCGATGCCGGCCGCGGGCGACATTTCCCCGGGGTTGATGATGCCGACCTGCGGGACATAAAGCGCGCCAGCCACGCCGCACATCACCGCAGACAGTGTCCAGATGCTGAGCTTGTAGGCCACCGGGTCGTAGCCGGTGAACATCACCCGGCTCTCGGCGTCCCGGATGGCCTGCAGCACCCGGCCGTAACGGCTGTGCACGATGGCGCGCGACATCAGGAAGAAGGCGATGAGCACGAGCCCGCTGATCACGCACAGCACCACGCGCATGCCGGCGGTGGCGATCGGCAGGTCCAGCAGACGCTTGAAGTCGGTGAAGCCGTTGTTGCCGCCGAAGCCGGTCTCGTTGCGGAAGAACAGCAGCATCGCCGCGTAGGTCAGCGCCTGCGTGATGATCGAGAAGTACACGCCCTTGATGCGCGAGCGGAAGGCGAACCAGCCGAAGACGAAGGCCAGCAGCCCCGGCACCGCGACCACCAGCAGGGCCTGCGCGACGAAGCTGTCGCTGACCGCCCAGTGCCAAGGGAACTCCTTCCAGTTCAGGAAGACCATGAAGTCCGGCAGATCGGACTTGTACTGGCCGTCGCGCCCGATCTGCCGCATCAGGTACATGCCCATCGCGTAGCCGCCCAGGGCGAAGAACAGGCCGTGGCCCAGCGACAGGATGCCGGTGTAGCCCCAGATCAGGTCCATGGCCAGCGCGCAGA
>JBMTXX010000100.1:0-12600 GCA_049453935.1 Rubrivivax sp.
TTCGATGTCGGTGCGCAGTTCCGGCCATTCGCGTGGCCCGTGTTCGGTCAGGTCGCGCTCCAGCCATCGGAACATTTCGCCGTGCCAGGTGTCCAGGCGCGTGAGGAGTTCGTGGTCGGCTTCGGTCAGCGCGTTCCACAGGCTCGCGTCGCGCAGCAACATCCGCGCGACCTGGTCGGGCGGTTGACGTACCCGTCGCGCCATGGGCGCGGCGTGGATCTGACGGCGCGCAGCCGGGCCCGCGCCACGCCCTTCCTGGCGCCGCTCACCCCACATCCGCGCAAGCTCATCGCCGCTGATGCGCGCCGCCTGCGCCAGTTCGCCCAGTAACTGCACGCGCATCGCGCTGACGGGCATCTGCTGCCACAAGGGCTTGGCGCGCGCCAGCATCGCTGCGCGGGCCTCGGCCGTGTCGAGCGTCTGCCCCTGCGCTGCGTGGTCCAGCATCTGACGTGACAGTGGGGTCGCCGATCGCGCCAGCGCCGTGAAGGCGTCGCGGCCGTGCGCCCGCACGTAGGAGTCCGGGTCGTGCTCGGGTGGCAGGAACAGGAAGCGGAACGTTCTCAGGTCATTGACATGGGGCAGCGCGGCCTCCAGCGCGCGTCCTGCCGCGCGCCGACCCGCGGCGTCGCCATCGAAGCTGAAGACCACATGATCGGTGAAGCGCAGCAGCTTGTGCACATGGTCGGCCGTGCACGCCGTCCCCAGGGTCGCCACCGCATGACCGATGCCGTACTGCGCCAGCGCGACGACATCCATGTACCCTTCGACGACCAGCACATAGCCCTGCTCGCGGATGGCGGTCCGCGCTTCGAACAGGCCGTAGAGCTCGCGGCCTTTGACGAATATCGGGGTTTCGGGAGAGTTGAGATATTTGGGCTCACCCTGGTCGAGCACGCGACCACCAAAACCGATCACCTCCCCCTTGACCGATCGGATGGGAAACATGATGCGGTCCCTGAACCGATCGTAGCGCCGGGCCTGCTCACCTTGTCCGTCCTGCACGATCACGAGTCCGGCGTCGGCGATTTCGGGGGCATCGTATTGCGCAAATGCACTGGCCAGCGCGCGCCAGCCTTCCGGGGCATACCCCAAACCGAAGTCTCTTGCGACCTGCCCGGAAAGCCCCCGTTTTTTCAGGTAGTCGATCGCACGCGGCGATTCGCGCAGACGCTGTCGGTAGTGCGCGGCCGCGCGTTCGAGAATCTCCGTCAGGGTTTGCCTTTGCGCGCGGGACTGCGCATCGAGCGCGGCCTGTCGCGGATCGACCTCTGCCTTGGGCACTTGGAGCCCCAGACGCTGGGCCAGATCCTCGAGTCCGTCGAGGAAACCCACGCCCGTGTGTTCCATCAGGAAGCGCAGCGCGTCACCATGGGCCCCGCAGCCGAAGCAGTGATAGAACTGCTTGGCCGGGCTGACCGTGAAACTGGGTGATTTCTCGCCATGGAAGGGGCACAGGCCGAGCAGATTGGCGCCTCCGCGACGCAACTCGACGTGCCGTCCGACAACCTCGACGATGTCCGTGCGCGCCAGGACGTCCTGCACGAAGCTGTCCGGTATCTGCCCCCTTGCCATGCGCCGGGAGTCTACGTCCGCGCCGGGTGGCGTGTGCCGGACTGGGCCCGCACCAGCCCTCGGCGAGGGGCCGCCGATACGTCGAGTGCTGTCATGGCCTTGCCGCGCGGCGCGGCGCGCGCCAAAAAAATCGGGGGCCGCAGACCCGGCGCGAACGCCAGCCCTGAGGCCCCCGGGGACGCGCGACGGTCAGATCGCGAAGTCTGACGGCGATTTGCCGTTGGCGATCGCGTCGCGCAACCAGCGCGGCTTGAGCCCGCGACCCGACCAGGTCTTGCCCGAGTCGGGATCACGATACTTCGCTGCGACCGATCCCCCGGCACGCGAACCCGCTGCCTTCGGGCCGGCGGCGCTGCCACGCCCAGCGAAATCGGCCGGGCTGAGGTTGTATTGCTGCATCAGGCTGCGAATCTGCGCGATGGCGCCGGCGCGCTCTTCGCGCTGCACTTCGGCGATCTGCTTCTCGAGAGCGGCTTTCTGTTCCAGCAATTCTGCAACGGTCACCATTCGACAACTCCTTTGGAGTCAGGTTGAAAACGGCAGATTCTATTATGGATCCCGGTCCCGGGCTTTCCGCGTGCGCAATGGCGCTGATCGTCCATCGATTGATCGCAACGCATACCCATGCGCGACGGCATCGGCCGTGGTTCAATTCTCAGGCACGTAACCCTGTGGCTTGTCGGCGCCGTCCCCGAACAGGAAGTTCTCCATCTGCCGGGCCAAATACTGACGCGCGCGCGCATCCGCCAGATTCAGACGGTTCTCGTTGACCAGCATCGTCTGGTGCCGCTTCCAGAGTTCGAACGCCTCCTTGGAGATGTTGTCGTAGATACGCTTGCCCAATTCGCCCGGGTAGGGCGGGAAACTCAGGCCTTCGCCTTCCTTCTTGAGATACGAACAGTGGATCATGCGTGTCATCGGGCTTCCCTTCCGGTCTTGCGCCAGCGGTATCGGCAGGCGCAGGTTCACTTCAGTGATTTCACCAGCACCTGCGAGCGTCGGTCGTGACTGTAGTGCCGCAGGCGCGATGCCGGCAGCCACTGGGGGCTCTCGGGCACGAAACCGCGCTTGAGGAACCAGTGCATCGTCCGCGTGGTCAGCACGAACAGCGTCTGCGCGCCGGCGGCGCGCGCACGCTGTTCGATGCGCTTGAGGATGCGCTCACCGTCGCCCTGGCCCTGGGCCTGCGCCGCCACGGTCAGTGCGGCCATCTCGGCGGTGCGCTTCTCGGGATAAAGGTGCAGTGCCGCGCAGCCGAAGATCACGCCGTCGTGCTCGATCACGGTGTAGGCCGCCACGTCGCGTTCGATCTCGTGTCGTCCGCGCCGCACCAGGGTGCCGTCGCGCTCGAAGGGCTCGATCAGGTGAAGAATCCCGCCCACGTCGTCTGGTGTCGCCTCGCGCAGGCTCTCCAGCTTTTCGTCGACCACCATTGTGCCGATGCCGTCGTGGGTGTAGACCTCCATCAGCAGCGCGCCGTCCATGGCGTAGGGCAGGATGTGCGAGCGCTCGATGCCTGCTTCACATGCCCGAACGCAGTGCCGCAGGTAGAAGCCGACGTCGGTGGGGCGTTCCGGCAGGGGCAGAGCCGCCAGCAGCCGCTTCGCGTCGCGAAGCGCGAGCTCGGTGTCGATGGGACTTTCGGGGTCGTCAGGGTTCTCGCGGACGCCGGGAGTCTCGGTCAGGAACAGCAGCTTGTCGGCCTGCAGCGCGATCGCGGTCGAGGTCGCCACGTCTTCCATCGTGAGGTTGAAGGCCTCACCGGTCGGTGAAAAGCCGAACGGGCTGAGCAGCACCACCGCGCCGGTGTCGATGGCCCCGCGGATGGCCCGTGCGTCGACCTTGCGCACCAGGCCGCTGTGGCCGAAGTCCACCCCGTCGACGATGCCCACCGGACGCGCGGTGAGGAAATTACCTGACACGACGCGCACCGTTGCATTGGCCATGGGCGTGTTCGGCAAGCCCTGCGAGAAAGCGGCCTCGATTTCGAAGCGCAGTTGCCCGGCCGCCTCCTGAGCGGCGTCCAGCGCTGGAGGGTCGGTGATGCGCATGCCGTGACTGAAGCGCTCGGCATGGCCCTTCAGTCGCAGTTGCTCGCTCAGCTGCGGGCGGAAGCCGTGCACCAGCACCACCCGGATGCCCATGGCGTGCACGATCGCCAGATCCTGCACGAAGGCGCTCAGCTTGCCTGCGGCAATCGCCTCACCGCACAGTCCGACGACGAAGGTTTCGCCGCGGTAGGCGTGGATGTAAGGCGCCACCGCCCGGAACCACGGGACGAAGGTATGGGGAAAGACGAGGCTCATGCAGGCCGGCAGACGATGGCGGTGGGCAAAACGCAGCTGGCAGGACCGCCGACCACGCTGACGGCCGATCACCCCAAAAAGCACTCGGGATTGTGCACCAACGCATGGGTGTCACCCGCAAGCGCTTGCCGGTGGACGTACGGTGGATCGAGGCCGCCGGGGCGGCTGCGGTGAGCCGCGGATAATCCGGTCCCCGTGCCCACGACCGTCGCGCGCACGCCTGGCCCGAACCGTTCAGAGAACTCGCCCGGGCGTCCAGGCCCTGCGCCCCGCCCCATCCCGCCGATTCGATACCCCGAGTCACTGCCCGTTTCCGCGCGGCGTGAGGAGATCGCGCGGGCCTTGCAGCAGCACCAGGTCATCGTCGTGTGTGGCGAGACGGGCTCGGGCAAGACGACGCAGTTGCCCAAGATCGCGCTCGAACTCGGGCGAGGCCTCGGCGCCGGCGGCAGCGGGCTGATCGGCCACACCCAGCCGCGGCGCATCGCGGCGTCGACGGTGGCGCGGCGCATCGCCGAAGAGCTCGATTCGCCGCTGGGCGAGGTCGTGGGCTTCAAGGTGCGCTTCCAGGACCGGCTGCAGCCCGGCGCCTCGGTCAAGCTGATGACCGACGGCATCCTGCTGGCCGAGACGCAGACCGATCCGTTGCTGCGCGCGTACGACACGCTGATCATCGACGAGGCACACGAGCGCAGCCTGAACATCGACTTCCTGCTCGGGTATCTGCGCCAGATCCTGCCGCGCAGGCCGGATCTGAAGGTGGTGGTCACCTCGGCCACCATCGACGCGCAACGCTTCGCGCAGCACTTTGCCGGCGCGCACGGGCCGGCCCCGGTGATCGAGGTCTCGGGCCGGTTGTTCCCTGTGGAGGTGCGCTGGCGCCCGCACGAAGACACGCGCGAGCGCGACCTGAACGACGCCATCGCCGATGCCGTCGACGAACTCTGGCGCGGCCCCGCGAATGGCGACATCCTGGTCTTCCTGCCGGGCGAGCGCGAGATCCGCGAAGCCGCCGACCACCTGCGCAAACACCTCGCGAGCACCGGGGCCGCGCGCGGCGGCGCCACCGCCCAGATCCTGCCGCTGTTCGCGCGGCTGTCGCAGGCCGAGCAGGACCGGGTCTTCCACCCCGAGGGCGGCCGGCGCATCGTGCTGGCGACCAACGTGGCGGAGACCTCGCTGACGGTGCCCGGCATCCGCTACGTCATCGACACCGGCCTGGCGCGTGTCAAGCGCTACAGCTACCGCAACAAGGTCGAGCAGTTGCTCGTCGAGCCGATCAGCCAGGCCGCGGCCAACCAGCGTGCCGGTCGCTGCGGCCGCGTCGCCGAGGGCATCTGCATCCGCCTGTACGCCGAGGCCGAGCACGCCCAGCGCCCGCGCTACACCGACCCGGAGATCCTGCGCTCCTCGCTGGCGGGCGTGATCCTGCGGATGAAGTCGCTGCGGCTGGGCGCGGTGGAGGACTTCCCCTTCCTGGAAGCGCCGCCGCGCAAGGCGATCGCCGATGGCTACGCGCTGCTGGCCGAGCTGAACGCGGTCGACGACGCGAACGACCTCACCGCCATCGGGCGGGCGCTTGCCGCCCTGCCACTGGACCCGCGCGTGGGCCGGATGATCCTCGAGGCGCGCGAGCGCCAGGCGCTTGCGGAGGTGCTGGTCATCGCCTCGGCGCTGAGCGTGCAGGACGTGCGTGACCGCCCGCTGGAGGCCGCGCAGGCGGCCGACGAGAAGCACCGCCGCTTCGACGACGAGCGCTCGGAGTTCCTGGGCTACCTGAAGTTGTGGCAGTGGATCGAGGAGGGGCGCGGCGTGCACGGGCATGCCGGCGCACAGGTCGACACGCACAAGCTCAGCCATCGGCAGCAGGAGCAGCGCCTGCGAGAGCACTTCGTCAGCCCGCGCCGCGTGCGTGAGTGGCGCGACATCCACAGCCAGTTGCACACGGTCGTCGCGGAGCACGGCTGGCGCCTGAACGGGAGCCCGGCCACCTACGAGCAGGTGCACCTGTCGATGCTGGCCGGCCTGCTGGGCAACGTCGGCTGCAAGGCCGACGACGACGAGTGGTACCTCGGCGCGCGTGGCATCAAGTTCTGGCGCCATCCCGGCGCGCACCTGTCCAAGAAGCCCGGGCGCTGGATCGTCGCGGCCGAACTGGTGGAGACCACGCGCCTGTACGGCCGCGGCCTGGCCGCCATCGACCCGGCCTGGATCCCGGGCGTGGCCGGGCACCTGCTGAAGCGACAACTGCTGGACCCGCACTGGGAGAAGAAGGCCGCGGAAGTGGTGGCGCTGGAGCGTGCCACGCTCTACGGCCTGGTGGTCTACGCCAACCGCCGTGTCAACTACGGCCGCGTCGACCCGGCAGCCGCGCGCGACATCTTCATCCGCGAGGCGCTGGTGGCCGGCGACTGGGACACCAAGCTGCCCTTCCTGGCGCACAACCGCCGCCTGATCCGGCAGGTCGAGGAGCTCGAGCACAAGTCGCGCCGGCAGGATGTGCTGGTGGACGACGAGCTGATCTTCGCCTTCTACGACCAGCAGATCCCGGCCGACGTGTGCTCGGGCGCGACGATGGAGCGCTGGTGGCGTGCCGAGGTGCAGCGCCAGCCGACGCTGCTGCAGCTCACGCGCGAGGAGTTGATGCGCCACGAGGCCGCGGGCATCACCACGGCGTCGTTCCCGCGCACGCTGCGCCTGGGCGGCATCGACTGCGCTGCAGAGTACCTGCACGAGCCCGGCGACGCGCGTGACGGCGTGACCGTCACGGTGCCGATCTACGCCCTCAACCAGGTGGCCGACGAGCGCTGCGAGTGGCTGGTGCCGGGCATGCTGGCCGACAAGGTGGCCGCGCTGCTCAAGAGCCTGCCGCAGCGGCCGCGCTCGCGCCTGGTGCCGCTGCCGTCGGCCGCAGCCGACTTCTGCAAGGAAGCCACCTTCGGCGACGGCTCGCTCGTCGATGCGCTGCTGGCCTGGGTGCGCGCGCGCACGCAGTTGCCGGTGCAGCGCCAGGACTTCAAGCTCGAGATGCTGCCGTCCCATCTGGCGATGAACCTGCGCGTGGTCGACGAGCACGGGCGCCAGTTGGCGATGGGGCGGCACCTGGCGGCGCTGAAGGCGCAGTGGGGCGCGCAGGCGCGCAGCGCCTTCCAGGCCCTGGCGGCGCTGAAGGTGGGCCATGCGGCGGAAGCGGTCGTCCCAGACGGCTCGACGTCGGCCGGGTTGCGCTCGCAGGGCCCGTCTGCCTCGCGCGCAGCGCCGGCTGGCGCGCCCGGTGGGATGGCACGCGCCGACGCACCGGCGCGCGGTGGTCGCGCCGCCGTGGCGCCGGGGCAGGGGCAGGGGCAGGAGCCACCGACGGCGGGGCCTTCGACCGCCCCGGCGACCTACACCTCCTGGACCTTCGGCGAGCTGCCCGAGCTGATGGAGATTCGCAAGGGCGGGCAGACGCTGATCGGGTTTCCGGCGCTGATCGACCGCACCTCGCACGTGGAGATCGAGGTCTTTGACGAGCCGGACGTGGCGGCTCAGCGGCATCGCGCCGGCCTGCGACGGCTGGTCGCGCTGCAGATCCGTGAGCCGCTGAAGGCGCTGGAGCGGCAGATCCCCGAACTGCAGAAGATGGCCGCGCTGTACCTGCCGCTGGGCACGCTGGAAGAGTTGCGCGGCCAGATCATCGACCTGGCGCTGGACCGCGCCTTCCTCGCCGACCCGCTGCCGTTGGACGCCACCGCCTTCTCGCGCCGCGTCGAGGAGGGCCGCACGCGGCTGGTGCTGATCGCGCAGGAGGTGGCGCGGCTGACCCTGGCCCTGCTGACCGAGCACGCCGCGGCCACGCGCAAGCTCAAGGACAGCCGCCCGCCGCGCGAGGTGGCCGACGACGTGCAGGCGCAGTTGCAGCGGCTGTGCGCCAAGCGCTTCCTCGCGGCCACGCCCTGGTCGGCCCTGCAGCACTTGCCGCGTTATCTGAAGGCCGTGGTGCTGCGCCTGGACAAGCTGCGCGCCGACCCGGCGCGCGACGCCGCACGCATGGCCGAATTGCGGCCGCTCGAGCAGCGCTGGCTGCGCCGTCAGGCCGAGCTCAAGGGTGCTGCCGACGCCCGGCTGGACGAGTACCGCTGGCTGCTCGAGGAATTGCGCGTGAGCCTGTTCGCCCAGGAACTGCGCACGCCGCAGCCCGTCAGCGTCAAGCGCCTGGACAAGGTCTGGGCGCAGATCCAGGGCTGACCGCCGTCGTCCTGCGTGCGCCGGCTGCGCGAACGCAGCCTCTCCCGGTCGCGCTCCCTCTTCTGCTGACATTGCTCACGGCGCCCCGCGCCGGCGTGCGGACACTGGCTGTCGTCGATGGCGTCCCCCCACCTTGCACTGTGCGAGGGCGGCTCGGGTGGTGGTCACGACGACGCGATCGGCCTGCCGGCGTCCAGGTGGAACGGGCGGGTCACCAGCAAGGAGTTCCTGATGACGTACATGCAATACCTGAAGCGCTTCCTGCGCGACGAGGACGGGGTGACCGCGATCGAGTACGGCCTGATCGCCGCCCTGATCGCCGTGGTGATCATCGGCGCGGTGGAGTCGGTGGGGGGTGGTGTCAGCGGCGTCTTCAACGCGGTGAGCGCGGAGTTGACGGGCGCGCTGCCGGCGGCGCCTGCAGAGTGAGGTCAGCCCCACGACGTGTGCAGGGTCGTTGGGGACATCGGGCGCGTGTCGAGTCGTGGTGTGCTTTGCCGCCTTGGTGCTCGCCACGTTGCTGACCGCTGCCGTCGTGACCGACCTTCGCATGCGCCGCATCCCCAACCGCCTGCTGCTGCTCGGCGCTGGCGCGGCGGCGCTGCTCCACCTGGTCGGTGCTGTCTCGCCGGCGCTGTCCACCGCGCGGGAAGCCGTGGTGCACGCGCTGGCCGGGATGGCGATCGGGGCGCTGTGGCTGCTGCCCGGGCATCTGCTCGGGCGCCTCGGCGGCGGGGACGTCAAGCTGCTGGCCGTGGCCGGCGCTTTCCTGGGCCCGGCCGGCGCGGCGATGGCGGGGCTGTATGCGATGGCGCTGGGCGGGCCGTGGCTGCTGTGGTGGCTCTGGAGGATGCGTCGGCACGGCACGAAGGGGGCGACACGGCCCCGGCGTGCCCCCTATGCGCCGGCCATCGCTGCCGGATGCACGCTGTCGATGCTGCAGTCGTTCAACTGGGCATGAGGCCGGTTTGGGTGGAGCCCGGCGTGTGGCCCGGGTGTGGCGCGGGTGGCTCCCCCGGTGTCTGGGGCCACCCGATGGTGGTGTGGCAGGGGTCTGCCCGCCACCGCGTCGAAGAAAGGAATCCGGATGAAGAGTCGAGCCTTGTGGGTGCTGCTGGCGGCTTTGGTGGCAGGCGTGGCCGCCGTCTGGCTCGCCACGCGCTGGATGCAGGCGCAGACGGGCGAGATCATGCAAGTCGTCGTGGCGCGCGGCGACATTCCGCTGGGCACGCGGCTCGAGCCGCAGATGCTGCAACTGGCCGACTGGCCGCGGTCGAGCGTGCCCGCCGGCGCGCGTGAGACGGCGCAGGCCCTGGACGGCCGGGTGGTGACGACCGCCTTGCAGCGCGGCGAGCCGGTGACCGAGGCACGGCTTGCACCACAGGGCGCGCGTGCCGGGCTGTCCGCCGTGGTGCCCGAGGGCAAGCGGGCGATGACGGTGCGCGTCAACGACGTCGTGGGCGTGGCCGGATTCGCCTTGCCAGGCACCTATGTGGACGTCCTGGTCAACACCGTCGAGGACACCGGCGCCGGGCGCGCGGCGCGTGAGCGCTCGGTGTCGAAGATCGTGCTGGAGCGCATCCTGGTGCTGGCCGCGGCGCAGGAGGCCGACCGTGACAGCACCCGACCGAAGGTGGTCAACGCGGTGACGCTGGAACTCACCCCGGCGCAAGCCGAGACGCTGGATCTGGCGCGCAGCGTGGGCACCTTGTCGCTCGTGCTGCGCAACCACGCCGACATGGCGGCGGCCACCACCCGCGGGGCGACCAAGGCCGGCCTGCTGGCGGCGGTGGCCGATGCCCCGCCTGCCACCGCCCCGGTGCGTACGCGGACGACGGCCCCGGCGCCGGCCAAGCGGCCGGTGGCCCGCGCGCCGACGCCCCCGGCGCGGTCCGCCATCCCCACCGTGGTCGTCGCCCCCCCACGGCCTTGTGTCGAAATCGTCGCCGGCCCGGTGCGACGCACCGAGTGCTTCTGAACGCCCGGCCCATGCTGCGCTGCGGCCGGTGTCCGCGGCGACGTCGACCCGACGCCAAGTGGCGCGCCGCCCGCCTGACTCCTCCACTGGATGCCTGATCGCATGAAGCCTTCGATCCTCCTGCTGTCGACCTGCGCCTGCCTGGTGACCGTGCTGTCTGCGGCACAAGCCCAGACCGCCGACGCACCGCCCTGCCGCACCGTGCAGGCGGCCGAGCCGGTGCGCGTGAGCGTGGGCAAGTCCATCGTCTGGAAACCGGCGGCACCGGTGCGCCGCGTCGTCCTGGGCAATCCCGACCGCGCGCCCGCAGCGCTCAGCGGGCCGGCGCAGGCGCCCGGCGACCGCGACGGCGAGGGGGCAGGGCTCGGCCGCGCCGCCCCGGCAGGCGCGGCCACGCGTCGGCCCGGCGTGGCCGATGTCGACCTGCTGCTGCTGTCGCCGGGCGAGATCGTGTTGCAGGCGCGCACGCTGGGCTCGACCAACTTCGTGCTCGTCGACGGACAGGGCCGTTGCACGGCACTGGACGTGATCGTCGACCTCGACACCGGCGCGCTGCAGACGCTGGTCGAGCGCCTGCTGCCGGCCGAACGCGAGATCCGCATCACGCCGGCCTTCGACGCCGTGGTGCTGACCGGCTCGGTCAGCGACAGCGAGGCACTGGCGCGCGTGACCGAACTCAGCCAGGCCTTCCTGCGCAGCCACGATGGCGGCGGCTCGGGCGGCCGGCGCCTGGTCAATCTGCTGGAGGTCGGTGCCGCGCAGCAGGTGATGCTGGAGGTCAAGGTGGCCGAGGTGTCGAAGGCGCTGATCGACAAGCTCGGTGTGGCGGTCGGCGGCACGCGCACGCGGGGGCAGTGGACGTATTCGCTGCTCGCGGACTTCCTCAGCGGTGGGGCCGGCGCGGCCAGCCTGGGGCGGCTGAGCGGCAGCCTCGGTGTCACCGTGGACGGTCAGAAGGACGACGCGCTCGTCAAGGTGCTGGCAGAGCCCACGGTGATGGCGCTCAGCGGGCAGACCGGCAGCTTCCTGGCCGGCGGCAAGATCTTCATCCCTGTGGCGCAGGACGCCGCCAGCAATGGCGGGCGGTCCGTCACACTGGAGGAGAAGGAGTTCGGTGTCTCGCTGCGCTTCACCCCCACGGTGCTGGGCAGCGGGCGCATCCATCTCAAGGTGCGGCCCGAGGTCTCGGAGATCAACCGCGAGGGCATCGGCATCGTCGCTTCCGGGATCGCCGGGACGTCGGTGCTGCCGTCCTTCACCTCGCGCAAGGCCGAGACGACGGTGCAACTGCTGGACGGCCAGAGCTTTGCCATCGGCGGGCTGATACGGCACAACGACAGCGCCAGCGTCAAGGCCTTCCCCTTCCTGGGGGAACTGCCGGTCATCGGCGCGCTGTTCCGCAGCACCGAGTTCCAGAGCGACCGCTCGGAACTGGTCTTCGTCATCACACCGCGGCTGGTCAAGCCCCTGCCGGCGAACTACCGGCTGCCCACCGACGGCTACGTGCCGCCCACGCGCAGCCAGCTGATGGGCCACGGCCAGGTCGAGGGGGCGGTGCGCAGCGACGACGCGGTGCGCTGGCTGAACCAGGCGCAGCGCCAGGACCCGCAGGCCACCGAGCGCCGCGGCCAGACCGTCGCGCCGGTGGACGCCCGCGCGCTGCCGGCCCGGCCTGGGGCCCACACGCCGGGCATGGCCGCGCCCTCGGGCCCGCCGGGCGATCGTCCACCGCTGCTGATCCAGCCCTGATCGGCCGGACGGCCGGACGCAGAGGACACGCCGATGAGCCTGATCGTCGCCCTGTCGCTGGTCGTGGTGCTGGGCTTCGTCGGCCTGGCGGTCGACGGCGGCCACCTTTACCTGACGCGCACCGAGCTGCAGAACGCGGCCGACGCCTGCGCGCTGGCAGCCAGCCGAGAACTCACCGGGGCCGGCACCCTGAGCGCCGAGCAGCGCCGCCGGGCCGAGGCCCTGGGGCGGGACATCGCGCAGCGCAACCGCCAGGCCTTCCAGGCGGTCGCCGTCGACGCTGCGCAGGTGACGGTGCGCTTCGGCTCGGCGCTGGACGCAAGCAGCGTCTGGGCCGATGCGGACAGCGCGCTGGCCGATGCACGCCATGTGCGCTGCACGCTGCAGCGCGACGGCATCACCCCCTGGTTCATGCAGGTGCTGGGCTTCGGCGCGCAGACCGTTCGCGCGGCGGCCACGGCCACGCTCGTGCCCGCGCAGCGCCACTGTGCGGTGCCGATGGCGATCTGCGCGAAGGCGTCGGTCGGGCCCGACTTCGGCCTGGTGCCAGGCCAGTGGATCTCGGGCCGGTTCAATGCCGGCGGCGGGGTGACCGGCAGTTTCAACTGGGTCGACTACACCCCGCCGTCCGGCGGCGCCAGCGAGCTCGGGGAGTTGCTGCGCGGCCGCGGTCAGTGCAGCCTCGATGCTTCGGTGCAGGTGGGCCAGCCGGGCAACCTCGGGCAGGCCGCGGCACTCGCGTGGAACACCCGCTTCGGGCTGTAC
>JBMTXX010000101.1:0-12511 GCA_049453935.1 Rubrivivax sp.
TGCGTGTTTCCCTGGCGCACTACAACACGCCCGAGGAGGTGCGGGCTTGCCTGCGGGCGGTGGCGCAGGCGAGGAACGAGTTGGCGTTGTAAGCGCTGACCCGACGCGGGGCGGACCGCAGGCACGGGCCGTCTGCCGCTTTCTGGTGGACAAGCGAATCAAAGTGCGGGCCCGGAGATGCCTCGGAACCCCAGAATTTGGCGATGCGGTTCGGAACCAAGCCCGCTTGCACGCCAAACCGGCAGGTCATCGGGGTCTAGCCTGCGAGGCTGCGGGTTGGACTACGCATAATCAGTCAGCGCCTTGCCGCAAGCGTCCGTACACCTGCGGTGCTCCGAATCCTCTCCACTCGCCATGAGTCCTCCCCTTCCTCCATCCGAGAACGGGCTGGGTGCGCAACGCGTCACGTTATCCGATGTGGCGAAGGTAGCTGAAGTCGACACCTCGACCGCCTCGCGCGTGCTCAACGGCGACCCTGCGCACCGTGCCGGCCCCCTCACCCGCGAACGCGTGCTGGCAGCGGCGAAGGCACTTGGTTACCAGCCCAACCCGCTCGCGCGGGGCCTGCGCACCGCGCGGTCCTCGACCCTCGGCATCGCCGTCCCCCAGTTGGAAAACCCGGTGTTCCCCGAAATCATCCTGGGCGCGGAGACTGCGGCGCGCGAGCGTGGCCACGCACTGCTCATCTCGCACTCGGACGATGCCGCTGGCGATGCCCGCCATTACGAGCATCTGGCACGTGTGAGTCGGGTTGACGGCCTGCTGGTGGCCACCCTAGAGGACGACAAGCGCCTGGCGCGATCGTTGGCCCGCACCGCAGTGCCCTTCGTGGTCCTCAATCGCAAGCTCATCGACGGTGGCAACCACGTGGTCTTCGACAGCTTCGCGGCCGCCCGGATGGCCACCGAGCACCTGCTCGCGCTGGGACATCGCCGCATTGCCCACCTCGCAGGCAGTGCCACCGGCTACAACGGTGTGCGCCGCCTGGCCGGCTATCGAACTGCGCTGGAGGCGGCGGGCCTGGCCTTCGACGCCAACTTGGTGAGCGAGGCCGGCTACACCTTCGCTGGCGGCGAGCAGGCACTGAACTCCCTTTTGGACCGGGGGCAGCCACCGACGGGTCTGGTGGCCGCCACCGTGCTGGCCGCCGCGGGTGCGCTCAAGGGCCTGCACGCCCGCAGGATCCGTGTTCCGCAGGACCTGTCGATCGTTGCCATCCACGACGCAGCCATCGCCGAGATGCTGCATCCACCGCTGACCACCGTACGCCTGCCCTTGCGCGAGATGGGCGCCAGGGCCACTCACGCCCTGATCGACCTGATCGAGCGCAAGGCACAAGCTGTGGCCTGCGAACTTGCGCCCGAGGGGCTGGTGTTGCGGGAGTCCACCGCAGCGTTCCAAGGCTCGCCGCCCTGAGGCGGTGGCCCGCCTCAGGGAAAGTACTGATCAGCCAATAGTTGACAGCAGATCCGACCAGGCGCAAAGTTGCGCAATCGATTGCTCAATGCCTCCCAAGAGGTTGCGGATCGTGCGTCTCGGCAGAGGCGCCCACAACTTGCCAGGAGTCCCCTGACCATGGACCACCGAACGAAGGTGCGCATGAGCGACGCCGAGGTAGCGCGCTTCCACGAAGACGGTCTGGTGGTGCCCGACTACCGCATTCCCGATTGGTTGCTCGATCGCATGCGGACCGAGGTCGACACCCTGATCGCACGAAACCCTGGCGTGCGCCCCGAGCAGCTTTCCGGCGCACACAACCCCTGGGGTCAGTCGGCGCGGCTGACGGGCACCCAGACGTTCCTGGATTTCTGCAAGTTCCCTGAGATCCTCGACATGGTCGAGCAGATCATCGGTCCGGACATCGTGCTGTGGGGCAGCATGCTGTTCTGCAAACCCGCCGGCGATGGCCGACCCGTGCCTTGGCATCAGGACGGGCAATACTGGCCGCTCGACCCCCTGGCAACGGTCACGGTACGGCTGGCCATCGAGGACTCGATCCCCGAGAACGGCTGCATGCGGTATATCCCGGGTTCGCACAAGAGCAAGAAGCTGGAGCACCACGAATTCAGCACCGGCACCGATGCCGTGCTCGGGCAGAGGCTTGTCGAAATCGATGAGAGTCTGGCCAGGAATGACATCCTGATGGCCGGCCAGATTTCGATCCACGACGTCTATCTCATCCATGGCTCGAAGGAGAACCGCTCCCACCTGCGGCGGTCTGACTACGCCATCCGCTACATGCCCGCCAGCACGCGATATGTGCGAGATCCGTCCTTTCCGGCCAATGCCATGGCCTCCGAGGCCATGAACTACACCCAGCGCCCCCTGTGGCTGGTACGGGGCAAGGACTTGGCGGGCAACGACTTCCGCACGGGCCATGGGCCGGGCAGTCACGGCTTGGCCTAAAGCCGCATCAACACCCTGCCGCTCACCCTGCATGCACGCCACCACGGCCCCCGCCCCCATGAACACCCTGACCCTTCAGCAGGCCGCCCACGGCCATGTCCGGCCCGACTGGGTTGATGCCCTGACGGCGCTCGTTGGAGCGGAGCAGGTCCTGACCTCGGTACCGGATCTCTGGGTCTATGCACGCGACCGAGTGCCCTACGCCACCTTCCACATCCGTGACGGCTGGTTGCCGGCAACGCTGCCCTCGGCAGTCGTGTGCCCGGGCAACACCCGAGAGCTGGTCCAGGTGGTGCAGTTGGCGCGCGAGCGCGGCATCCCGCTGATCCCTTTCGGCGCCGGCTCGGGCGTACTGGGCGGAGTCCTGCCACTGGCACAGGAGTTGGTGGTGGACCTCAAGCGCCTGAACCAGGTCATTGAACTCAACGAGATCGATGCCAGCGTCACGGTGCAAGCCGGCATGAACGGCGGGCAGTTCGAGGACTGGCTCAACCAGCGCGGATTCACCTGCGGCCACCTGCCGCAATCTCTCTACATGTCCACGGTTGGTGGCTGGGCCGCCTGCCGCGGCGCCGGGCAAAGCTCCACCCGCTTCGGCAAGATCGAGGATATGGTACTCGGCCTGGCGGCGGTGCTGCCAGACGGACGCGAGCTGCGCGTCCGGCCTGTGGCCCGTCGCGCCGTGGGTCCCAGCCTCAAAGACCTGATGGTCGGGTCCGAAGGCGCCTTCGGCATCATCAGCGAGCTCACGCTGCGGGTGTGGCGACTGCCCAAGGCGCGTCAGGGGGTGGTGCTGGGATTTCCGTCGCTAGCGGCTGGCCTGACCGCACTGCGCGAGATCATGCAGGCCGAGTTGCGGCCGGCGGTGGTTCGCCTTTACGACGAAGAGGAGTCGCGCCAGCGCGGTGCATCGGCGGGCATCAATGCCGAACTGCCGATCCTGGCGGTACTGGAGTTCTGCGGATCGCCGCGCCTGATGGCGGTCGAACGCGACCTCGCGCTGGAACTCGTCGCCACTCAAGGCGGCGCGCAGATTGACGACGAGCCCTACCGCCACTGGACGGCGCACCGCTTCGAGTCCTACTCGCCGCAGTGGCAGTCTCGAGACTATTTCATGGACACGATCGAGGTGACGGCAGGTTGGAGCCAATTGATGTCGCTGCACGAGCGCATCGGCACGGGCCTGCGGTCTCTGGTGCCTGACCTGCACTTTGGCACCCATTGGTCCCATGTCTATGCCGAGGGGGCCTGCCAGTACATGACTCTGCGCCTGCCGCCAATGGAAAAGGCGCGCGCGCTGCGCCTGCACCGTCAGGCCTGGGACCTCGCCCAGCGCGCGTGCCTCGATCTCGGCGGCTCAATCAGCCACCACCATGGGGTAGGCGTCTTCCGCAACCCGTGGTTGCGCGAGGAACTCGGGGTCGGCCTGGACGTGCTGCAAGGGCTGAAGGACTATCTCGACCCCGGCAACCTATTCGTGCCGGGCAAGCTGGCGCTGCGCCCCCGTCCCGGTGCCGTCGATCTCGAAACCAGGGGAGTCGCCTGATGAGCGAGATCCGTGAACTTTTCCGCTTCTGTGCGTGTTGCCCCAACCCCTGCCGGCGTGCGCTGCCGGCCGACCGACTGAGGCAGATCGAACCTGAGACGCCCTCGGCGCTGTCAATGATCGCGCTGGCCGTGATCGACGGACAGTTGCCCTTCGACGCCGACGTGAAACGCTCGCTGTCGCGCACCGAGGCGGCCCGGCACTGTCGCGCCGCCTGCCCATATGGTCACGACATTGCCGGCGCGATCGAGGCCTTCAACCGCCAACGGGAGACTGCCGATGCCGGCCGGCGCTGAGGCCTGCGTCCTGGGCATCGACATCGGTGCCGGCAGCCTGAAAACCACCGTGGTTGACGGCCTCGGGCGGGAACGCGGCAGTGCGTCGCACGACTTCGCCACCCGGTCGCCGCATCCCGGCTGGAGCGAACAGGACCCCGAGGACTGGTGGCGTGGCCTGTGCGCCACGGTACCGCAGGCGCTGGCAGCGGCAAGCCTGGGTGCCGCCGCGGTGCAGGCCGTGAGCTTCAGCGCGGGTGCTCACACCCCCGTACTCACCGATGCCGACAACCGGCTGCTGCGCCCTGCAATCCTGTGGAACGACCAGCGCAGCGGCGCCGAGGCGCGCGAACTGCAGAACAGCCACGGCGAGCGCATCCTCGAACTCGCCCTGAACAAGGCCGCCCCGACCTGGACCATGCCTCAGCTCATGTGGCTGACGCGGCATGAGCCCGGGGTCGTGGCACGGGTGCGACGGGTGTATGTCGCCAAGGACTGGCTGCGCATGCGGCTGGCAGGCGACTGGCACACCGACATCACCGACGCGGTGGGCACGCTGCTGTGGGAGCATCGGGCACAGCGCTGGTCGACCGAGCTCTGTGCGCTGATCGGCTGGGACCCGGCCACTCTGCCGCCAGTGGTACAGCCCACGACGGTGGTCGGTGCCGTGACCGCGATGGCGGCGCGCGAATGCGGCCTCGTGCCGGGCACTCCAGTGGTGTGCGGCACCTCAGACACATCGGCCGAGTCCTTCGGCGCCGGTTCCGACCGAGCAGGCGCCGGCGTGGTCAAGCTCGCTACCGCGGGCACTGTCAGCATCGTCGGTGAGCAGCCGCGCGTGCATCCGACGCTGATCAACTATCCCTTCGCCGTACCCGGGCTCTGGTACACGATCACCGGCACCAACGGCTGCGCCTCAGCCCACCGCTGGCTGCGAGACCGCTTTTTCATGCGCGAGGGCGACAGCGGCGCCGCCGTCTTCAGCCAGATGGACGCTCTGGCCGCCAACACACCGCTGGGTGCTGAGGGTCTCTTGTTCCATCCCTACCTGCAGGGCGAACGCGCGCCCTACTGGGACCCCCTGCTGCGTTCGGACTTCGTTGGCATGACCATGCGTCACGACCGCGGCCATTTCGTGCGAGCTTTGTACGAAGGCATCGCCTTCTCGCTCAGAGACGTCCTGGGCCAGTTCCAGGCCCAGGGCCTGGACATGAGCGAGGCCCGTATCGTCGGCGGCGGCTCGCGAAGCGCGCTCTGGCGACAGATCGTGGCTGACGTGCTGGGGGTGCGCATCGTGTTGCCTGCGGTGACCGACGCGTCGTTCGGTGCTGCCCTGCTGGCGGGCGTGGCGGCCGACTTCTTCGCCGACGAGCGCGCGGCCGCTCGGCATGGCCAAGCCAGCCGAGCAACCCACGAACCTGTGGCCGCCCACGTACGCCGGTACCAGGAACTTTTTGGGCTGTACCAGGAGACGGCGCTCAGGCTGACTGACATCAACCACCGACTGCACGCCTTCGCGAGCGGCGGGTGAACAGGACGCTGTCGATGACCCCTTCCGCGAACGCATCAGCCACCGCGGCCGCTGCCGCCGGCGCCATTTCAGACATGCGCGTCATAGGCTTCCCCGGCCGCTATGTGCAGGGCCCAGGCGCACTGGGCCTGCTTGGCAGCCTTGTGATCGAGCTAGGCGGGCGCCAACCGGTGCTGGTCAGCGACGACATCGTCGAAGCCGCCCTAAGGCAAGGCGTGTCCGCGGCCTTCGCGTCTGCCGAGCTCGCACCGGTCCGGCTACGCTTCGGCGGCGAGTGCACCCGCGGAGCGATCGCGGCGCTGGCCGCACAGGCCCAGGAGGTCAGCGCCGACATGGTGATCGCCCTTGGGGGTGGCAAGACCATCGACACGGCCAAGGGCGTGGCTCGGGCCCTGGGTCTGAAGCTGGCGGTGGTGCCGACGGTGGCCTCCAACGACTCTCCCACGTCGCGCCTGATCGTGGTCTATGACGAGTCACACCAGCTCGTAGGGGTGGACTATCTGGCACGCAACCCGGATCTGGTGCTGGTCGACACGGCTGTCATCGCCCAAGCACCGGTGCGGTTCTTCCGCGCCGGCATCGGCGACGCCATCTCGAAGAAGTTCGAGGCTGCGCAGTGCCTGGGGGCAGGCGGGCGCAATTTCTTCGGCGGCCGCCCGCCCGGCCTTGTGGCAGTGATTACAGATCGCTGCCACGCGGCAATCGTCGAGCACGGGCAGGCCGCCCTGCTTGACGTCGCCAGCCATCGAGTCACCCCGGCGGTCGAGGCTGTGACGGAAGCCACCGTACTGCTCAGCGGCCTGGGTTTCGAGAGCGGCGGGCTGTCCATCGCCCACTCGGTGCTGCGCGGCTTCTCGACCGTGCCTGCAATGGCTCGTTCGCTCCATGGCGAGCAGGTCGCATTCGGCCTGCTGGTGCAGTGGGTGCTCGAAGGTCGCCCTGCCTCGGCGTTGGGTGACATGCTGGACCTGTACGGTCGGCTGGGGTTGCCTTGCCATCTGGGCATGCTGGGCTACGAGGGCGAAGCCTCGGCCATCGCCGGTCCTATCGCGCTGCACACCTGGCACACCGCACCTTACGTGCGCCATCTCGACGCTCCGGTGGACGCCGGTCGCATCGAGGCGGCGATTCTGCAAGCCGACCAGCTCGGCCGTCAATGGAGGTGATCATGATGACCCGTCCCGTTCCAATCCGCCGTTGGATGACCCTCTGGGCCCTTGCGCTGGGCTTGGGGGCTGCCTTGCCCGGCCAAGCACAGACTTGGCCGGAGCGAGCCATCACCGTGGTCGTTCCTTATGCCGCAGGTGGTCCGACCGATGTCGCAGTGCGCGAGATCGTGCGCAAGATGTCGGAGATCCTGGGACAGACCATCGTCATCGACAACAAGCCCGGTGGCGGGACCATGATCGCCGCACAGCTGGTGGCCCGTGCCAAGCCCGACGGATACACCTTGCTCGCCAATGTCGGGGCAACCATGGTCACCGGACCGCTGCTGGCGCCCAAGCCAATCTTCGACCCACTCAAGGAGGTGGTGCCCGTGGCGCTGCTGAGCGCCAACCCGCTGCTGCTGGCGGCGTCCAAAGGATCGGGCATCAAGAGCATGGCGGAATTCCTCGCGCAGGCTCGCGCGAAGCCGGGTCAGTTGGCCATCGCGTCTTACGGCAACGGCACACCGTCGCACCTGGCCATAGAGCTTCTGAAGATGCGTCTGGGCATCGACGTGATCCACGTGCCCTACAACGGGTCAGCGCCGGCGATGATCGATGTACGCGGCGGCCGGGTGCCACTGATCATGGATATCCTGCCAAGCCACATGAAAACGATGGAGGCGGGTGACATGGTCGGCCTGGCAGTGGGGCAGGAGATCCGCTCCCCGCTGGCACCCAACGTGCCCACCTTCGAGGAGTCCGGCATGCCGGGCATGGACATCAGCACCTGGGTGGGCTTGGCCGCGCCCACCGGAACGCCGGAAGCGGCGATCCGACGATTGAGTCAGGCGGCTCAGCAGGCCATGAGCGACACCGAGATGCAGAAGGTCTTCGCTGCTCGCGGCATGGCACTCACCTACGGCAGCCCGGAAGAGTTCGACCGCCGGGTGCGGGGCGAGATCGCGTTGGCCGCGACCATCATCAAGAGCGCCGGCATCAAGCTGAAATAGCCCGCCACCCCCGCATCAGCCTGGACCCGCCCGGAACCTGCCGCCATGAGCCAAGCCCTTCCCGCCGAGACCTTCCACGGCACGGTCGGTGCCACCTACGACAAGTCCCGCCCCTCGTGGCCGGCGGGGGTTCAGCCGCCGGTGGGCGCGCCCAACATCGTCCTGCTGGTGCTCGACGATGTCGGCTTCGCCCATCTCGGCTGCTACGGCTCCGACATCCGCACGCCGCGCATCGATGCTCTGGCAGCCAAAGGCCTGAGATACACCAACTTTCACACAACGGCCATGTGCTCGCCCACGCGCGCGGCGTTGCTGACGGGCCGTCAGCACCATGCGACAGGCATGGGCACCATCGTCGAGTGGTCGACAGGCTACCCCGGCTACCAGGGGCTGGTGACCAAGCGCGCGGCGACTCTGGCCGAGATGCTGCGTCCGCATGGTTACAACACCCACGCCCTTGGCAAGTGGCATCTCATGCGCATGACCGACGCCACCGCGGCGGGGCCGTTCGACTACTGGCCTCTATCGAGAGGCTTCGACCGCTACTACGGCTTTCTCAGCTCGCTCACCGACCACTGGAACCCAGAACTCTTCTGCGACAACCACCCCATCTCCAAGCCGCAGCAACCCGATTACCACCTGAGCGAAGACCTCATCGACAAGAGCATCGAGTTCATCCGCGACCAGCAGTGTGCGGCGCCAGGCAAGCCCTTCTTCAGCTACGTGGCGCTCGGCGCCTGCCACTCGCCCCACCACGTACCGCAGCGCTACATCGATCGCTACAAGGGCCGCTACGATCAGGGCTGGGACGAGACGCGAAAGCAGTGGTTCGCGCGCCAGCTTGAGCTCGGCGTGGTACCGCCAGACACCAAGCTCACGCCGCGCAACCCCGAAGTGCAGGCCTGGAACGACCTTAGTGCCGATGAGCGACGTGTGTGCGCCCGCATGCAGGAGGTGTTTGCCGGCTTCCTCGAACACACCGATGAACAGGTGGGCCGACTCGTCGACTATCTCGACCAGATCGGCATCCTGGACAACACGCTGTTCGTCGTCATGTCGGACAACGGTGCCAGCGACGAGGGTGGCGACCTCGGCAACGTCAACATCCGCAAACACTACGCTTTCGTCGAGGAGACCATCGAGGAGCTGTTGCAGGACATAGACAAGCTGGGCAGCGAGCACACATATAACCATTACCCCAAGGGCTGGGGCTACGCAGGCAACACGCCCTTGCGCTGGTTCAAGATGGACACCCATGGCGGGGGTATCCGCGACCCCCTGATCTTGCACTGGCCCCGACGCATCCAGGCTGGCGGAGAACTGCGTACGCAGTACCATCACTGCGTCGACTTCGTACCCACCGTTCTGGAGCTGCTGGGCCTCCAGGCGCCAGAGGTCCATCAGGGTATACCGCAACTGCCCATCCACGGCACCAGCATGGCCTACACGCTGGACGACGCCGCAGCGCCGACCAGAAAGCGTGTCCAGTACTACGAGATGCTTGGCGACCGCGGGCTGTGGTGCGACGGCTGGAAGGCCGTGACCCGTCACCAGAAAGGCAGCGACTTCGACCTCGATCGCTGGGAGCTCTACCACCTCGACGAGGATTTCTCCGAGAGCCGGGATCTCGCGGCAGAACACCCTGAGAAGCTGCGCGAACTGGTCGCACTATGGTGGGCCGAGGCTGGTCGCTACGACGTGCTGCCGCTGGACGACCGGGACCGCGAGCGTACAGCGGCGAGTCTGCGCGCGACCAGCCGTTCCCTGTATGTCTACCGCGCCGGGATGGCCCGGGTCGACCGCCTCTCCGCGCCAAACGTTGCCAACCGCTCCTATCGCCTGCGCGCCGATATCGAGGTGCCCGCCAACGGAGCTCAGGGCGTGCTGTTCGCTGCTGGTGGGCGCTTCGGTGGCTACGTACTGTTCCTGGACAAGGGCAGACTGGTGCACGAGTACAACCTGGGCGGGGACCGCCGGCTCGTGCTCGAGTCACCTTCGGCGTTGGCGCCAGGACCTCATCGGGTAGGCTTCGAGTTCCGCAAGACTGGCTCTCTCGAGGGCCTGGGTAGCCTATTGGTGGACGGCGTCACCGTCGCCACCCTGCCAATGGCGGGCCTGTGGCCGCTGCTGCCCAACGCCACCGGCGTGCACTGCGGGCGAGACGACGGCAGCCCTGTCAGCGAGCGCTACGCCTGTCCCAATGCCTTCACGGGCACCCTCATGCAGGTCTGCGTGGAACTCGACGACGACCAGCAGATCGACTTCCTGAGGGAATACCACGCTGCGCTGGCCGACGACTGATGGGGCACGAAATGAGCCGTCTTCCGAACATTCTTCTCATCATGGTGGACGAACTGGCCCCGCAGGCCTTGCCGGCCTATGGCCATCCGGTGGTTCGTGCGCCCCACCTGGACCGCTTGGCACAGGCCAGCGTGGTTTTCGACTCGGCATACACCAACTCGCCCCTGTGCGCGCCAGCCCGCGCTTCGATGCTGGCCGGCCGACTGACCCCAGGCATCGGCGCGTGGGACAACGGCGCGGGCCTGGCCAGCGAGGTCCCAACCATCGCGCATTACCTGCGAGCGCTCGGCTACAGCGCGACGCTGGCGGGCAAGATGCACTTCATCGGCCCGGATCAACTGCACGGCTACCAGACCCGGCTCACGACTGACATCTATCCGGCCGATTTCAGTTGGACGGCGAACTGGAGCCGACCGCCCACTGAGCCCAACCCGGCTGGCGTCACCATGCGACCGGTGCTGGAGGCCGGGCCCTGCCTGCGCAACCTGCAGATCGACTACGACGAGGAGGTGCAGTTCCAGGCCCGGCAGTGGCTGTGGGACCGGGCTCGGCAGCGCGAAGACCAAAAGCCCTTCTTCCTGACAGTCTCCTACACCCACCCACACCCGCCCTTTGACGCACAGCAGGCCTGGTGGGATCTGTACCGCGACGACGAGATCGACATGCCGCGCGTACGCGCGCTGCCTCCAGAGCAGCTCGATCCCGCCAGCCTGGGGCTGTACTACAACCATCGCCGCGACCAGATGCCCATCTCGGCCGAGCGCGTGATCGCGGCGCGGCGGGCCTACTACGCGATGGTCAGCTGGGTCGACGATCGGATAGGCGACCTGCTGGCCACGCTCAAGGCCACCGGCCTGGATGACGACACGCTCATCGTCTTCACCTCCGACCACGGTGAGATGCTCGGTGAGCGAGGGATGTGGTTCAAGATGAGCATGTACGAGTGGGCCGTGCGCGTGCCCCTGATGGTGTGCTGGCCGGGCCGATTCAGCCCACGACGGGTGGCGGCCAATGTGTCACTGGTCGACCTGCTGCCCACGCTGCTTGACGTATGTGGTGAAGGCACCGACCGGCCTGGCGCCGTCGAGCCGCTCGACGGCCACTCGCTGCGTACCATGCTGGAGACAGGCGAGGATCCGGCCTGGCCCGACCTCGCAATAGCCGACTTCACCGCTGGCGGCGTGCCCGGCCCCTTGCGCATGGTGCGCCAGGGCAACTGGAAGCTGATCCGCCTGGGCGGACACAAACCGATGCTGTTCAACCTGGCACAGGACCGAGACGAACTCGTCGATCGAGTCGACGACCCGTCGGCCCGGCAGGTCCTGGCAGCGATGCTCGCCATCGCCCCGGATGGTTACGACGTCGACACCGTACAGCGGCAGGTGCTCAATAGTCAGCGCCGGCGCCTGCTGATCCGGGACGTGGACAGCGCCTGGGAAACCCCACACCGCTGGAACTGGAAGGCACGCCCGGACGATGACCGGCGCTTTGTACGAGGTGGTGGCCTGCAGCACGGCGAACACGCCACGAAGGCGCGAGCGCGGTTTCCCTGAGCGCTGTTCTACGCAGATTTTCCGGGGCGCCCGGGCCGTCGACCGCGGGTATGAGTTCCCGGCTGTCCTTCGTCTTTCCAAGTCGATGGTTGGCATTGAAACCTGGCAGAGGCAAAGGGTAGACGATCCAGAAGCAAGACGGCACAGCCGTATTCGAGGAACTGGCCGTCATGCACCTCCATGGGCTGAGCATGGTCGCATACGCGCTGGCGATGGCGTGGCTCAGGTACGAGCCCCGCAAGGATGCAATCTACCGCGGCGACCGCGGGAGCGAGCCAGTACGCACCATCCATGCGATGGCTTCCAAGGCCACCCGGTAGGTCATGATCGCCTCGATCCTCCGCAAGGTCACCTGCTGGAACAACGCCCCCACCGTGAGCTTCTTGGATATCCTGAAGATCGGACAGGTGCTTTGTACGACCTGCGCGATGCGAGTCGACGCGCAGGCCGACGTGTTCGACTACATCAAGGTCATTCAAAACCGGCGCCGCCGCCACTCCACGCTGGGCTACAGGTCGCCGGGTCGACTCCTGGAGAACAGGATCAGCAGGCACGTCGAACAGCTACGTTAGGCTACACGCGACGGGCCCCACGGCAAACGAGATTCGATAGGCACATCAAAGGCCGCGTTTCCTCGATGCACGCGCAATAAGGAAGGGCCCAGAGATGACTCTGGGCCCTTGGTACTGGTGGAGCCGGGGGGAATCGAACCCCCGTCCGCAAGCCTTTGCCGGCCAGTTC
>JBMTXX010000102.1:0-12472 GCA_049453935.1 Rubrivivax sp.
CGGACGGGCCGTGGTCAGCTCCGCCAACTCGGCATCGGTCAGGATCTCGAAGACCCGCACCACCTTCGACACGCCGTCGACCTTGCGCGCCACCTCGGCGGCGCGGGCGGCCTCGCGCTCGGTCACCCGGCCCATCAGGTAGACCGTGCCACGCTCGGTCGTGACCTTGATCGCATTGGCCTGCACATCCTTGGCGTCGATCAGGCTGGCCTTGACGCGGGCGGTGAGGATGCCGTCGTTGGAGCGCGCGGTCAGCGTGGTCTTGCCCATCACGGCGATCTCGTTGACGATCGAGCGCACGCCTTCGATGCGGCTGATCGCGCGCTCGATGGTCACGCGGTCGGCGGCCTCCGGCGACTCACCGGTCAGCAGCACCATGCGGTTGTAGCTCGTGACGTTGACATGGGCACGATCGCCCACGAGTTCACGGGCACGCGCAGCCGACTTCAACTCGATCGACTGGTCCTCGACCTGCGTGCCGGGCGTGCGCCGGTCGGTGGCCACGAGCGCGCCGCCGAGCATGGCACCGCCCACCAGGACAGGCGCGCACGCCGACATCGACAGGCCGGCGGCCAAGGCCAGCAAGACGACCCGCAGGGGGCGCAGTCCCGGGAGTTGCGAGCGGACGGAGGTGGTGTTCATTCGGTTTCCAGTTCACCCATCAATTGAAGATCGACTGCATCGCACAGGCAATGCAGCACCAGCAACAGCGCCTCGGCGACCCGCGCGGCACGCGGATGAGGCACGGACAAGAGCACGTCGGCCTCACCCAGCCGACCGGACCACGGCCCGGTGTCGGCGCCGGTCAGCACCACCAGGACCATGTCCTGGCTGCGGCCGCGCTGCACGGCGTCGAGCAGCACATTGCAGGGCTGCCCGGCATCGATGACGACCAGCACGTCGCCGGGCTGGCCCAGGGCCTGCACCTGCTGCGCCAGTTGCAGCGGCGCGTCCTGACGCAGCGCAATCGCCGCCAACGGCGGTCTTTCGCGCTCGAAACGGTGGGTGAAGGCCGCTGCCAGCACAGGCACCAGCGCCGCACCTGACTCGCTGCCCGCCACCAGCACCTTGCCGCCGGCCGTCACGCACCCGACGACAGCCTCGGCCGCCTGCGCCACGACACGGGGCAGGGTGGCCGCCGCGTCGTTGAACAGATCCGCGGCTTCGAAGAACTGCTGCTGGATGCGCTGCTCGAGCATGGTCGTCGATCATATGACACGCACGAGGCGGTCCGGTTCCCTCGGTCGGCGTCCCGCCGACCCGTTGCTGCGGTCGCGCAGTCTCCGCGCGTGGACGACCGCACCGGCGTCGGCGACGGTCATCGCGCGTCCATCGGGCATCTCGACGCGGCTCACGCCGGGGCGCCTCCGACGCCGGTCATGCGGCGTCGAACGCGGCCTTCAGCCAGGTCAGGCCACCCCCATCGATGGCGACCACGTCGAACCGGCACGGCGGCAGGCTCGGCTGCCGCATCAGCCAGTGCCGCGCAGCGTAGACGATGCGTGACTGCTTGGCCGGATCCACGCTGGCGGCGGCGCCGCCGTAGCGCAAGGCCGCTGCGCGGCCGCCGGCGCGCGACCGCACCTCGACGAAGACCACGGTGCCATCGGGCTCGCGCAGGATCAGGTCGATCTCGCCGGCACGGGCCCCGGGCCCACGCGCGACCCGATAATTGCGCTGCAGCAGTCGCAGCCCGGCGCCGACGAGATGTCGCAGCGCCAGCTCTTCGGCCTGCTGCCCTGTCTGCAACGGGCTCGCACGCCCCGTCAAGGTCCTGACCATCGACGCCCCCTCTTTGCTACGCGCGGCCGCGACAGCCGCTGGCGCCCAGCACCACCCGCCGTCCACACTGTATGTCGTGGCCACGCCGATCGGCAACCTCGCCGATCTGACGCTGCGGGCGGTCCACGTGCTCGCGCTGGCCGACACCGTGGCCTGCGAAGACACGCGCAACTCGGGCGCATTGCTGCGCCACCTGGGGCTGGACAAGGCCTTGCTGGCCGTCCACGCACACAACGAGACGCAGGCCGCGCAGCGCGTGATCGCGCTGCTCCAGGCCGGGCAGCGCGTGGCCTTCGTCAGCGACGCCGGCACGCCCGCCATCTCGGACCCGGGCGCCGCACTGGTCGCGGCCGTGGCCGCGGCCGGTCATCGCGTGGTGCCGGTGCCCGGGCCGAGCAGCGCGGTGACGGCGATGAGCGTGGCGGGCGACACCCTCGGCAACGGCTTCCGCTTCATCGGTTTCCTGCCGGCCAAGGGCGCACAGCGGCGCGAGGCTCTGCTTCGAAGTCTGCGCGACGAGGCCCCGCAGGTGCTGTTCGAGGCGCCACACCGCATCGAGTCGCTGGCACGGGATCTGGCCGAGGCCGCACCGGCCCGCACGCTCACCCTGTGCCGCGAGTTGACCAAGCAGTTCGAGACCGTGGCCACGATGCCGGCGGCGGCCCTGCCAGGTTGGCTTGCGGCCGAAGCCACGCGGCTGCGCGGGGAGTTCGTGCTCGTGCTGCACGGCACGCCGCAGGCATCGGCCCAGGATGCCGGCGCGCTGCCTGCGCCGCTGACGGAAACCCTGGCGGTGCTGGTCGAGGTCCTGCCACTGAAGCAGGCCGTGGCCCTGGCCACCGGGGTCAGCGGGGCCCCGCGCAACGCGGTGTACGCCGCGGCTCTGGCGCTTCGGCAGGCCCGGGACGGCAGCGCAGAAGACGACGCGGTGGACGACACCTCCACCGAGGACCCGCCCGGTTGACGGCCCTCAGCCTGCCGATCTCCCGGGAACCCTCGGAATAGACCCCGCTCCTAGAATCCATCGACAGTCTTGAACGAGGACACGACATGATCTCCCGCGAACCGACGATCGAGCGCCTGGCCACGGCCCAGGCCCTGATGCTCGAGCCCTTCGGGCTGGGTGAGGACACGCTGCAGCGCGCGCTGGGCCTGATCTCGGAGCACCGCGTCGACGACGCCGACCTGTACTTCCAGACCACACGCCACGAAGGCTGGAGCCTGGAAGAAGGCATCGTCAAGAGCGGCAGCTTCAGCATCGACCAGGGCGTGGGGGTGCGCGCGGTGGCCGGCGAGAAGACCGCCTTCGCCTACTCGGACGACCTGTCGGAGGCTTCGCTGCTGGACGCCGCGCGCACGGTGCGCACCATCGCTGCGGCGGGGCAGACCCGGCGCATCAAGGTCCCGCGGCGCACACGAGTGGCCACCAGCCGGCGCCTGTACGTGCCCACCGACCCGATCGCCACGCTCGACAGCACGGCCAAGGTGGCGCTGCTGGAGAAGGTCGAGCGCATGGCCCGCGCGCGCGATCCGCGCGTGGCCCAGGTGATGGCGGGCCTGGCGGCCGAACACGACGTGGTTCTGGTGGCGCGCGCCGACGGCACGCGGGCCGCCGACGTGCGTCCGCTGGTGCGGCTGAGCGTGACCGTCATCGCCGAGCAGAAGGTCGGCGACCAGGTGCGCCGCGAGATGGGCACCGGCGGCGGCGGCGGGCGCTTCGGCCTGGCGTACTTCACCGACGACGTCATCCGCAGCTACGTCGACCATGCCGTCGACGCGGCGCTGACCAACCTGGAGAGCCGCCCGGCACCGGCGGGCGAGATGACGGTCGTGCTCGGCCCGGGCTGGCCGGGCGTGCTGCTGCACGAGGCCGTCGGCCACGGGCTGGAAGGCGACTTCAACCGCAAGGGCTCCAGCGTGTTCGCCGGCCGCATCGGCGAGCGCGTGGCCGCGCGAGGGGTGACGGTACTGGACGACGGCACCATCGCCGACCGTCGCGGCTCGCTCAACGTCGACGACGAAGGCTGCGCCACACAGCGCAACGTGCTGATCGAGGACGGCATCCTGCGCGGCTACATCCAGGACCGCCTGAATGCCCGCCTGATGGGCGTGCGCCCCACCGGCAACGGCCGGCGCGAGAGCTATGCGCACGTGCCGATGCCGCGCATGACCAACACCTACATGCTCGGCGGCGACCGCAGCCCGGAAGAGATCATCGCCAGCGTGCGCAAGGGCGTGTACGCGGTGAACTTCGGCGGGGGCCAGGTCGACATCACCAACGGCAAGTTCGTGTTCTCCGCCAGCGAGGCCTACTGGGTTGAGAACGGCCGCATCCAGTACCCGATCAAGGGCGCCACGCTGATCGGCAACGGCCCGCAGTCGCTCAAGCGGGTCAGCATGATCGGCAACGACATGGCGCTCGACACCGGGGTCGGCGTGTGCGGCAAGGAAGGCCAGAGCGTGCCGGTGGGCGTGGGTCAGCCCACCCTGAAGATCGATCGGCTCACGGTCGGCGGCACGGCCTGAAGCGTCTGCCTGCGGGCCGCGGCACACTCCGGCGGCCCGCCCGGGGCGGCGACACCGGGCCCATCCGTCAGTCCGTCAACCCGGCCTGGGATGCCGCCTCGGCCACCCGCGTGCCGATCTCCTCGTACAGCGCCACGATGCTCTGCCTGGCCACGGGATGGACCCGGTTGGACAGCAGCACATGGAAGCTGTGCCGCGGCGGGTCGATCCACAGCGCGCAGCCGGTGAAGCCCGTGTGGCCGAAGCTGCCCGGCCGCGGGTGCCGCCCCCGGGCGCGTGACAGCGGCGTGTCGATGTCCCAGCCCAGGCTGCGCCGCTCGGCCAGCGTCTGCGGCGTGGCCACCGCCGTCATCTGCGCCACCGTCGACTCGCGCAGCACGGTCGCGCCGTCGAGCGTGCCGCCCTCGAGCACCATCCGCGCATAACGCGCGATGTCGGCCGCCGTGCTGAACAGGCCGGCATGGCCGGCAACACCGCCCATGCGGCGGGCGGTGGGGTCATGGACCGTCCCGCGCAGCTGGTGGCGCGGCCGCTGAATCGGCACCTCGGCGGGGGTGTCGACGCTGGCGTCAGCCGTCGGCAAGACGCCCGGGGTCACGTGCGCGGCGGCTTCATCGACCCACTCGGTCGGGGCCAGACGCTGCAGCGGCAGACGCCGCAGCGGCCCAAAGCCGCTGTCGCGCATGCGCAGCGGCCCGAGGATCCAGTCCTGCGCGAGCACGTCCAAGCCGCAGCCCGTCAGGCGCTGTGCGATGTCGCCGAGCAGGATGAAGTTCACGTCCGAGTAGCGGAACACGCCGTCAGGCGGGTGGGTCGGGACGCTGCGGCAGGCGAGTTCGACCGCAGCCTCGTGCCCGGCCCAGCGAGGCTCCAGCGGCAGCCCGGCCGGCAGGCCCGAGGTGTGGGTGAGCAGGTGCCGGACGGTGATGTCGTCGCCGCCCTCGAAACCCGGCACGATCTCGCGCACCGGCCGCCGCAGGTCCAACGCGCCCCCTTCGACCAGGCGCATCAGCACCGGCGCGGTGACCACCACCTTGGTCAGCGAGGCGGTGTCGTAGACCGTGTCTACGTGCAGGGGCAGGGCCTGCGGCTCGACCGCCATCAGGCCGACAGCGCACTCATGGACGGCGATGCGCCCCGGCCGGCCGACCTCGACGCGGACCACCCCGCCGGGCATTTCCGCGCGTTCGACCGCCAGGTGCATGGCCGCATCGACCAGGGAAAAAGCGGGCAGCGCCCGTGCGGCGGCGTTCATGCGGCGCGAGCATAGCGCCGCGCGCACCGTGCTACATTCGGCGCATGCGTTTGAACGCCGCTTTCTTCTTTGCGTACTTTTACTTCTCGTGCCGCCCGGCGGCTGGAGAGGCCCACGCACAGTAAAGCGAGCGAGCCGAACCCAGAAAACCGCCGGAGACCCCGGCGGTTTTTTTTCGTCCCGGCCCGACCGAAGACCCCTCCCGAACGACGAACCACCCCACAGGAGAGCTCTCATGCCCACCCGCAGCAGCACCGAGAACTGGTACGCGCAGACCGAGAAGACCAGCCAGACCGACGACCAGCGGATCAAGGAGGTCACGCCTTTGCCGCCGCCCGAGCATCTGATCCGCTTCTTTCCGATCGCGGGCACGCCGGTGGAACGCCTGATCAGCAACACCCGGCAGGCGGTGCGGCGCATCCTGCACGGCGAGGACGACCGGCTGCTGGTCATCATGGGCCCGTGCTCGATTCACGACCCCGCCGCTGCCCTGGAATACGCGCGCCGCCTGAAAGCCGAGCGCGAGCGCCACGCCGACACGCTGGAGGTCGTGATGCGCGTGTACTTCGAGAAGCCGCGCACCACGGTGGGCTGGAAGGGCCTGATCAACGACCCCTACCTCGACGAGAGCTACCGCATCGACGAAGGGCTGCGCATCGCGCGTCAGCTGCTGCTCGACATCAACCGCCTGGGCATGCCGGCCGCCAGCGAGTTCCTCGACGTGATCAGCCCGCAGTACATCGGCGACCTCATCAGCTGGGGCGCCATCGGCGCGCGCACCACCGAGAGCCAGGTCCACCGCGAGCTCGCCTCGGGCCTGTCGGCGCCGGTGGGCTTCAAGAACGGCACCGACGGCAACGTCAAGATCGCCATCGACGCCATCCAGGCCGCCGCACGCGCGCACCACTTCCTGTCGGTGCACAAGAACGGCCAGGTCTCGATCGTCGAGACGCGCGGCAACAAGGATTGCCACGTCATCCTGCGCGGCGGCAAGGCCCCCAACTACGACGCCGCCAGCGTGGCCGCGGCCTGTGCCGAGATCGCCGCGGCCAAGCTCGAATGCCGCCTGATGGTGGATTTCAGCCACGCCAATTCGAGCAAGCAGCACCAGCGGCAGATCGATGTCGCGCGCGACATCGCAGGCCAGGTGGCCGACGGCGGTCGCTGCGTGTTCGGGGTGATGGTGGAAAGCCATCTGGTGGGAGGCGCCCAGAAGTTCAGCCCCGGCAAGGACGATCCGACGGCGCTCACCTACGGTCAGAGCATCACCGACGCCTGCATCGACTGGGACGACTCCACAGGTGTGCTGCAGACCCTGGCCGACGCGGTGCGGGCGCGACGCCAGCGCGGCTGAACGGCTGAACGGCTGAACGGCTGGGCGGCTCAGCGGCGGGGATGCGGCGCTGCCCCGTGCGACCGCCCTACACTGCGGCCGTCGATGGAGGTGCAAGATGAACGCCCGTGACCCCCTGATGCCCATCCCCGGCGACGCCGGTGACGTCCCCGCAGCCCTGGCCGAACACGCCTCGCGCACCTGGGACGAGCAGATCGTCCCCGCGCTGACCGACTACATCGGCGTGCCGGCCAAGAGCCCGATGTTCGACCCCGAATGGTCGGCGCATGGCCACCTGGAGCGCGTGGTACGCGATGCGGCCACCTGGGTCGAGCAGCAGAAGGTGGCCGGTCTCACGCTGGAGATCGTGCGCTTGCCGGGGCGCACGCCGGTCCTGTTCTTCGACGTGCCGGCCACCCGCGCCGATGCCCGGCAGACGGTGCTGATGTACGGCCACCTGGACAAGCAGCCCGAGTTCAACGGCTGGCGCAGCGACCTCGGCCCCTGGACACCGAAGATCGAGGACGGCAAGCTCTACGGGCGCGGGGGCGCCGATGACGGCTACGCGGTCTACGCGGCCATCACGTCGCTGGCCGCGCTCGACGCGCAGGGCCTGCCCCGGCCGCGGGTGGTGGGCCTCATCGAGACCTGCGAGGAAAGCGGCTCGGGTGACCTTCCCGCCTACCTCGAGGCGCTGAAGCCGCGCCTGGGCGACGTCGGGCTGGTCGTCTGCCTGGACTCTGGCGCCGGCAATTACGACCAGTTGTGGCTGACCACCAGCCTGCGTGGCATGGTCAGTGGCGTGCTGAAGGTCGAGATCCTGACCGAGGGGGTGCACTCGGGTGATGCCAGCGGCCTCGTACCGTCGAGCTTCCGCATCCTGCGCCATGTGCTGGACCGGCTCGAGGACAGCGCCAGCGGCCATCTGCTGCCGCAGGCCTTCCACTGCGAAATCCCGGATTCACGTCTGGCACAGGTGCGCGCCACAGCCGCGATCCTCGGCGACGAGGTCTGGAAGCGATTCCCCTGGGCCTGCGGGGCCGACGGGGGCGCGTCGCTGCCGACCACGACCGACCCGGTCGAAGCCCTGCTCAACCGCACCTGGCGGCCCACGCTCAGCGTCACCGGGGCCGACGGCTTCCCGACCCTGGGCAACGCCGGCAACGTGCTGCGCCCGCATACCGCCTTCAAGCTCAGCCTGCGCACGCCCCCGCTGGTGGACGCGCATCTGGCCAGCCAGCAACTGAAGACGCTGCTCGAGGACAACGCACCGTACAACGCCCGGGTCACCTTCCATCCCGACGGCCGCGCCGGCGCGCTCGGGGCGACGGGCTGGAACGCCCCCGAACTCTCCCCGTGGCTGGAGGATGCGCTGAACGCCGCCTCCCGCGCCCATTACGGCGCGCCGGTGGGCTACATCGGCCAGGGCGGCACCATCCCGCTGATGAGCATGCTGCAGCGCGGCTTCCCGCAGGCGCAGATGATGGTCTGTGGCGTGCTCGGGCCGAAGAGCAATGCGCACGGGCCGAACGAGTTCCTGCACATCCCCTACGCCAAGCGCCTGACCGCAGCGGTGGCGCAGGTGATCGCCGCCTGCCCGTGACCACCGGCCCGCGCGCCTGTCTGCGACCGACTCCCCCGCAGCCCGTACCGGGTGAGTTGCACGGGCGCGACAGCAAGCTGCAGACGGCGCCTCGCGCTCAGGCCCCTGCCAAGCACGCGCGCCCGACCGGCCTCGACCCTCTGGGCTGACCGTCACCCGTCAAGCCCGCGGAGTCCAGACGACGACGCACATGCTGCGTGGCCCTACCCCTGTATGCATACGATTGCACTGCCCCGCTGAACACCAAGGAGACCGAAGATGAGCCATGGACGCATCCTGACCACCCATGTCGGCAGCCTGCCGCGCCCTCAGCGCGTCGTCGACCTGCTGTTCGCCCAGGACTCGGGCATCGGCCACGATGCCCAGGCTTTCGAAACGGCCATGCGCGAGGAGGTGCAGGCCGTGGTATCGCGCCAGGCCGAGTCCCGGGTCGACGTGGTCAGCGACGGCGAGATGAGCAAGATCAGCTACGCCACCTACATCCGCCACCGGCTGACGGGCTTCGAGATCGGTGTGATGCCGCGCGCCACACCGCGCGATCTGGACGACTTCCCTGAATACAAGGACCGCCTGGCGAAGATGGGCGGCACGCCCAAGTACCACCGGCCGATCTGCACCGGCCCGATCGGCGTGAAGGACCTCTCAGGCCTGCACCAGGACATCGACAACCTGAAGGCCGCCTGCGCGCAGGCGGGTGTCGATCGTGCCTTCATGAACAGCGCCTCGCCCGGCGTCATCGCGGTCTTCCAGCCCAACCAGCACTACCCCACCCAGGAAGCCTACCTCGAGGCGCTGGCCGAGGCCATGCGGCACGAGTACGAGGCCATCGTCGCCGCCGGCCTGGACCTGCAGATCGACGCCCCGGACCTGGCCATGGGCCGTCACATCCGCTTCCGCGACGCCGACGAGCCGGAGTTCCTGCGCAATGCGCGGCTGCAGGTGGAAGCGCTGAACCACGCGCTGCGCAACGTGCCGTCGGAGCGCGTGCGCATGCACCTGTGCTGGGGCAACTACGAGGGCCCGCACCACCACGACATCGGGCTCGAGCGCATCGTCGACATCGTGCTGTCGGCGCGCCCGTCGACCATCCTGTTCGAGGCCTCGAACCCGCGCCACGCCCACGAGTGGGAGGTGTGGGCCGCTGCGGCACGCGCAGGACGCATCCCCGAGGACAAGGTGCTGGCCCCGGGCGTGCTCGACTCGGTGAGCAACTTCATCGAGCATCCGCGGCTGGTGGCCCAGCGCCTGCGGCAATACGCCGACATCGTCGGGCGCGATCGCGTGATGGCGGCCACCGATTGCGGCTTCGGCACCTTCGCCGGCTTCGGCGCCATCCACCCGCCGATCGCCTACGCCAAGCTCGCCAGCATGGCGCAGGGCGCGGAGATCGCCAGCCGCGAACTCTGGGGCTGAGGAACAAGGTTCGCGCCGGATGGTCGGCCGCCCGGTGCGTGGACGCATCGGGCCGGCCGAGCCGGCCAAACAGGCTCGTGATGCGAGCCTCTCGCGCCTGCGGCTCAGCGCTGCCGCGCGAGCTTCGGGTCGAGCAGGTCGCGCAGGCCGTCGCCCAGCAGGTTCAGGCCCAGCACGCTGAGCACGATGGCCATGCCCGGCCACACCGCCAGCAGCGGCGCCTGGAACATCTGGGTCTGCGCATCGTTGAGCATGCGGCCCCAGCTGGGCTGCGGCGGCTGCGTGCCCAGGCCGAGATAGCTCAGCGCCGCCTCGGCCAGGATGGCGGTGGCAAACGAGATCGTCGCCTGGACGATCAGCACGCTGGCGATGTTGGGCAGCACGTGGTCGAGCGTGATGCGCCAGGGCCCCTTGCCCGCGGCGCGGGCGGCCAGCACGAACTCCCGGGCCCAGACCGCGCGCGCCGAAGCGCGCGCGATGCGCGCGAACACCGGCACGTTGAAGATGCCGATGGCCACGATGCTCATCAGCAGGCCGGGGCCGTAGATCGCCGTCAGCATGATCGCCGTCAGCAGCGCCGGGAAAGCGAAGGCGAAGTCGCTCGCCCGCATGATCAGCTCGTCGAGCCACCCGCCGCGGGCGGCGGCCACGCAGCCGAGGAAGACACCCGCCAGCAGCCCGATGCCGACCGCGACGACGCCCACGACGATGGAGTTCTGCGCGCCCACCAACAGTTGCGAGGCGATGTCGCGGCCCAGGCTGTCGGTGCCCAGCCAGTGCGCCAGGGACGGGCCCTGGAGCTTGTTCGGGATGTCGATCTCGGCGTAGGGATAGGGCGTCCACACCAGCGACAGCAGCGCCGCGACGGCCAGCCCCAGCGTCAGCACGCCACCGACGACGAAACTCCGGTGACGCCGGGCACGGGTCAGAAAGGCATCCATCAAGGTCCTTCGGACGGGCGCATGGGCTCAACCCCGGCGCAGGCGCGGGTCGACCCAGGCATACAGCAGGTCGACGACGAAGTTGACGACCACCACCACCGCCGCCAGCAGCATCACCACGTCACGCACCACGACGAGGTCGCGGTTGCTGATGGCCTGGAAGACGAGCCGGCCGATGCCGGGCAGCACGAAGACGTTCTCCACCACGATGGTGCCGGTGATCAGGTTGGCAAACTGCAGGCCCATCACCGTCAGCACCGGGATCATCGCGTTGCGCAGCACATGGCGCCACAGCGCCTGCCGCCGGCTCAGGCCCTTGGCGCGCGCCGTGCGCACGTAGTCCTCGCGCAGCACCTCCAGCACGGCCGACCGCGTCACGCGTGCCAGGATGGCCGCCTGCACCATCGCCAGGGCGACGGCCGGCAACAGCAGCGCCTTCAGGCCCTCCCACAGGCTGCCGCCCTCATCCTCCGTCCAGCCCGGGAAGCCGCCCGCGCTCACCCACTGCAGGTGCACCGCGAAGACCAGGATCAGCAGGATGGCGAACCAGAAATTGGGGATCGCGATGCCGACCTGGCTGGCCGCCATGACGCCGACATCGCCCGCCGTGCCGTGACGTGACGCGGCATACACGCCCAGGCCGAGCGCCAGCACCACGGTCAGGCCCATGGCCAGCACCGCCAGCGGCAACGACACGCGCAGCCGCTCGGCGATCAACTCGGCGGTGGGCGTGTCGTAACTGATGCTGTCGGCGGTGTGGCCGCGCACCAGGCCCGCGACCCAATCGCCATACCGTTGCAGCGCCGGACGATTCAACCCCAGGCGGGCTTCGAGCGCCGTGAGTGATTCCGCAGTGGCGGTCTCACCCAGGATGATCTCGGCCGCATTGCCCGGCAGCAGCTCCAGCACCGCGAACACCAGCGCCGACGCCACGGCCAGCGTCGCCGCGAGCGTGGCCAGTCGCTTCAGCAGGAACAGCAGCATCGCGGTCTATGATCCTTTTGCCTTTCGGCGCCCGTACCACTTCCCATTCTCGACCATGCCCGACATCGCCTTCGACACCACCGGCACCTACATCGACGGCCGCTGGCGCGCGCCCGACAACGGGCAGACGCTGGCGCTGATGAACCCGTCGGACGGCAGCGAGCTCGCGCGCATCGCGCGCGGCAATGCGGCCGACATCGACGCCGCCGTCGCCGCGGCGCGGGCGGCGCTGGACGGCCCGGGCGCCACGGAGGGCGAGCGCGCCGGGCCCTGGGGCCGCCTGACCGCCGCCGAGCGCGGCCGCATCCTGCTGAAGATGAGCGCGCTGGCGCTCGAGCAGGCCGACGACCTGGCCCGGCTCGAGGCGCTGGACGTGGGCAAGCCGCTGAAGCAGGGCCGCGCCGACGCCGTGGCGCTGGCGCGCTACCTCGAGTTCTACGGCGGCGCGGCCGACAAGGTGCACGGCGAGACCCTCCCCTTCGCCAACGGCTACACCGCGCTGACGCTGCGCGAGCCGCACGGCGTGACGGCGCACATCGTCCCCTGGAACTACCCGATGCAGATCATCGGCCGCAGCGTCGGCGCGGCGCTGGCCATGGGCAACGCCTGCGTGCTCAAGCCGGCCGAGGAAGCCT
>JBMTXX010000103.1:0-12431 GCA_049453935.1 Rubrivivax sp.
ATGGAAACCCGCTGGCTCGAAGACTTCGTCAGCCTGGCCGAGACGCGCAGCTTCTCGCGCTCGGCCCAGCTGCGCCACGTGACGCAGCCGGCCTTCTCGCGCCGCATCCAGGCGCTGGAAGCCTGGGCTGGCACCGATCTGGTGGACCGATCCGCCTTCCCCACCCGGCTGACACCAGCAGGCGAGGCGCTTCACGGTCAGGCGCTCGAGATCCTGGCCTCGCTGCAGACCGCGCGCAACACCTTGCGCAGCCTGCAGGCCGCCGGCCAGGACGTGATCGAGTTCGCGGTCCCGCACACGCTTGCGTTCACCTTCTTCCCGCAATGGCTGATGACGCTGAAGCCGCGCTTCGGTGGCCTGAAGACGCGACTGATCGCGCTGAACGTGCACGACGCCATGCTGCGTCTGACCGAAGGCGGATGCGACCTGCTGATCGCCTATCACCACGCCAGCCACCCGCTGCCACTCAGTCCGGAGCGCTACCAGATGCTCAGCCTGGGACAGGAAACGCTGATCGCCTGCGCCCGGCCCGACGAACGTGGTGCGCCGCTGTTCCGTCTGCCTGCAGTCACCGGCCGGCCGGTCCCGATGCTGGCCTATTCAGAAGGCGCCTACATGGCCCGCATGGTGGAGCTGATCCTGCGCCATGGTGCAGGCGCACAATCGCTCGAGCGGGTTCACGAAACCGCCATGGCCGAGGGCCTCAAGGCGATGGCACTGCAGGGGCACGGTCTGGCCTTCCTGCCACGCAGCACGGTCGAGGGCGAACTGGCCGCGGGGCGACTGATGCGCGCGGCGCCTGAGGGTCAATTCGAGCTGACGATGGAGGTTCGCCTGTACCGCGAGCGCCCGGAGTTGTCCCGCCATGCCAAGCCCCTGGCGCTGCGCCTGTGGCAGCACTTGAGTGATGCACATGCGACACGACCCCACCCGCCGCATCCACCTCCGTGATGCCGCAGCTGGCCGCAGGCCCCTGTACACCCGCCCACATCCGACTGCCGACAAGGCCCCTGATGACCGACGCCAACCTGTACACCGCACTTCGTGCTGCGTTTCCTGCCGATCTCGACGCCATCGCCATCGAGTCCGCTGACGGCCCGGACGCCCCGGCATTCTTCACCTGGCGCGACCTGGACCGCGCCAGCGCGCGCATCGCCAACCTGCTCGCCTCGCTGGAGCTGCCGGCGGCCAGTCGCATCGCGGTACAGACCGACAAGTGTGTCGAGGCGCTGCTGCTGTACCTGGCCGTGCTGCGCGCCGGCCACGTCTACCTGCCGCTGAACAACGCCTACCAGGCGGCCGAGATCGAGTACTTCGTCGGCAATGCCGAGCCGGCAGTCTTCGTCTGCGCGCCGAAGAACTTCGGCTGGATCAGCAAGATCGCCTTCCGCGCCGGCACCAAAAACGTCTTCACGCTCGGTGACGACCGCAGCGGCACGCTGCTGGAGCGCGCTGCCGGGCACGCCGACGAACACGCGGTGGTGCCGCGCGCGCCGGGTGATCTGGCCTCGATCATCTACACCAGCGGCACCACCGGGCGCAGCAAGGGCGCGATGCTGGCGCACGGCAACCTGCTGAGCAACGCGCGCACGCTGAAGGGCTACTGGGACTGGCGCGCGGGCGACGTGCTGCTGCACGCGCTGCCCATCTTCCACGTGCACGGCCTGTTCGTCGCGATCCATGGCGCGCTGCTCAACGGCAGCAAGATGCTGTGGTTCAACCGCTTCGATGCCAAGGCAGCGATCGCGCGGCTGCCTGACGTGACCGTCTTCATGGGCGTGCCCACGCTGTACACGCGCATGCTGGCCGAGTCGGCGCTGGATGCCGCGGCCTGCGCGCGGATGCGCCTGTTCATCAGCGGCTCGGCGCCGCTGCTGAAGGAGACCTTCGACGCCTGGACGCAGCGCACCGGGCACACCATCCTCGAGCGCTACGGCATGAGCGAGACCGTCATGCTGACCTCCAACCCCTGCCGGCCGCAGGACGGCGCGCGTGTGGGCGGCACGGTGGGCTACGCCCTGCCCGGCGTGGACGTGCGCGTGCGCGGCGATCAGGGCCAGGCACTGCCCGCAGGCGAGATCGGCGGCATCGAGGTGCGTGGCCCCAACGTCTTCGCCGGCTACTGGCGCATGCCCGAGAAGACGAAGGAGGAGTTCACCGCCGACGGCTGGTTCAGAACCGGCGACGTCGGCCGCCTGGACACCGACGGGCGCCTGACCATCGTCGGCCGCAGCAAGGACCTGATCATCACCGGCGGCTACAACGTCTACCCGGCCGAGATCGAGGGCCTGATCAACGAGCTGCCTGGCGTGACCGAGAGCGCGGTCGTCGGGGTGCCGCACCCCGACTTCGGGGAGGGCGTGATCGCGGTGGTCGTGCGCCAGGGCGGCGCGGCGCTCGACGGCGCGGCCATCGCCGCCACGCTGAAGGGCCGCATCGCCGCCTTCAAGGTGCCCAAGCAGGTCTTCGTCGTCGACGAGCTGCCGCGCAACGCGATGGGCAAGGTGCAGAAGAACCTGCTGCGCGAGCAGCACCGGGGTCTGTTCGTGGCGAACTGAGGCCTTGTGCCAGATCGAAACCCGGCGCGGCCGGTTGTGCGATGCTGGCGCCGGAGCGCTCACGATGAACCCTGCTGAAATCCTCGGCAACGAAAAACCGGCTGGCCCATCGGGCGTCGCGCTGCGCGGCCCCGACCCCTACGTCGTGCTGATGACGACACTGGTGCGTGAGCTGGTCAAACGCCCGCCCGTGACCGTCTCGCCCGGGACGCCCATCGTCGAAGCCGCACGCAGGATGCGCGACGAGCGCGTGTCGTCGGTGCTGCTGCTGGAGGACGAACAGCTGTCGGGCATCGTCACCGACCGCGACCTGCGCAACCGCGCGCTCGCCGCCGGCCTGGACCCGGCCACACCGGTGCGGGAGATCGCGACCGTTGCGCCCCTGACGGTCGACCTGTCGCAGCCCGCCTTCGAAGCCCTGATGCTGATGGCGCGGCACAACATCCATCACGTCCCGGTGCTCGAAGGGCAGCGCGTGGCCGGCATGATCACCGCCACCGACGTGATGCAGCGGCACACGACCTCGGCGGTCCATCTGGCAGGCGAGATCTTCGAGCAGACCACGGTGCAGGGCCTGGCCGCCGCCGCCGCGCGCGTGCGCGACCTGCAGCGCAGCCTGGCGGCCGCCGAAACCAGTGCCTACACCACCGGGCGCATCGTGACGACGATCACGGATGCGATCACTTCTCGTCTGCTGGTGCTGGCCGAGGCGCAGCTCGGCCCCGCACCCGTGGGCTACGCCTGGGTCGCCGCCGGCTCGCAAGCCCGCTGCGAGCAGACCGCGCGCAGCGACCAGGACAATTGCCTCGTCCTGGACGATGCCTATGACGAGGCGGCGCACGGGGCGTACTTCAAGGATCTGGCCACCTTCGTCAACGACGGCCTGGACGCCTGCGGCTACGTCTACTGCCCCGGCGAGATGATGGCGCGCACCGACACCTGGCGCCAGCCGCGTCGCCGCTGGGCCGAGTACTTCCGCCGCTGGACCGACCAGCCGGATCCGAAGTCGCTGATGCTGACCTGTGTGTTCTTCGATCAGCGCTGCATCCACGGGCAGGCCGGGTTGCTGGACGGCCTGCGCCGGGAGGTGCTGCAGGCCACGTGCGGGAACCGCATCTTCCTGGCCCACATGGTGGGCAATGCGCTGAAGCACCGCCCGCCGCTGTCGCTCTTCGGCGGCCTGTCCACGGTACGTCACGACGAGGTGAAGGACGCGATCGACCTGAAGCACAACGGCATCGTGCCCATCGTCGATCTGGCCCGCGTCTACGCGCTGGCCGGCGGCCACGAGGCCGTGAACACGCACGACCGCCTGGCCATCGCCGCCGAGGGCCGCGAGATCACCGAACAGGGCGCGCGCGACCTGCGCGACGCACTCGAGTTCCTGGGTGCGCTGAGGCTGCGACACCAGGTGGCGCAGATTGCCCAGGGGCTGCCGGCGGACAACTTCCTGTCGCTGTCGGAACTGGGCAATTTCGAGCGCACGCAGCTCAAGGACGCCTTCAACGTCGTCGCGCAGCTGCAGAGCGTGCTGGCGCAGCGCTATCGCTGAGCGCCCCCGCGCGCCGGGCGCCGACTTCAGTACTCGAGCCGGGCGTACCAGGTCTTCTGCGAAGCCTCGCGCGCCTGACGCAAGGTGTGGATGCCGCGCTCGGCCAGCAGCGGCACGAGCTTCTGGAAGACCTCGGCCGTGACCATGGCGTCGCCCATGGCGGTGTGGCGGCCCAGCACGGTGACACCGAAGCGCTCGGCGATCGCCTCCAGGCGGTGCGAAGCCTGGTTGGGGTGCACCACGGCCGACAGCAGCAGCGTGTCGAGCACCGGCTGGTCGAAGCGAACACCGGTGGCCGCCTCCTTGAGCTGCAAGAAGCGCAGATCGAAGGCCGCGTTGTGCGCCACGAGCACGGTGTCCTGGGCGTAGCGATGGAAGGCCGGCAGCACGTGGTCGATGGTCGGCTGCCCGGCCACCATGTCGGGCGTGATGCCGTGGATGGGGATGGACGCCGCCGGGATGGCACGCCGCGGGTCGACCAGCTGGTCGAAGGCCTCGCCGCGCAGCAGGCGACCGTTGACCAGGCGCACCGCGCCGATCTGCAGGATCTCGTCGCCGCCGGCCGGGTCTAGGCCGGTGGTCTCGGTGTCGAAGACGGTGTAGGACAGCCCGTTCAGCGGCCGGTCGTCCAGCGCGTGCGCGGCTTCGCTGCGTGCGAACAGGTCGAAGTCGTAGTACTCGGGGCGGCTGTCGTTGCGCACGAAGGCCGCCTCGAGCTGTTCCTGCGCCGCGGCGGGCGAGGCCTGCGGCAGCACGAAGCGCAGGCCAAGCCGCTGCGTCAGGCGGTCGCGCACGACACAGAACTCGCCGCCATGGCGCTGCACCACCTCGCGCACCGTGAGACCGCCATCCTGCCCTTCGTCGCTCAGGGGGTCGAGAGCCCACCCAGAGGCTGTCTCGTGGTTCAGTGCGGTGCCCGACCAGGTCAGGTCCAGATGGACCTGACCCGCCGGCCCAGGCTGCAGGGCCAGGGCGACGGCGCTGACGTCACACGCCGCCTTCAGCCGCTGCGCAAGGCCGCAGACCGCCTGCAGCAAGGCGTAGCTGTCGAGCTTGAGCCAGAGGGCCGTATCGACCTCGCCAGGCCGCGCCGCCAGACCGGCTGAGGCCTCGATGCGGCGCAGCGCCGCCTGGACGAAGTCGGCGCCGCGCATCTCCTCCAGCGGCCAGCGGGTGACGAGTTCGCGCGCGGCGCGCTCGGCGGTCTCGTCCAGGCGCAGTCGCAACGTCTCGGCCTGCTCGCGCGCCGCCTCCAGGCCACGCGCGTGCAGCGCCGGGTCGAGTCCGGGCCGGGCCAGCGCCTCGAGCGCCGACTGCAGTGAGGCCACTGCGCTGTGCTGGCCTTCCATCAGCTCACGCAGCAGTCGCTCACGGGCGCGGTCCTGCTCGATCTCGCGCGTGATGTTCTCCAGCAGCAGGACGAAGCCGGTGATCGTCGGCTCCGTCGGGGCATGCGCACCGACGTCCAGCGAAGCGGCAGTGTCGGCCGCCGGCGCGTCAGGCTCGTCTGCGGCGAGCACCGGCGCCATCTGCGCGCGCAGCAACTGGCCCGAAGGCGTGACGGTGACGAACTGCGTCGTCGGCAACGTGGCGCCCCGCTGCAAGCGCTGCTGGAGCTTGTCGAGCCCATGGGCGACGAGCTGGCGGTCGAAGACGGTGTAGATCGTGCGCCCGAGGCCGAGCAGCTCAGCCCCCGACGCCACCGAAGGCGCCGCCGACAGCGCGCGGAACTGCAGCCGCGCGCGGCTGTTGTAGAGCAGAACGCGGCCGTCGAGGTTGCACACGACCACGCTCTGCGTCAGCTCGCTCATCAACGCCGCCAGACGATTGCGCTCCTGCTCGACGCCGCGGACGGACTCGGCCACCTGACGCGCGAAATCGTCGCGCAGCGCGTCTCGCTGGGCGACCAGGCTGTTGACCACGCCCGCCAGCGCCTGCATGTCGGCGGGCCAGGCCGGGTCGCCAAGTTCACGGCGCACGTCGGAGGTGGCCAGCACCGCGGCCTGCTCCGCCAGCCGCGCCGGCGGCGCAACGTACCGACGGTACAGCGGCTGCGCCAGCGCGCCGGCTGCCGCGGCCACCGCAGCCCCTGCCATCACCACCAGCGGCCAACGGCTGCCCAGCACCTCGGCCAGCACCTGACGCTGCGCATCGCTCAGGGTCGATCCGATGAGCCCGGCCGCCGCCAGGGCGAAGACGAGCAAGCCCGCCGCCGCGACCCCCACCGCGCCGAGCAGCACTCGCACCAGGCGGGTGTCGCGCCGCATCAGGCGACCACCTGCAACACCCGGCCAATCCGGCCAATCCGGCCGATCTGGCCTTCTGACGTGCGCATCGTGAAGCTCTTGTGATGGACCAAGGTGTCGCGATCGTCGTCAGCCGTCAGGCGTTGAAGGCTCAGCCCGCCAAGTCCGCGCCGGCTCGGCGGTGACGGCCCCAACCTTGCGGAGGGCAACATTGCCAAGGCGTGGCGCCAGGGGGTCCATCTTGCTTCTGAAGCGTCGCAAAGTCCTTGTCCGGGATCAGACACCGGCCGATGCGGCCCATGTCGCAGCTTCGTCTGTGGCCGTCCGATCCGGCGCCACCTTCAGGGTCATTTCTTCGTGCCCGCCGGCCTGAACCCGTGCGCGTGGCGCGACAGCGCAAAACTGGCGAAGAACTTGCACCAGATCGTGCTGCCGGCGATGGCCGTCCAGGTGTCGAAGGGCAGACCCACCACCAGCACGCCGAAGATCACGAAGACGACGACGATGCCGGCCACGCCGTTGATCGCCATCTCGTACGGCGCCCAGCGGGGCGCATCGGCCGGCGGCTCGCCCCGCTTGAGCGCGACTTCCGAGAAATCGCGCTGCACGAGGATGCGCCAGGCCCGTCGCAGCCAGAAGAAGGCCATCGGAAACAGGGCGAGGAAGAGGATCCAGTTCAGGGCCAGGCTGACGTAGGTGTTCATGAGCTGCGGCTGAAGGAGGTATCACTGCGCAAGACACGCGCAGCCGTCGGCAAAAGGTGGCGACACCGGATTCTGCGATGCCAACCCACCGCTGCGCCAGTTGTCCCGGCACATGCGAAAAGGGCCTCGCCAGTCACCCGGCAAGGCCCCAGAGATACGGGCCCTCCGTGCATGCGCGGGCGGGAGGGCCCGGCATGCGCAGAGGGTGACGCACCGATCAGTGCGCGCCGTCCACTGCCTTGGCGCCGCGCGGGATGCGCACCGCCTCGACCATGGCCTGGATGTGCTGCGGCGGCTCCTTGGTGACCTTGTCGACCAGGAAGGCGACCGCGAAGTTCACCATCGCGCCCACCGCACCGAAGGCCTCAGGGGTGATGCCGAAGAAGCTGTTGGCCCCGCCGATCACGCCCAGGTACTCCGTGCCCTTGATGAAGAAGATGCCCTTGTGCGCGAACACGTAGAACAGCGTCACCGACAGACCCGCCAGCATGCCGGCGATGGCGCCTTCCTTGTTCATCTTCTTGCTGAAGATGCCCATCATGATGGCCGGGAACAGCGAGCTCGCCGCGATACCGAAGGCCAGCGCCACGGTACCGGCCGCGAAGCCGGGCGGGTTCAAGCCCAGCCAGCCGGCCACCACGATGGCCGCGGCCATCGCGATCTTGCCGGCCATCAGCTCGCCCTTCTCGCTGATGTCGGGCATGAACACACCCTTGATCAGATCGTGCGAGACGGCCGAGGAGATCGCCATCAGCAGGCCTGCTGCCGTGGACAGCGCCGCCGCCAAGCCGCCCGCCGCCACCAGCGCGATCACCCAGTTGGGCAACAGCGCGATCTCGGGGTTGGCCATGACGATGATGTCGGCGTTGACGGACAGCTCGTTGCCCTTCCAGCCCGCTGCCTCGGCCTTGGCCTTGACGTCGGCGTTCTTGGTGGCCTCGTTGTAGTACTGGATGCGGCCGTCACCGTTCTTGTCGTTGAACTTCAGCAGGCCGGTGGCTTCCCAGCGCTTCATCCAGTCAGGACGCTTCTCGTACTCGAGGCTGGCTTCGGTGGCGAACAGGTCGCCGCCGGCCTTCACCGCGGTGTTGACCGTGCCGTGCAGGTTCAGCTTGGCCATCGCCGCCACGGCCGGAGCGGTCGTGTACAGGATGGCGATGAACACCAGCGCCCAGCCGGCCGAGCTGCGGGCATCGGACACCTTCGGCACGGTGAAAAAGCGCATGATCACGTGCGGCAGACCGGCGGTGCCGATCATCAGCGACAGCGTGTACATGAACATGTTCAGCGTGCTGCCCGGCAGTTGCGTCGAGTACTGCGGGAAGCCCAGGTCGGTGACGACCTGGTCAAGCTTGGCCAGCATCGACACGTCCGTGCCGACGAAGTCACTGCCCAGTCCGAGCTGCGGCAAGGGGTTGCCTGTGAGCTGCAGCGAGATGAAGATCGCCGGAATCGTGTAGGCCAGGATCAGCACGATGTACTGCGCCACCTGGGTGTAGGTGATCCCCTTCATCCCGCCGAACACCGCGTAGGCGAAGACGATGGCCATGCCGACGTAGATGCCGACATCGCTGGAAACGCCCAGGAAACGCGAGAAGGCGATACCCACCCCCGTCATCTGTCCGATGATGTAGGTGATGGAAGCCACCAGCAGGCACAACACGGCGACGGTGGAGGCCGACTTCGAGTAGAAGCGGTCACCGATGAACTGCGGCACCGTGAACTTGCCGAACTTGCGCAGGTAGGGGGCCAGCAGCATGGCCAGCAGCACGTAGCCGCCGGTCCAGCCCATGAGGAACAGCGCGCCGCCGTAACCCATGTTGGAGATCAGGCCGGCCATCGAGATGAAGGACGCGGCGCTCATCCAGTCGGCGGCTGTGGCCATTCCGTTCATCACGGGGTTGACCTGCCCGCCGGCGGCGTAGAACTCGCTCGTCGAGCCGGCACGCGCCCAGATGGCGATGCCGATGTACAGCGCGAAAGTCGCGCCGACGACGAGGTAAATAGTGGTTTGGAGTTCCATGTGCATCGACTCCCGTTCAGTCTTCGTGGACGTCGAACTGACGATCGATCTCACCCATCTTCTTGGCGTACCAGAAGATCAGCGCGATGAAGGTGTAGATCGAACCCTGCTGGGCAAACCAGAACCCCAGCGGGTAGCCGCCGAGCTGGATGCTGTTGAGCACAGGGGCGAACAGGATGCCAGCACCGAAGGAAACCGCGAACCAGATGATCAAAATCTTGGTCAGCAGTCCCAGTGTGGCTTTCCAGTAGCCCTGGGAATCATGTTTCATGAAGGAGGTCTCCTCGCATTGGACGGATCGGAACAGCGCCAAGGGTTCGATCATGGAACCAAACCCACGCTGCACTATCGGACCCGCCTCTGACCCCGCTCTGACGTCAGACTGATCGCTACCTTACGGGTTCAGGGCTAACCCGAACGACCCATTCCACAGCATGGAATTTCGGGCAATAACCCTAGATCACCGTGGGAAACACAAGGTCACGGCAGCCGGGAGCATGGGGCCTTCGTGGCCGGTGCGAGAGACCGCTGTGGCCCCCGACGGGCTGGCAGGCGCTGCAGGACGACCTGCTTGGCGGCATCGTCCAGACCACTCCACGCAGCGATTTCTTCCAGGGTGCGCGCGCAGCCTTCACACCATCCCGATGCAGGCTCGATACGACAGACGTTGATGCACGGGCTGGGAACGGCCATCACTCGCCCCGCCTTCAAGCCGCCGCCCGGCGCGCCAACAGCGCGCGACCGACCCGGGACACGGGCAGACGCCCGAGTTCCCCGGAGATCCAGGCGCCCGCGTCCACCAGGGCCTCGAGGTCGATGCCGGTGTGTATCCCCAAGCCGTGGAGCATGAAGACGACGTCCTCGGTGGCGACGTTGCCTGTCGCGCCCTTGGCGTAGGGGCAGCCGCCGAGGCCGGCCACGCTGGCGTCGAAGACATGCACACCCAGTTCCAGGCAGGCGTAGATGTTGGCCAGCGCTTGCCCGTAGGTGTCGTGGAAGTGGGCACTGACCTCCTCGAGCGGGAAGTGCTTCAGCGCCCGCTCCAGCGCCGCCTGCGCGCGCCGCGGCGTGCCCACGCCGATGGTGTCGGCGATGCCGCAGTGCTGCACGCCGATGGCCTTCATCAGCCGCACGACGCGCTCCACCTCGTCGGCACTGACCTCGCCCTGATAGGGGCAGCCCAGCGCGCACGACACGGCGCAGCGTACCTTGATGCCGTGCGCCAGTGCCGCCTGAACCACCGGGCGGAAGCGCTCGATGCTCTCCTCGATGCCGCAGTTGATGTTGCGGCGGCTGAAGGCCTCGGTGGCCGCGCCGAAGACGACGATCTCATCCGGCCGACCCGCCAGTGCGGCTTCCAGGCCCTTCATGTTGGGCGTCAGCACCGAGTAGCGCACGCCGGGCGCGCGCGCGATCCCGGCCATCACCTCGGCCGCGTCGGCCATCTGCGGCACCCACTTCGGGCTGACATAGCTGGTGGCCTCGATCTCGCGCAGGCCGGCGCGCTGCAACTGTGCGATGAGCTCGATCTTGGTGGCTGCGGCGATGGGCCGGGCCTCGTTCTGCAGGCCGTCGCGCGGGCCGACCTCGACCAGGGTGACGTGTTCAGGCAAGTTCATGCGACCGTCTCCAATCTGAGCAGTTCTGCGCCTTCGGCCACCTGGTCGCCCACCGCATAGGGCAATTCGGCCACCACGCCGTCGGCCGGCGCGCTGATCGTGTGCTCCATCTTCATCGCCTCCATCACCGCCAGCGCCTGGCCGCGGCGCACCGTCTCACCGGCTTTCACCAGCAACGAGATCACCTTACCGGGCATCGGCGCGCTGAGGCGCCCGCCGTCGCCCGCGCCCTGGGCGGCGCGCTGCAGCGGGTCGACCAAGCCCAGCGTGGCCGAGCCGGCGCCGCCGAAGACGGCGATGCGCGCGCCCGCGGCGTACACCGACAGCAGGTGCCGGTGGCCGCCGAGCACGACCTCGTGCCGCCCCTCGCCCAGCGCGCGCAAGCCCAGCGCGCTGCGCTCGCCAGCCAGCGTCATCACCGGCAAGCCGTCGTGCGTGCGCTCCAGCAGCACCGGGTGCAGCGTGCCGCCGTGCTCGAACTCGAGCCGCCGGCGCGACAGCCCGTGCAGGCGCCAGCCGTCGGTGCGGCTCCAGGGGTCGGCGCCCTGCTGCGCAGCCTCGGCCGCCAGCAGGTGCGCCAGCGCGCCGGCCACCGCCAGCGCCAGCGGCAGCCCGGGCGCGTCGAACAGCGCCTCGCGTTCGCGCTCGATCAGTGCGGTGTCGAGGTTGGCGCCGGCAAAGGAGCGGCTTGCGACCACGCGGCGCAGGAAGGCGACGTTGGTGTGCAGGCCGACGAGGTGCGTGTCGCGCAGCGCCGCGTCCAGCCGCGCCAGCGCCTGCGCGCGGTCCTCACCCCAGACGATGAGCTTGGCGATCATCGAGTCGTAGAAGGGGCTGACCGCGTCGCCTTCGGCAAAGCCGGTGTCCACGCGCGGCCGTGTGTCGTCGCGGCCGAAGCTCACGTGCGCCGCCGGCCAGCGTGCCACCTGCAGCGTGCCGGTGGCGGGCAGGAAGTGGGCGTCGGGGTTCTCGGCGCACAGGCGCGCCTCGATCGCGTGGCCGCGGATCGCGAGCTGCTCCTGGCGCAGCGGCAGCGGCTCGCCCGCGGCCACGCGCAGCTGCCACTCCACCAGGTCCAGCCCGGTGACGGCCTCGGTGACCGGGTGCTCGACCTGCAGCCGGGTGTTCATCTCCATGAAGTAGAAGCGGCCGTCCTGCTCGGCGATGAACTCCACCGTGCCGGCGCCGACGTAGCCCACGGCCTGCGCCGCGGCGATCGCCGCCGCCCCCATCTGCGCGCGCCGCTCGGGCGTCATGCCCGGCGCGGGGGCCTCCTCGAGCACCTTCTGGTGGCGCCGCTGCACCGAGCAGTCGCGCTCGAACAGGTGCACCGCGTGGCCGTGCGCGTCGCAGAAGACCTGGATCTCGACGTGGCGCGGCCGCAGCACGTACCGCTCGACCAGCACGTGGTCGTCGCCGAAGGCGGCGCGGGCCTCGCGCTGGCAACTGGCCAGCGCGGCGGCGAAGTCCTCGGCGCGCTCGACGCGGCGCATGCCCTTGCCGCCGCCGCCGGCACTGGCCTTGATCAGCACCGGGTAGCCGATGCGCGCGGCCTCGGCGGCCAGCATCGCGGGGGCGTTGTCGCGGCCGTGGTAGCCCGGTACCAGCGGCACGCCGGCCTTTTCCATCAGCGCCTTGGCCGCGGCCTTGCTGCCCATGTCACGGATGGCCGACGGCGGCGGGCCGATGAAGACGATGCCGGCGTCGGCGCAGGCCTGGGCGAAATCCT
>JBMTXX010000104.1:0-12334 GCA_049453935.1 Rubrivivax sp.
GTGGGGAACCATGTCTGCATTCTAGGGACGCGCCTGTGGCACGCGCGTGAACGACCTCAAGGCGGGTACAGCGAGCAAGAACTTCCCGCCGCCATGCGGCCGAAAAAGGCGCGAGCCGCCCATCGGGGCGGCTCGCCATGGTCTGCAGTTCGCCCCGGGGCAAGCCTCAGGGCGAGGCGCAGTGCATCAACGGTGGTAAGCCGTCTCGCCGTGCGAGATGATGTCCAGACCCTCGCGCTCCTCTTCTTCCGTCACGCGCAGACCGATCACCATGTCGGCGATCTTGTAGGCGATGAAGGCGACGATGGCGGACCACACGATGGTGATGATGACACCCTCGGCCTGCACCAGCACCTGCGAGCCGATGGAGAAGTCGTCACCCCCCGTGCCGCCCAGGCCAGGCGCCGCGAAGACGCCCGTCAGGATGGCACCGATGATGCCGCCGACGCCGTGGACACCGAACACGTCGAGCGAGTCGTCGGCACCCAGCATCTGCTTCAGACCGTTGACAGCCCACAGGCACACGAACCCGGACACGGCACCGATCACGATGCCACCCATCACGCCCACCGAACCGCAAGCCGGCGTGATGGCCACGAGCCCGGCAACCGCCCCGGACGCTGCACCCAACATCGACGCCTTGCCCTTGAGCAACGCTTCACCCAGGCACCAGGCCAGCACTGCTGCAGCGGTCGCAAACAGGGTGTTGACGAACGCCAGTGCCGCGCCGCCCGTGGCCTCGAGGTTGGAGCCCGCGTTGAAGCCGAACCAGCCCACCCACAGCATGCAGGCACCGACCATGGTCAACGTCAGGCTGTGCGGCGCCATGGACTCCTTGCCGTAGCCGACGCGCTTGCCCAGCACGTAGGCGCCGACCAGGCCGGCCACACCCGCATTGATGTGCACCACGGTGCCACCGGCGAAGTCCAGCGCGCCCTTGTCGAGCAGGTAGCCGCCGACACCCCACACCATGTGGGCGATCGGCAGGTAGCTGAACGTGAACCAGAGGGCGCTGAACAGCAGCACGGCGCCGAACTTGATGCGCTCGGCAAAGGAGCCCACGATCAGCGCGCAGGTGATGCCCGCGAAAGTGGCCTGGAAAGCGATGAACACGTACTCCGGCAGCTTGACCTCATCCGTGAAGGTGTCTGCCAGGCTGTCCATCGTCACGCCCGACAGGAACAGCTTGTCAAAGTTGCCGATGATCAGTCCCTCCCCGCCGAACGCCAGGCTGTAGCCATAGATGGCCCACAGAACGGAGATCAACGAGAACACCACCATCACCTGCATGAGGACGGACAGCATGTTCTTGCTGCGCACCAGGCCGCCGTAGAACAGCGCCAGCCCGGGCAGGGCCATGAAGATGACCAGCAGCGTGGCGGTCATCATCCAGGCGACGTCGCCCTTGTGTACCGCGGGCGCCGGCGCGGCCGCCGCGGCGGGCGCCGCCGCCGCAGGGGCTTCCGCGGCGGCTGCGGGCGCCGCTTCGGTCGTGGCCGCAGCGGTCGCAGCCGTAGAGGCCGCATCCGCGGCCTGCGCCCAGGCCACGCCAGCCAGCCCCAACAGGGCCACGGCCAGCGCCAGGAGGGTCAAAAGTTTCTTCATCATGACTGCAAATTCCCAGAGTAGTCCGTGGAGGGTTACAGAGCGTCCTTGCCGGTCTCGCCGGTGCGGATGCGCACGACCTGCTCGAGTGCGGAGACGAAGATCTTCCCGTCGCCGATCTTGCCGGTGCGGGCCGAGCCTTCGATCGCCTCGATCACCCGCTCGACCAGATCGTCGGCCACGGCGGCTTCGATCTTCACCTTGGGCAGGAAGTCGACCACGTACTCCGCGCCGCGGTACAGCTCGGTGTGGCCCTTCTGGCGGCCGAAGCCCTTGACTTCGGTCACCGTGATGCCCTGCACGCCGATGGCGCTGAGGGCCTCACGCACTTCGTCGAGCTTGAAAGGCTTGACGATCGCGGTCACCATCTTCATTTCGGATCCTCGTCTGGATGGGTGGGAAAGGGCCGATGTGACACCGGTCACATCGATTTGGTGATCGTGAAGACGACTCGGGTCTTGTTGGCCGCGTAGACATCCTTCTTGGTCGCGCCGATGACGGCCGCGGACGCGGACATGCCGCCACCGAGGTCATAGGTGGCGCCCAATTTCCAGTCGCCGTAATTCGGCGTGTTGGCATCGCTGCTCTTCTTGAGCGTGTAGCCGAAACCCGTGTTGAGCACCAGACCATTGCCCATGTCGGGATTGGCGGTGAAGCCGATGTACCCGGTGCCGCGGCCACTGCCTTCACCGAAGTAGCGCGAAGAGACGGTATGCGAGTACTTCAGGCCGTACATGCCCAGGCTGCCGCCGATGTAGACCTCTGTGGTGTTCAGGTTCGAGTTGCCGCTACCCGGGTACAGATAGGTCAGCAGACCCGCATCCATCGCAATACCGCTGACGTTGAACTTGTAGCCCCCGTAGAGATCGATCTCGGTGCCTCCGGTTGCACCACTGACGCTCGAGTTCCAGTTGCCGACGTAGAAGTCACCGAACCCGTAGTCGAAACCGCCCTGGACGGCCGGCAGCATGGACTTCGCGGGATCGCTCTGGTCCTGGCCCCGGTACTTGTACTTGGAGGTCAGGCTGAGGTTCGCGCTGAGCTGGGCGTGCGCGGTGCCGCACAGCATCAAGGCAGCAAACAGCAGGCTGGAGGTGGTGAATCGGTTCATGGTGCGGGCTCCGGAGCAGGTGTTTATTTGTGTGCTGAGCGCAGCAGATTCCGTGCCACCCTGGGCCTGGGCGGATCGACGCCCCCAACCACATGGCTGCCGCGGGCCGTCGCGCGGGAAGTTCAGGCCGCACGGCCGCCGCCCCGCCAAGCCGCTCGCCGGCACCTCCCCCCATTTGGGGGCCCCAAGATGGGGCGCACCAAAGCGGTGCGATGTTGCGCTGCAGCGCCACAGAATCGGGCCAGACAGACACGAAAGGACGCCCGATGCCCCTGGCCGTGGTCCACAGCCGAGCCCTGGACGGCCTGCACGCCCCGCCGGTGCAGGTGGAGGTGCATCTGGCCAACGGCCTGCCCAGCTTCACCATCGTCGGCCTGGTGGACACCGAGGTGCGCGAAGCCCGCGAACGCGTGCGCGCCGCCTTGACCGAGAGCGGTTTCGCCTTCCCGCACAACCAGCGGGTGACGGTCAGCCTCGCCCCGGCCGACCTGCCCAAGGAGTCGGGTCGCTTCGACCTGCCCATCGCCGTCGGCATCCTTGCGGCGGCCGGCACGGTGGATGCGACGCGTCTGCAGGGGCTGGAGTTCGCGGGGGAGCTGTCACTGGCCGGCGGTCTGCAACCGGTGCGCGGCGCGCTCGCACTCGCTCTGGCAGTGCGCCGTCAGGGCACGACGCGCGCGCTCGTGCTGCCCGCCGTCAGCGCCGCCGAAGCGGCGAGGGTGCCGGGGCTCGACGTGCGCGAAGCCCACCACCTGCTGGACGTCGTCCAGGCGCTGGTGCCGACGGCCGATGGCGTCCCCACAGCTGACCTGCGGCGCGCGCGCGCCGCACAGGACGCGCCCTCGGCCGCCGCGCCGGACTTGGCCGATGTGCGCGGTCAGGCCGGCGCACGGCGGGCGCTGGAGGTGGCCGCCGCCGGCGCGCACAGCCTGCTGCTGGTGGGCCCGCCAGGCAGCGGGAAGTCCATGCTCGCGCAGCGCCTGGCGTCGCTGCTGCCAGCCATGGACGACGAACAGGCCCTGGAATCGGCCGCCATCGCCGGGCTGGCGCATGGCAGCACCCTTCCCGGCGCCTTCGGCCAACGGCCGGTGCGCAGCCCGCACCACAGCGCCAGCGCCGCGGCGCTGGTCGGTGGCGGCGTGCCGCCCCGGCCGGGCGAGATCTCGCTGGCGCACGGCGGCGTGCTCTTCCTGGACGAACTGCCCGAGTTCCCGCGCACAGCGCTGGAGGCCCTGCGCGAGCCCCTGGAAGCCGGCCGGATCACGATCTCGCGGGCCGGGCGCCAGGCGCAGTTCCCCGCCCGGTTCCAGCTCGTGGCGGCGATGAACCCCTGCCCCTGCGGCTGGCTCGGGGCCTATGCGGCCACGGGCCGGGCCTGTCGCTGCACGCCCGAGGCGGTTTCGCGCTACCAGGGCCGCCTGTCGGGGCCGCTGCTGGACCGCATCGACCTCGTCGTCGAGGTGCCCGCACAACCCCCGACCGCCCTGCTCGGCCAGGCCGATGGCGAAGGATCGGCGACCGTGCGCGCCCGCGTGGAGCACGCACGCCAGCGCCAGCAGGCGCGACAGCGCGTGGCCAACGGGCTGTTGGACGCCGCCGAGGTGGCGTCGCGAACGGCGCTTGCGCCTGCCGCGCAGGCCTTCCTGACGACGGCCGCGCAGCGGCTCGGGTGGTCAGGCCGCGCGTTGCACCGCGTGCTGAAGGTGGCACGCACCATTGCCGATCTCGAGGCCGCGGAAGCCGTGGACGTCGCCCATGTGGCCGAAGCGGTTCAGTATCGTCGTGCGCTGCCAGCTTGAGACCTCCGGCCGCGCGTGCCAGCCGAACCCAGCCTGCGTGTCGCCCAACAACGGGTAGGGCAACCAGGCCGCCCAGCATGCCATCACACACTGGACGCGGCCACGCGTCCGCGGCCCGGTGTCAAGCCTTCTCGATGCGCCCGCGGCCCTGCTCGACGACAAACCGGGCCTGACTGCGCACTGCGCTGCCCGGGTCATCGACACGCTCGACAGCGCGCAGGTCGGCCTGCAGGCGGTCGGCGTCCAGTTGGAAGTGCACGCTGCCGCGTTCGCGACCGTCCCCGTGCACGATGTGCGGGTTCAGCGCCAGGGTCCGCTGCATGCGAGACGCCGGTGGGCCGCGGCTGGAGATCGAGGTGCCACAGAACTCGGTACCGACCAGCGGGGTGCGAGGGTCCAGTGGGTCGGCGTGCAGATGCGCGGCGTAGTGGGCGTGAACGTCACCGCCCAGCGCCACCAGACCAGGCACGGCCCGCTGCACCGCCGCCGACAGCAGACGCTGCCGCGCCGGGCCATACCCGTCCCAGCCGTCGGACCACACCGTGGCATGGCCCTGCCGGTCGACGTCCATCCGGGGGGCGATCAGCGTCTGCTGGGCCAGCAGGTTCCAGCGCCGCTCCAGGCTCCAGCCTTCGGCCAGCCAGCGCTCCTGGGCCAGCCCCAGCAGGCTGCGTCGCGGGTCGTCGAGCTCGGGGCAGGCCCGCAGGGCCACCGTGCCCGAGCCGAACAGCCGGCCCGGACGCGGGCAGGCCTGCGGATCGCGGTGCTGGCGGTTGTCCAGGAGGTGGATCCGGGCCAGCCGCCCCCAATCCAGGCGAGCGTACAGCCCCATCGACGCCCCGGCCGGCCGCATCGACTTCGGAAACGGTTGATGCTCCCAGTAGGCTTGGTAGGCGGCCGCCCGCTGGGCCTCGAAATCGACAAAGGGCAGGCCGCCCTGCAGGCCGGCATAGTCGTTCTCGACCTCGTGGTCGTCCCACACCAGCACCCAGGGCGCGGCCGCGTGTGCGGCCTGCAGCAGCGGATCGGCCTTGTACTGCGCGTAGCGCTCGCGGTAGCCGTCCAGCGTGTGGATCAGACCGCCGGATACCTGTCGCACCGCCCCCGGCATCGAGGGGTACTCGTAGATGTAGTCCCCGAGGAACAGCACCAGATCCGGGACGAAGGCCGCGACGTCGGCCCAGGCCGCCCAGGCGCCGTGCTCGAAGCGCTGGCAACTGGCGATGGCGAATCGCAGGGGCGCGAGCGCGTCAGGTGCCGGCGCGGTGCGGGTACGCCCCAAGGCGCTACGGTCGCCGAGCGCGGTGAAGCGGTACCAGTACGGCCGGCCGGCCACCAGCCCGGCCGGCTCGGCATGCACGCTGTGGGCCCCGTCGGCCTGCGCCAGTTCGACCCCGCGCGCCACCACGTGCCGGCCCTGCTCGTCCTCCGACACCTCCCACTGCACCGGCACCTGCGCCGGGAGGTCGGACCCGGTGAGCCGGGTCCACAGGACGACCCCGTCGGGCCGCGGGTAGCCGCTGGCCACACCGAGCGCGAAACGCGGCGCGCCGGCGAAGGCCGCACGGATCAGACCCGTCGGGGCGCCCACCACCGCGCACACGCCGCCGAGCAGGGCACCCAGGGCGCGACGACGCCCGGATGCCGCGTGGACGGGCGGCGTCACGGGTGCAGCCCCTGGTTCGCACGACGCCGGACGGGACAACCTCATCGCGGCGCCAGCCGCACCGGAATGCGCCTCGCCCCGAAGCTGCCTGGCCGCGCATCCCAGCGCCCGGCCACCGCCGTCCCGCAATGCGGGCATGCGCCCTGCGCATCGAGCGTGTAGCGTTTGAGCACGTACCAGTCGCGCACGATCACGGCCTGCCCGCATCCGGGGCAATGCGTGCTGCCGCCGTCGGTGTCGTGCACGTTGCCGGTGTAGACGTGTCGCAGCCCCTGGTCCAGCGCGATGCGCCGGGCCATCGTCAGGGTCTGCGGCGGGGTGCGCGGCACCTCGCGCATGCGGTAGTCGGGGTGGAAGGCGGTGAAGTGCAGCGGCACGTCAGGGCCGAGCCGCTCGCGCACCCAGCGCGCCAGCGCCTCGATCTCGTCGGCACCGTCGTTGTGCCCGGGGATCAGCAGCGTCGTGATCTCGAGCCAGCACGAGGTCTCGTGCACGATGTACTCGAGCGTCTCGAGCACGGGCGCCAGGTGCGCGCCCGTCTGGCGAAAGTAGAAGTCCTCGGTGAAGGCCTTCAGGTCGACGTTGGCGGCGTCCATCTTGGCGAAGAACTCCCGCCGCGGTGCCGGGTGGATGTAGCCCGCGGTGACAGCCACCGTGTACAGGCCCAGCGCATGGCAGGCGTCGGCCACGTCCATCGCATACTCGGCGAAGATCACCGGATCGTTGTAGGTGAAGGCCACGCCCGCGCTGTTCGTCTGCCGCGCCGCACGGGCCAGCAGCGACGGCGAGGCCGCGTCCATCAGCCGGTCCATCTCCCGGCTCTTGGAGATGTCCCAGTTCTGGCAGAACTTGCAGGCCAAGTTGCAGCCCGCGGTGCCGAAACTGAACACCGGCGTGCCGGGGTGGAAGTGGTTCAACGGCTTCTTCTCGATCGGGTCGATGCAGAAGCCGGAGCTGCGCCCGTAGGTCGTCAGCACCATGGCGTCGCCCTGCCGTGCGCGCACGAAGCACAGGCCGCGCTGGCCGTCATGCAACTTGCAATCACGCGGGCACAGGTCGCACTGCAGCCGACCGTCGTCCAGCCGGTGCCACCAGCGCGCGGGATGCGTCGCGCCGAGGGACTCGGTGGGGAGTGAGGCGTGAGTCATCGGGGCGGCACGGCCGTCTGGAACGCGAACCCGCCCGACAGGACGCCCGGGAACGTCAGAGCAGGCGCCCGTGCGGGCGCGGGCGCGGGCGGTGTCGCGGCTGCAGCGGCTGGCCGGGCCTCGCCCGGTCGCGACTGCCCCACGGTCGAGAGCAGGCCACCGTCATGCTGGGTGACGCGATACCGCGACAGGCGCACATCGGGCGCCCAGAAATCCTCGGCCAGTCCGGCCTTGCGCTTGAGCGCGGCCATGAAGGCCGCAGGCGCCGGAATCTGCGCCCACACCTGCGGCAAAAAGGTGGCACGGTGCCGGCCCCACTGCAGGATCACGCCGTGCGTGCCGGGCTCGATGGCCTGCAGCGCCTGTGCCTGCGTCGGCGCAGGGGGCAGTGGCTCGGCCGGGGTCAGCACCGACACCTCCAGCCGCAAGCCGGCCCACTCGTCCACCTGGACAGGGCGGAACCTCGGGTCGGCGAAGGCGGCCTGCGCCGCGTTGTGCCGCACGTCCGCCTCGAGCGTGTCGACCGCCTCCAGACGGCCGATGCAGCCGCGCAGACGGTGCTGCGCGTCGTTCAGCGTCACGAAGGTGGCGCCACGCGTTTGCAGGTGCGGATGCGCAGGCTCGGCCAACAGCGGCAGGCCCAGGCGCACGGCGATCGCGTTGCGCGCGCGCAGCAGCAAGGCCTCACCCAGCGCGGCCTCGGGATCGTCGTGGACATCGGCACCCGCGCCGGGCGCCGGTCGGAAGGCCACGCTGGCATAGCCCACCACGCGGTCGCGCGGGCCCGCCGTGTCGCCGGAGTTGCACAGGTGCACCAGGTCGGGCACCAGACCATGCTGACGCGCGGCCCTGAGCGCGCCGTTCAGGCCGCGCGCGCCGCAGGCCTGCCGCGGGTCCAGCGCGTCTTCCAGCGCGAGGATCCGCCCCACGGTGTCACCGTCGATGCGCCGCGCCTCGTCATAGGCATGGAAATGCGACAGGTCCGTGCTGACGACGAAGACCGTCTCATCCCCGCCCCACAAGGCCTGTATCACGGCCGCGACCTCTGCCGCCGTGGCGTCACCGACGGCCAGCGGGACAAGTGCGAACCCCTCCCCCAGCACCGACTGCAGAAAGGGCAGCTGCACCTCGAGCGAGTACTCGGGCGCGTGCGGTCGGTCATCTTGCAGGACCTGCGGCAGGCCACCGAGCGCCGTGAGCGCCTCATGATCGACGCGGACATCCCCCAGCGGCGTGCGAAAGGCCTGGACCGCCCGCGGCACGGCCAATCCGCGCACGGCCACACGGTGCACCGGCCCAAGCAGCACGACGCGGCGGATGTGCTGCGCCCAGGGCTCGAGCAGCGCGTAGGCACGCGCTGCCGTGGCCCCCGAGTAGACGTAGCCTGCATGGGGCACGGCGATGATCTTCGGGCAGGTCCCGCCGGCCGGGTGCGCCATCGGCAGGCGTTCGCCCGGCCCAGCCTCGCCCAGCGCAGGGCGGACCTCGTCGCCAGACGCGCGCATGGCGCGGGCAGCGGCCAAGTGGCGGCCGACCTCTTCCCGCAGGGCCTGCGCCTGCGCAGGATAGAAGGTACCGGCAACAGCAGGCGGGCGGATCACGGCAGGCTCCAGGCAGAGGGTTGGCCAGATTATCCGGCGCCCCCTCGCGAGGCTACACGCCGCCGCCGTCGACCACGAAGTGCTGCGCGGTGACCATGCGGCTGTCGTCGGCGGCCAGCCACAGCACCATGCGCGCGATGTCCGGCGGCATCACGCGCGACTTCAGGCACTGGCGCGCCATGTGCGCCTCCTCGGCCTGGGGTGTGGCCCACAGCGCGAGTTGCCGCTCGGTGAACACCCAGCCGGGCACGACCTCGTTGACGCGGATGCCGTGGGGCCCGAGGTCCCGCGCCAGCCCGCGCGTCAGGCCGCGCACGGCCGACTTGGCCGTGGTGTAGGCCGGCATGCCGCCCTGGGACTGCATCCAGCTGACGCTTCCAAGATTCACGATGCTGCCGCCGCCGGCCTCACGCATGCCGGGGATCACGGCCTGCGCACAGAAGAACATGTGCCGAAGGTTGGTCGCGAAGCGCTCGTCCCAGTAGGCCGGCTCCACCTCGTCGAGCGCGTGGCGATCGTCGCGCGCCGCGTTGTTGACCAGCACCTGCACCGGCCCGAGCGCCTGCGCAATCGCCTCGATCGCACGCCGCAGCGCTGCCACATCGCGCAGGTCGCAGGCGACGAACATCGCGCCGGTGGCCCTCGCCACGGCTTGCCCGCCTGCCTCGTCCAGGTCGAGGAAACCGACGCGCGCGCCCTGCGCCGAGAACTGGGCCACGATCTCGGCCCCGATGCCCGAGGCGCCGCCCGTGACGAGCACGACCTTGCGGTCCAGGCTGGGGTAGCGGGCGTAAGGTGCTGGCGTCATGTCGGTCCTCTAATAGGTTGCGCGCCCGCCCGACAGGTCGAACACCGCGCCGGTGCTGAAGCTGCAAGCCGGGCTGGCCAGCCAGCAGACCATCTCCGCCACCTCTTCGACGCGCCCGGGACGCCCCAGCGGGATCTTGGACAGGACGAACTCGCGCTGAGCGGCCGGCATCTGGTCCACCAGCGGGCTGTGGATGATGGCCGGTGCGACGCAGTTGACCAGGATGCCCTGCTCGACCAGGTCCTTGCCCATCGACTTCGTCAACCCGATGACTGCGGCCTTGGAGGCCGAATAGGCCGCCTGGTGACGGTTGCCCTCCTTGCCGGCGATCGAGGCCAGGTGCACGATGCGAGGATGCGCCCGGCCCGCCAGGAAAGGCACGGCGGCCCGCGACACCAGGAAGACACCGGTGAGGTTGATCTGCAGCACCTGCTGCCAGTCCTGCAGCGACTGCTGCCAGAACGGCCCGGTGCTGCCAACGACGCCGGCCGAATTGACCACCGCATCGAGCCCGCCGTGGATCTGTGCGGCCCGCGCCATGCCGTCCGCCACCGCGGCTTCGTCGGTGACGTCGACCACCCTGCCCTGCGCGGCAGGCCCCAGCGCCGCCACCGCCTGCTCGAGCGCCTGCGCCTGCAGGTCCCACAACACGACACGGCCACCGTCCTGCACCCAGCGGCGGGCCGTGGCCAAGCCGATGCCCGAAGCGCCTCCGGTGATGAGGGCGACGCGGGGCGATGCGATGCAATCAGACATCTGAGTTCAAGAAACCTGGGGTATGCGTCGAGGCATCAGCCGCGGATCCACGGGACACGTACCGAGCCCAACGCAGACGCGGTTGCGCCTGCCCAAAAGAGTATCGCCGAGCCGGGGAAGGCACGCGCGGGTGCGCTCGGCCGGGCCCGGTGAAGGCCGCGGGCGAACCGATCGAACCCGATGATCTGGGCATGCGGGCGTTCGCGCGTGCCTTCCCTGCACAGCATTTCGCATGGATCTCGCCAGCGAAGAACTCGGCCATCGCGGCCGCCTTCCTCAAGCCGGGGCGGCCTGGTCCTGCGCACGGCGTGCTGCGGTGCCGTGCAGGTACGCCAGCAGTGCACAGGTGATGTCGTTCTCCAAGCCTTCGGCCAGCCGGGTCGGGCACACCAGCGTGACGAGGATGCGAGCCTTGCCCAGTTCGCTGGTGCGGAAGGCGACGCGCACGGGGTTGGCCGTCAGGTCCACATGAAGCCGGCGCCCCATCGATGCATACCCCTTTGCGACGACCTCGCGCAGCGGCGCGTGGTGCTGGGCGACGATGGCCTCGATCTGCGCACGGTGGTCGAAGAGGTCGCCCACCGGATCCACCGTCAAGGCGAAGGTATGGATCGCGCAATCGCGCATCAGGCTTTCGTTGCGCATCGGCTGGCTGAGGAAGATGCTGTTCGGCAGCACCGCCTGACGTCCGGTGTGGTGGTAGGTGCCGGGATGGAACTCGTGCAGGACCGTCACGAAGAGGTTGTGGTCGATGACCTCGCCGCGCATCCCGCCCACCTCGATCCAGTCGCCAACCGCGAAGGCGCTCGAGGACGCGCGCATCAGCGAGCCCGAGAAGCACAGGATGAGTTCCTTGGTGGCGATGACGATCGCCACGGCCACAGCCGTCAGCGACAGGGCGAAGGTGCGCAACTGCGGCGCCCAGATCAGCAGCAACCCGAGCACGCCGAGCAGCAACAGCAGGTTGCGCAGGTTGGCCGTCCAGCGGCGCTGCAGGTGGGGGGCGACGTCGGTGCGTCTGCGGATGGCGTGCCCTGCCGCCACGCGAAGAAGCAGCAACAGCACCACCAGCAGGACCGATGCCGCGAGATCCAGCAGCGGCACCGGGATGGGGGTGAGGTCGAGGTCAGGCATGTGGATCAGGCGGCGGCGGTCGCAAGAACGCCCTGAAGCTGAAGCGTGACTTCGAGGTCACCGGTGTTCACCTGAACCTGGTCAGGTTGGCGCAAGTGCACAAACTGAAACCGGAATGCGCGTTCGTCCAGGCCGACGTGCGGTCGTGCCGGCTCCGCACAACCTTCGACGCCCGGCTGGTGGAAGATACCATCTCGCAAACCAACCGGCTGGAGGACTTCAAGGCGGCCTTGCGCACAGCCCATGCCCTCTGGTGGCGAGCTGACCCGCTCAGGCGCCTGCGCGGTCAAGGGAAGCTGGCCTCGGCCTCGCAGGCCGAGGTGAAGCTCGCGCCCCGAGCCTCCGGTCGCCGAGACCCGGGCTCGGCCCCCTGAAGTCAGGCCAGCGCCCGCCCGATCAGGATCTTCTGCACCTCCGAGGTGCCCTCGTAGATCTGGCACACCCGCACGTCTCGGTAGATGCGCTCGACCGGGAAGTCGCTGACGTAGCCGTAGCCGCCGTGCACCTGGATGGCGTCGGAGCAGACGCGCTCGGCCATCTCGCTGGCGAAGAGCTTGGCCATCGCGGCCTCCTTCAGGCAAGGGCGGCCGGCGTCCTTGAGGGCGGCGGCGTGGCGGATCATCTGCCGCGCGGCCTCGATCTGCGTGGCCATGTCGGCCAGCTTGAACTGCACCGCCTGGTGCTGGAAGATGGGCTGGCCGAAGCT
>JBMTXX010000105.1:0-12334 GCA_049453935.1 Rubrivivax sp.
GACAGGCTCAGCCCGAACGGAGGGAAAGCTCAGCCCGAACGGAGGGAAAGCTCAGTCCGAATGGAGGGAAAGCTCAGCCCGAGCGGAAACGTCAACTGGCGGGGTCCGGTCCGGCTTCAGTCCGGCCGCGACACGCGACGCCGGCGCCGCGAGATCACATGGCTTGGCTCCTGGGCTGCATCGGTGAAGGCGCACAGGTGCACCACCTGGCCTGCATCCACCAGGGCCGCGCCGACGAGACCGCCGTCGGTGATGCGCAGGTCTTCGCCCAGGCCCACGCCTGGCTGGCGTGTCGGGGTGCCGGCAGCGATGCGCGCCAGCAGTTCGCGCACGGCCTGCATCGACACCTGATGGCCTGCGTCGCGGGGCGTCGGGTCTTCGGCCGAGGCGTCGGGCGCCCATGGCGTGATGTCTTCGAAGTCGTCGAGTGCGTCCAGTGCATAGCCGGCCACCAGCCCGGGCAGGTACTTGGCCAGCGTCACCGAGGCATCGAACAACTCCACCCCCGCCAGGTGGCCGCGCACCGCGAAGGCCGCGCCGATCTGTCCGGGCTGCGCCTGCAGCGCGCCCGAGATGCGCTTGATCTCGGCCTCACGCTGTTCGTACAGGCCGCTCATCGCCTCCGTGGCCGATCGTGAGCCCATGCGGCGCGATTTGGCGGAGATGCTGGCCCAGATCTCGCTCTGGTCGGTCTGATAGGCGCCGCTGGCATGCAAGCTGCGGCTGACCTGCGCCAGCTTGGACGCCCTGAGCCCTGCGTACATCGTGCGTCCTTCGCTGTGAAAGCGGTCGGACTCCGAGCGCCAGCGTCCCATCTCCACGCACGACACCGGGATCTCGATGTCGCCGCGCGCGGGCGCCAGGATGCTCACGTTCAGGATGCGGTTCTGCTTGCAGCCGACGAGTTCCTCGCCGTCGATCAGCAGCACCGGCTGGTCGGCATCGTTGCGAAAGCGCAGCAGCGGCACCTGCCCCTGCGCCGACACCTCGGTGACGCTACCCGTGCCCGCGGCCATCGCCTCGCGCAGCACCGCATAGCGCGCGCCTGCGGGCACGTCGCCGTCGGCCGGGAACAGGGGAAACATCTGCAGTGCGCCGGCGTGCGCGGGCGCGCCGCCCGTCCAGCGTGACAAGGCGGTGGTGATCTCGGTGGTCATCGTGAACTCCAGGGTTGTGCAGGAAGGGACAACAAGGGGCGGCGGCGGGCAGCAAGGAACCGCGGGTGCTGGACTGCACAGGGCAGATCGCATGCACCTGCTGCTGTAGACGGCGGTGCGGCCAGAACGTCAGCCCGGCCGCCAGGGCCGGGCCGTCGTCCTCTCCAGGCTCAGCGTCTCAGGCCTCGCCCTCGACGATGCGCCGCCAACCGAGCACGTTTCCCCTGCCGTACTGGGCTTCAGCGACTTGCTTGGCCTCGAGATCGTTGCTGGCCCACACGACGGTGTGGACGCTGTGGATGGGGTTCAGGCGAACCCAGACGGCGTATTGGTAGACAGGCATGGGGCATCCTTGGAATGAGAACTCGAGGAATGTGCAGACGTGGCGACGTAGCGACCCGCACGCCCAAGGACCCGCTCGGGTCGGACATGCTGGCGGGGCGAAGGCGCTGACGGCGCTGACGGCAGTGTTGCCGTGGGTTGCGACAAATGCTGTCAATCCCCGGTTGGGGCCGGGGCGAGCCGGCCGGGCCCTTTGCCAACCTGTGGCGTCTGCCCCCGCTGTGCATGTCTCGAGTCGAGTGCTTGCGCGACTTCCCGTGGGGTGATATCGTCCGCAAATGTTCGTTTGTGTTCGTATTTGAGAGAAAAGATGCCTTTTGACTTTTTCGGCGGCCGCCGCAAGGGGATCATTGCGATGGCCCACATCGGGGCTCTTCCGGGCGCGCCGCTGTATGACGCCAGTGGCGGTATGGGGCGACTGATCGACGGCGTCGTGCAGGACGTGCAGGCGCTACAGGCAGGGGGTGTGGACGCGATCATGTTCGGCAACGAGAACGATCGTCCGTACCAGTTGCAGGCACCTGCTGAAGGTGTGGCCGCGATGACGGCGGTGATCATGGCCGTCAAGCCGCTGCTGAAGGTGCCCTTCGGCGTGAACTGGTTGTGGGACCCGTCGGCCAGTGTGGCCATCGCCACCGCCACCGGCGCATCGTTCGCGCGCGAGATCTTCACCGGCGTGTTCGCCTCGGACATGGGGCTTTGGAAGCCTGACGCGGCGTCGGCCCTGCGCTTGCGCCGCAACCTGGGCAACCCTCAACTCAAGTTGCTGTTCAATATCAACGCGGAGTTCGCGGACACGCTGGACCGTCGACCGATCGAGTTGCGGGCGCGCAGTGCGGTGTTCTCGTCCCTGGCCGACGGGATTCTGGTATCGGGCCCGCTGACGGGGCAGGGCGTCGATCGGTCGGATCTGCGCAAGGTGGTCGAAGCGGTGCGTGGACAGGTGCCGGTGATGGCCAACACCGGTGTCACGCTGGCCACGGTCAGCGACATCCTGAGCGTGGCCGACGGCTGCGTGGTCGGCACGCACTTCAAGCGTGACGGCGTGACGTGGAACCCCGTGGATGGCGAGCGGGTCCTGCGCTTCATGGAAGCGGTCGAGCGGCTGAGGTGAGGGCTGACCGGCTCTCGTCCCGCGCCGCTCAAGTCAACACCCTTCGATCCCGGCACGTCACATGACTTGCGTCGTCGGTCTGGACATCGGCACCACGTCCACCATCGGTCTGCTGCTGCGTCTGCCCGACGAGCCGCTCGCGCTGGCGCACCGCGCGGTCACGCTGCACCATCCGCACGCCGGTTGGGCCGAGGAGGATCCGCAGCAGTGGTGGGACAACGTCTGCGGGATCGTCGCCGAGTTGCTGCACAAGGCCGGCGTCTCGGCTGATCAGGTGCGTGCCGTCGGCGTGGCGGGCATGGTGCCCGCGCTGGTGCTGCTGGACGCCCAGAGCCGGTTGCTCCGGCCCAGCATCCAGCAAAGCGATGGCCGGTGCGGACAGGAAGTCCTGGACCTGCGCGAAGAGATCAGCGAGCCGGATTTCGTCCGTCGCACCGGCAATGGCATCAACCAGCAACTGCTGGCCTGCAAGTTGCGCTGGATCGAGCGTCATGAGCCGCAGGTCTTCGAGCGCATCGGCTGCGCCTTCGGCAGTTACGACTACATCAACTGGCGCCTGACAGGGGTCAAGCGTGTGGAGCAGAACTGGGCCTTGGAAGCCGGCTTCATCGAACTGGCCAGCGGCGCCATCGACGAGGGGCTGGTCGGTCTTGGTGGCCTGTTCGCCGACCAGGTGCCGCCGCTGGCCGCCAGCCAGGAGGTCATCGGCACCGTGACCGCGGCCGCCGCGGCAGCCACGGGTCTTCGAGCAGGCACACCGGTGGTCGCAGGTGTGGCGGACCACATCGCTTCTGCCTGGGCCGCAGGGGTGCAGCGGCCGGGCGACATGCTGGTCAAGCTCGGCGGAGCTTGCGACATCCTGCTGTCCAGCGAGCGCGCACGGCCCGATCCCCGTCTGTTTCTGGACTATCACGCCATCCCCGGCCTGTACATGCCCAACGGCTGCATGGCTTGCAGCGGCTCGCTGCTGAACTGGTTCGCGGGTCACTTCGGGCATGCGGCTGACGCGCGTCCAGGTGGGGGCCATCGCCTGCAGAAGCTCGATGCCTGGGCGGCGGAAGTCCCCGCGGGCAGTCTTGGCGTCCGCGCCTTGCCGTACTTCCTCGGCGAAAAGACGCCTGTGCAGGACCCGCTGGCGCGTGGCGCCTTTTCGGGTCTGGGTCTGCATCACGGACCGCCGCACCTCTGGCGCAGCCTGCTGGAGGCGGTGGCCTTCGGCGTGCGGCACCACAGGGAGGTGTTCTGCGACCTGGGATACCCGTGCCAGCGGGTTCTGGCCTCCGACGGTGGCTCGGCGAGCCGCGTTTGGCTGCAGATCATCGCGGACGTGCTGGGCCAACCCGTCACGCCCTTGACCGGACATCCGGGCTCCTGTCTGGGTGCGGCATGGATGGCAGCCATGGGAACCGGTCTGGCCAGTGACTGGAACGGTGCGGCAACACTGGTGCGACTTGGCACGACGGTGGAGCCGACGCCTGCGCACGCAGAGTTGTACGACGAGGCCTATGCCGACTATCGGCGCCTGTACACCGTGCTTGCGCCCATGTTCCACCGCGAAGGGGGTGGGCGATGAGCCGGACGAATCCTGGCGTCTCGGCGGACGTGAAGGTCGGCGCCAGTCCCTTGCGCGCCGTGGCATGGGATGTGGACGGCACTCTCGTGGACAGCGAGCCGTTGCACCTCGAGGCGCTTCTCGAGGTCTGCCGCGCGTACGAGGTCGACCTTTCGGACTTCGGGCCCGAGCCGTTTGTCGGGGTGGCAGCGCCACAAGTCTGGCAGGCGCTCGACCATCGCTTCGGGTCGTCGCTGGGGCATGACGCCGAACGCCGGGCGCGGGTCTTCCTGGCGTCGATCGCGGAGCACTTCCTTGCGCGTGCTCACGTGCTGCGGCCGATGCCGGGGGCTGCAGAGGCCTTGCGCTGGTTGCGCAAGCGCGATGTGCCGATGTGTGCGGTCTCCAACTCCCCGCGCGACATCGTGGTGGCCAACCTGCGTGCGATCGATGCCACAGACTGCATGCAATTCATCGTCAGTCTGGACGACGTCCCGGCGCCGAAGCCCCACCCTTCGCCTTACCTGGAAGCTGCATGTCGCCTGGGACTGAGCCCGGCCGAGGTCTGGGCCGTCGAGGACAGCCACAGCGGCGTGGCATCGGCCCGTGCCGCAGGCCTGCGGGTGATGCGGGTCGGCCCTCGCCCCTGGATACAGGGTACTGCGCCGCACGCGCACCATCACGTCGAGAGTCTCACCGCGGCCCCTGCGCTTTGGCAGGCCTGCCTGCATCCGCCTGAAGGAGTCCCTGTTCAATGAACGAAGTCGTCGTCGTCACCGGTGGTGCATCGGGGATCGGTGCCGCCATCTGCCGTGAACTCGCCGCCCGCGGTCACCGTGTGGTCGTCACTGACGTCGATGCGCAGGCCGCGCGCTCGTTGGCCGACGGCTTGCCGAACGGTCAGGCGCTCGAACTGGACGTCAGGCAACCCGAGGCCTGCGAACGCGCCGTGCTGGAGATCGAGAGCCGTTTCGGTCCAGTCGGCGCGTGGATCTCCAATGCCGGCGTCTCCCACATGGCCCGCTTCGTGGACGTGGACGAGGCGAAGTTCGACTTCACGATGTCCGTGAACCTGAAGGGTCTGTTCTTCGCCAGTCAGGCAGCCGCCCGTGCGATGTTGAAAGCCGGTCGCGGCGGGCGTATCGTCAACATGGCGTCGATGGCTGGCAAGCAAGGGCGGGTGCCCTTTCTGGCGGACTATGTGGCGAGCAAGTTCGGCGTGGTCGGCCTCACGCAGGCGATGGCCTACGAACTGGCGCCGCATGGCATCCAGGTCAACGCGGTGTGCCCGGGTTTTGTGGCCACGCCGATGCAGGTACGCGAATTGCAATGGGAAGCCCGGTTGCGCGGTGTGGAGCCCGAGACAGTGCGTCGGCAGTGGATCGCCGACACGCCCATGGGACGTCTCGAGCAACCGGAAGACGTGGCGCGCGTCGTGGCTTTCCTGCTGTCTGCCGATGCGGGCTTCATCACAGGTGAATCCATCGCAGTCAATGGCGGTGCCTTCATGGATTGAGCACCAAAACCCGCAAGCGCGAACTTTCCGTTCGTTCCCCCCAGCCCCACTCAGGAGCACATCTCATGACCCGCACGATATCCAGTCAGCTCACGACTCGACGCACCATGAAGGTGCTCGGCGCAGCCGTCCTCTCGGCGTCCCTCTTCGCGACGGCGGCCACGGCGCACGCCCAGACCGCGGTGCGCTGGCTGAGCCAGTCGCAAGCCGTGAGTTCACAATATCCAGTCGAGTTCGCGACGATGGAGTCCGTCAACAGCAAGGGCTTCAAGGTCGACCGCAAGGAATTCCAGAGCATCGGCATCAACATGGCCGATGGCTTGCGTCTCATCCGTGCAGGCAGTTTCGACGTCGCGTCGATCCAGGTCGGCCTGGTGGCCAGCGACGACGCATTCCTCGAGGGCATCGACCTGATCGGGGTGTCGACGGACATCGCACAACTGCGCGCGGCGGTAAACGCGTACCGAGCGGCTTTCGCCGACCGTCTGGAGAAGCGCTTCGGTGTCCGTCCGGTTGCGATCTGGCCCTTCGGTGGCCAGATCTTCTTCTGCAACCAACCGATTGCCACCCTGGACGACCTGAAAGGCAAGAAGGTCCGTTCCTTCACGGCCTCGATGTCCGCGTTGCTCCAGGGCCTGGGCGCCACCCCGGTGACGCTGGCCTTCCCGGAGGTGTATCCGGCCTTGCAGCGCGGCGTTGCCTCCTGCGGCATCACATCCGCGACCTCTGCCAACACCGGCAAGTGGCCGGAGGTGACGACGCACATCCTGCCGCTGGCGGTCTCAGGCGCCGTCCAGGCGCATGTGGTCAACCTGTCCTGGTGGAACAAGCTGACAGCTGAACAGCGATCGACGCTCGAGGCACAGTTCGCCGAGATGGAGAACAAGCTCTGGGACGTCGCAGCCAAGACCAACGGCGTGGCGCTGTCGTGCTCGACAGGTGGCACCTGCGACGACAAGCTCTACAGAAGCTACAACCTCAAGCTCGTGAAACTCGCCGACGGTGACTTCAATCGCCTGAAGACCATCACCCAGAACACCATCCTCGGTGACTGGGCGAGCCGTTGCGAGCGTGTCTACCCGGGCTGCACCAAGGTCTGGAACGACACGGTCGGGGCGGCACGTGGCATGTCGGCGCCTGCCAAGTGAGTCCGGCAGCAGGGACATGGGCATTTGGGCCTGTCGTCGGCAGGCCCACCGCTGACACGACAGCGTCTGCGGTGGGCGTGTCACGACGGCCTTTTCCGCATGTCCCGTCCGCCTGGCCCTTCTTTCGATGGAGGGCCGCTTGCGCCTGATCCTGGCTTTGATCGACCGTCTGGCGTCGGCGCTTGCATTCCTTTGCGGCGCGGGGGTGCTGGTGCTTTCCCTGCTGATCACCTGGGACATCGTGGCACGCAAGGTTTTCGGTGTGTCGGTGCAGGGGACCGACGAACTCGGCGGCTACACGCTGGCTCTGATCGGCTCGCTCGGCATGGCTCACGTCCTGCAGCGTCGGGAATTCACTCGGATCGACCTCGCATTCCCGTATCTGCCGGCGCGGCTTCGTCAGGTGCTGCACGTTCTCGCCCATGTCGCGCTGGCGGGCACGGTGGTGTTCTTCGCCTACCGAGCCACGCTCACCTTGCAGGAAACCCTGTTGTTCGATTCCGTGGCCAACACACCGTTGCAGACGCCACTGTGGATTCCGCAGGGCCTGTGGGTCGTCGGGCTGACGCTTTTCGCCGTGGTCGCCGTGCTGCATGCGGTCAGATCTCTTTTCCTGCTCGTGCTCGAGCCGCACCGGGTGGAGCGTGAATACGGTTGCGCCAGCGCGCGCGACGAGGTCGACGCCTTCATGTCGGATGCCGATCCCGCAGCGGGACGTCAGCCGTGAATCGGAGCTGACATGGCCAGCATGGAGACGGTCGCCATCGGGTTCGCGCTGATGCTGCTGATGCTGGCCATCGGCTTTCACATCGGCGTGGCGCTGTTCCTGACCGCGGCCTTCGGCGCCTGGTGGTTCTTCGGCGACGGCATGTTCCAGGCCTTCGGTACCCTGATGTGGGGCACGCTGAACAACTTCCTGCTCGTCGCCATTCCGCTGTACGTGCTGATGGGCGAGATCCTGGTGCGCGGCAAGGTCACGCAGCGGATGTACGTCGCGCTCGACGACTGGCTGCGGGTGTTGCCTGGGGGATTGCTGCATACGAACATCGCGGCCTCGACGATCTTCGCTTCCATCTCCGGCTCGTCGGTGGCGACGGCGGCGACGATCGGCACCGTTGCCTTCCCGGCCTTCCGGGACAAGGGATACGCCGAGACCTGGGTGCTTGGGTCGGTGGCCAGCGGCGCCACGCTGGGCATCCTGATCCCGCCGTCGATCAACCTGATCATCTACGGCGCGTTGACCAACACCTCGATCGGGCAACTGTTCCTGGCCGGTGTGGTGCCGGGTCTGATGCTGGCAGCCTTCTTCATGGGGCTGGTCGTGGTGGCCAGTGTCCTCGACCCGCGGATCAGCGGCACCAGCGAGCGCATCCCCTGGGCCGTCAAGCGCAAGCGGCTGAAGGATCTGCTGCCGCCGCTGGCCATCTTCATCATGGTGATGGGAAGCATCTACGGAGGCTGGGCCACGCCCACCGAGGCCGCCGGTCTGGGCGTCACCGCCTCGCTGCTGCTCGTGCTGTTGCAGGGACAGTTGAGTTGGCGCCTGGTGCACGAGAGCATGATGGCCACCGTGCGCGTCACGGCGATGACGCTGCTGATCCTGATCGCAGCGTTCTACCTCAATTTCATCGTGGGTGTGCTGGGCATACCGGAGCAGATCTCGCAGGCGATGTCGGCGCTCGACATCCCAAGCTGGCAGACCATCGCCGTGCTGGTGATGTTCTACGTTGTCCTGGGCTGTTTTCTCGACTCACTGGCGATGATGATCGCCACCACCCCCATCGTCTACCCGGTGGTGGTCGCACTGGGTTTCGATCCGCTGTGGTTCGGGATCTTTCTCGTCATCATGTGCGAGATCGCGCTGATCACGCCGCCCGTGGGCATGAACCTCTACGTGGTGCAGGCCGTTCGTGGACGCGGCTCGATCACGGAAGTGGTGCGTGGTGTCCTGCCCTTCCTGGGCTGCATCTTCCTGCTCGTGGCCCTCATGACGGCCTTCCCGGAGATCATCACATGGCTGCCGAAGAGCCTTTACTGAAGCAGCAGGTCACCTGTGTGCGCAATGCCGAATGGATCATCGGCTGGGATGCGGCTGCGCGCACCCACGTCTATCTGCGTGATGGCGATGTGGCCTGGGCTGGTGGCCGCCTGATCCATGTGGGCGGCACCTTCGAGGGGCCTGTCGACCGAGAGATTTCCGGGCACAGACGGCTGGTCATGCCAGGCCTGATCAACGTGCACTGCCACCCGACGCAGACCCCCATCTTTCGGGGCTTCGTCGAGGAATTCGGCAACCCGCGGCTCTTCTACAGCAACCGTCAACAGTTCCGGCAAAGCTTCCTGCACGATCAGGAGGCCAGGCTCGTGTCCGCACGCTACGGGCTGGCCGAGCTCCTGGCCAACGGTACGACCTCGATCATCGATCTCAGCCACGCCTATCCTGGCTGGCTGCCGCTTCTGGCAGACAGCGGGATACGGGCGTGGGCGGCTCCGATGTTTCGCTCGGCACGCTGGTGGACCGACTTCGGGCATGAGATCAAGTACGACTGGGCGCCCGACCTCGGGCAGGAGGCCTTCGCCGAGGCGTGCGAGGTCATGGACGCTGCCGAAACGCACCCCTGTGGCCGGCTGTCCGCGCTCGTCTCTCCTGCGCAGGTCGACACCTGCACCGCTGAACTGCTGACGCAGGCCGCAGAGCTTGCGCGTTCACGAGGGCGCTCGATCCACATCCACGCGGCGCAGAGCTACCCGGAATTCAACGGCATCGTCAGGCGCCATGACATGACGCCGATCGAGTGGCTGCAGCACCTGGGTTTCCTGGGCCCGCGGGCCCTGATCGGCCACGCCGTCTTCACGGACGAGCACCCCTGGCTGCTCTGGCCCCGGCGCAATGACCTGCAACTGTTGGCGGCGTCCGGGACCTCGGTCGCCCATTGCCCCACCGTCTTCGCTCGTGACGCGAGCATGATGCACCACCTGGGTGCCTACATGGATGCCGGTGTGAACATCGCGCTGGGCACCGACACGCATCCCCAGAACCTGTTCGAGGAGATGCGGCTGGCAGAACTCCTGGCCCGCTGCGCGGCGGGCCCTCGGCACACCTGCAGCACCACCCGCATCTTCCACGCTGCAACCATCGGCGCGGCAAAAGTGCTTGGACGCGACGACATCGGCAGGCTCGACGTCGGGGCGTGCGCCGACCTCGTCATCTGCGACCTCGACGAGCCGAACATGCTGCCGATGCGTGACCCTCTGCGCAACCTGATCCATTCATCGGCGGGTCGTTGTGTGCGTGACGTCTGGGTGGACGGGCGCCAGGTGGTGGCCGACGGGCGCGTTCTCACGATCGATTGGGCCGAGGCGGCTGCGGCGCTGCAGTTCGAGCAGGACCGCACCGCGGCGGGCGTGGACGATATCGAGGGCTGCAGCCCTCGGTCACTGCCGCTGCGCGGCTGAGGAGCGTGACATGAACCCCCGCCACCTCTTTGGTGTCGTCACGCCTTCATCCAACACGGTGCTGGAGCCGCTGACCTCGGCCATGCTGGCTGACGTGCCCGGCGCGTCGGCGCACTTCTCGCGCTTCACCGTCACCCAGATTGCCTTGTCCCACGGCGCGCTGTCGCAGTTCGACACCGCACCGATGGTTGCCGCTGCCCGGCTGCTGGCCGACGCCAGAGTCGACGTGATCGGCTGGAGCGGCACATCGGCCAGTTGGCTCGGGTTCGACCGCGATGAAGCGCTCTGCGCCGAGATCGAAGGCGTCACGGGCGCGCAAGCCTGCACGTCCGTGCTGGCCATCAACGAGCTGCTCGGGCTGACATCGGCGTCTCGTTTCGCCCTGGTCTCACCCTACACCGCCGATGTCCAGGACAGGATCGCGGAAAACTACGCCAGGCACGGGCATGAAGTCGTGGCCGAGGCGCACTTGGGCATCAGCGACAACTACGCGTTCTCGGACATCACGGAAGCGCAGATCCTGGAGATGTGCCGGCAGGTCTCGGCCGCCCGGCCCGATGCCATCGTGATCATGTGCACCAACATGCGCGGCGCGCGACTGGCCCCGATCGTGGAGGCTGAACTCGGCATCCCCCTGCTGGACTCCACCTCGGCTGTGGTGTGGAAGGCGCTGAAGCTGATGGGCGCCGACGCGACGCGTGTGCGGGGCTGGGGGCAATTGTTCTCGTTGTAGGCCCAGCTCGGTCGTCCGGAACGCCCAGAGGCTGAGACTTCGGTTCCCATTCCTGCGTCGTGCAATCGGGGGCTTCCCGCGCACCGGGGACTCGCGTGCGCTGAGAAAATGCCGGCCGTGAACGACGACGTCGACCCGACACCTCATCTCGCTGCCGCGGTCTCCGCTCTCGAGCATGGGCGTATGCCGATGCCGATGCGTCACCACCGCATCCTGCAGATGATCCAGGCTGAGGGGTATCTCAGCGTCGCGCGCATCGCGGTGGCGTTCGGCATTTCCCGGATGAGCGCCAGGCGCGACCTGGATGCCTTGAGCGACCGAGGGCTCGTCACCCGATCGCATGGGGGCGCGATGCCGGCAGCCGTCCCGCCACCAGCCCTGGCGGTGCCCGAATTCGAGGCCCGTGAACTCCAGTACGACACCCGCCGGCGCCGCCATAACGCCGCCAAGCAGGCCATTGCGCGCGCTGCGGCCGCGCTGCTGGGCCCGCAGGACAACGTCGCGCTCGACGTCGGCAGCACCGTGCTCGCGCGGGCGCGCGAGCTGGCCCGTGGGTCGGGTGTCCGCGTGCTCACCAATCATCTGAGGGTGGCCTCGGTGCTTGCGGGCAGCCGCTGCGAGGTGCTGATGCCTGGTGGCATCGTCCGCCCGCAGGAACTGTCGGTATGCGGGCAGGCGGCCGTCGAGCAGATCGACCGTCACTGGTTCACCAAGGCCTTCATCGGTGTGGCAGGGCTCACCGACCTGGGCGGCTTCGATTCCTCTCCCGAGGACACCCTCGTCAAGCGCGCCTACATCCAGCACGCCGATCAGGTCGTGCTGCTGTGCGATCAGAGCAAGTTCGGACAACGATCCCTGGCACAGGCCTGCACATTGGGGGAGATCGACATCGTCATCACCGATGCCGATCCACCCCCTGGGCTCGCAGCGGCGCTGCGCGCTGCCGGTGTGCAGACCCTGGTGGCCACCGGCGAGGGCGACATCCCGGGTGTCCGAAGGGTACCGTCCGCTTGAGCCCGCCGTCCGACATGCCTCGTTCTCTCCCATGGCCACCGTCATCCCGAGCCTGCTGACCGAGGCCCTCGACCGCCGTGGTGCTGTGGCGGGGCGACGAGGCGATCGACCAGGACGGGTCGGAAACCATCTGCGTGGGCCTGGCATGAACCCAGTCGCGTCCGGCGGTTGTGGGGTCTGAAATGGTGGCAACTGCGTTTCGGGCGCAGTCGGCTGCCCGACATGTGCGAGCAGACGTTCGATGAGACTCATCCACACCTCCGACTGGCACCTCGGCCACACGCTGCACGAGATCAGCCGCC
>JBMTXX010000106.1:0-12263 GCA_049453935.1 Rubrivivax sp.
GCGATCGTCTCGCCGAGTTCACGGATCGTGCAGTCCACCCCCGTCCCCACGTTGACATGGCTGAGCATGGGCTGGGTGTGGGCGCGATAGACCTGTGCCGGCAGTTCCAGCACGTGCACGCAGGCCGCGGCCATGTCGTCGACGTGGAGGAACTCGCGCATCGGCCGGCCGCTGCCCCACAGGACGACCTCGGGCGCGCCCGAGCGCACCGCCTCGTCGAAGCGGCGCAGCAGGGCCGGGATCACGTGGCTGTTGTCGGGGTGGAAGTTGTCGCCCGGGCCGTACAGGTTGGTGGGCATGACGCTGCGGTAGTCGCGTCCGTGCTGCCGGTTGACGCTCTCGCACAGCTTGATGCCGGCGATCTTGGCGATCGCGTAGGGCTCGTTCGTCGGCTCCAGCGGGCCGGTCAGCAGCGCATCCTCGCGCATGGGCTGCGGCGCCAGCCGCGGATAGATGCAACTCGAGCCCAGGAACAGCAGCCGCTGCACGCCCGCCGCATGCGCGGCCTGCACCACGTTGCACTGGATCGCCAGGTTGTCGGCGATGAAGTCGGCCGGGTAGGTGTCGTTGGCATGGATGCCCCCGACACGGGCCGCGGCCAGCACCACCGCATCGATGGGGTGGGCGGCGAAGAAGGCCCGCACCGCGGCCTGGTCGGTCAGGTCGAGCTCGGCATGGGTGGCCGTCAGGAGGTTGGCGTAGCCCAGCGCCTGCAGCCGCCGCACGATGGCGCTGCCGACCATGCCGCGGTGGCCGGCGACGTAGATGCGGGTGCCCAGGTCGCGCGGATAGAGGGCGCCGGCCGGGTCGGCCTGCGGGCTTGTCGAGGAGGACATCAGCCAGCCTCCCGAGGCACAGGTGCGGTGTAGCCGTGCCGGCGCAGCAGCGCGGTCTGGCGCGCCGCCTGCAGATCCTGCGCCACCATCTCGGCACACATCTGCTGCGCGGTGATCTCGGGCACCCAGCCCAGCTCGGCCTTGGCCAGCGACGGGTCGCCCAGCAGGGTCTCGACCTCGGTGGGGCGGAAGTAGCGCGGGTCCACGGCCACCACGCAGTCGCCGGGCTTCACGCCAGGGGCGGTGTCGCCGGTGACAGATGCCACAAAGCCCTTCTCGTCCACCCCCTTGCCTTCGAAACGCAAGGTGATGCCGAGCTCGGCCGCCGTCCAGGTGATGAACTCGCGCACGGAGTATTGCCGGCCGGTGGCGATGACGTAGTCGCGCGGCTGCGCCTGCTGCAGCATCATCCACTGCATGCGCACGTAGTCTTTCGCATGGCCCCAATCGCGCAACGCGTCCAGGTTGCCCATGTACAGGCAGGTCTCCAGGCCCTGGGCGATGTGGCACATCCCGCGCGTGATCTTGCGCGTGACGAAGGTCTCGCCGCGGCGCGGGCTCTCGTGGTTGAACAGGATGCCGTTGCACGCGTACAAGCCATAGGCCTCGCGGTAGTTGACCGTGATCCAGTAGGCGTACAGCTTGGCCACGGCGTAGGGGCTGCGCGGGTAGAAGGGCGTGGTCTCGCGCTGCGGAATCTCCTGCACCTGCCCGTAGAGTTCGGAGGTGCTGGCCTGGTAGAAGCGCGTGGTCTTCTCCAGCCCGAGGAAGCGGATCGCCTCCAGCAGCCGCAACGTGCCCAGCGCATCGACGTTGGCCGTGTACTCGGGTGACTCGAAGCTCACCGCCACATGGCTCTGCGCCCCGAGGTTGTAGACCTCGTCGGGCTGCACCTGCTGCACGATGCGCGTGAGGTTGCCGGCGTCGGTCAGGTCACCGTAGTGCAGCACGAAGCGCTGGTGCTCGACGTGCGGATCCTCGTAGATGTGGTCCACGCGCTGCGTGTTGAACAGCGATGCCCGTCGCTTGATGCCATGGACCTCGTAGCCCTTTTCGAGCAGGAACTCGGCCAGGTAGCTGCCGTCCTGGCCGGTGATGCCGGTGATGAGGGCTTTCTTTGCAGTGGTCAAGGCAGGCTCCGGCGATCGGTGAAACAAGCCTGATTGTCGGGCAGCTCGGGTGATGCCAAGGGGCGCCGGCGTCCTGCAGGTCGTGGCGCCAGGCCCATGCAAATGGCCGCCGGCGCCCGAATGGCGATCCGGCGAAGGCCCCGGCTCACTTGCGCTTTTCGCTGATCCAGTCGGCCAGGGCGAACAGCAGGCCTGAGATCACGAAGGTCAGGTGGATGGCGATCTTCCAGCCCAGTTGTTCGCCGCTCAGCGAGGTGCTGACCAGGAAGGCCTTGAGCAGTTCGACCGCGGAGATGGCCACGATGGCCCCGATCAGCTTCATCTTCAGATCGGAGAAGCCCACCTTGCCCATCCAGGCCGGGCGGTCCTCGTGGTCGCCGATGCTGAGCTTGGAGACGAAGTTCTCGTAGGCGCTGAAGACGATGATCAGCAGCAGCACGGCGATCAGTGCCGTGTCCACGAGTGTCAGGATGGAGATGACCGTGTCGTGCTGGATGATGCCCAGCACGCCCTGCACCAGCAGCCCCATCTCCTTGAAGAACTTCAGCAGCAGCACCGCGATGCTGACGATCAGGCCCAGGAAGAAGGGGACCAGCAGCCAGCGGCTCGAGAAGATGAGTTTCTCGAGGGCGACTTCGACCTTGTGGGGCGTGTGGGGCATGGACGGTGCGGCCGCGATGGACCGGCCTCAGAGGATGGGGCGGGGAGCATAGCGGAAGTCGGCACCCCCGACCTTGCCTGTTCGCCCGTCCGCGCAGCCGCTCAGCCCGAGGGGTGCGCCGGGCCGAGCGTGGGGGGCACCTGCTCGGCGGCCTGCGTCAGCACCTCAGGGGGCACGACCGGTGGGCCGGTCGGGCGCAGTTCGTCGATGCGGGCCTCGAGCTCGCGGCCGTCCAGTCGGGTCAGGTCCACCGGCGCCGACCACAGCACGCGTTTGGCGGCCTGGGTTGGCAGGGCCTGACGGATCAGGCCCAGCATCGAGTTCGAGGCGATCAGCACCAGCGCGTCGCAGCGGCCCCCTCGCACGCCCTCGTCCAGGGCCTGCACCAGTGCATGGGCAAATCGTTGGTGCTCGCGGTCCTTCAGCGAGGTGCGGGGCGAAAAGCTGACGGTGCCGGCGTGGCCCTTGCTCGCGCGCCCGAGGTCGTCATAGGCCAGCGACTCCGCGCGCAGCCGGGTCTGGGGGTGTACCCAGGCCTGTATCTGCCTGAGGCGGCGGCGTGGCCGCTCCTGCTCGAACAGCCGGGCGCGTGAGCCGTCGGCCACCAGGATCCATGTCGGTTTCATCGTCTCGAACTCCTTCGCCGCCCACCATGGCGGCGTGATGCGGGTGACTGTGGTGGGCCCGCCCACATGGGGCTTGCGCGCTCTCAAGCCGGTGGTCCGGCACGCCCCGAAGATGGGGGACCAGGGTGGGGCCGTGACCCCTCGGATGACGAACAGGAAGGACGCCATGAAGACCGACAGTGAACTGAAGAAGGACGTGCTGGCCGAACTGGAGTGGGACCCGGAGATCAACGCCGCGTCCATCGGCGTGGGGGTCAAGGACGGTGTGGTCACCGTCAGCGGGCACCTGGACACCTATGCGGAGAAGTTCGCGATCGAGCGTGCCTTGCGCCGCATCGTCGGCGTCAAGGCGCTCGCGATGGAGGTGGACGTGACGCTGGCGCCCCAGCACCGGCGCAGCGACAGCGAGATCGCCGCGGCAGCGGCCGATGCGTTGAAGTGGCAGGCCCGGCTGCCGTCGGAGCGCCTGCGCGTGACGGTCGAGCACGGCTGGGTGCACCTGTCGGGCGAGGTCGACTGGGAATTCCAGCGCCGTGCGGCCGAGAAGGCGCTGCGTCCCCTGACCGGCGTGGTGGGCGTGAGCAACGAGATCATGCTGGCGGCCAAGGCGGCGCCGGGAGATCTGTCCTCACGCATCGAGCAGGCCCTGCAGCGCCAGGCGCTGCGCGAGGCGCGGCGCATCGAGGTCGCGGTCGACGGCGCGAAGGTCACGCTGCGCGGTCAGGTCCACTCCTGGCAGGAGCGGGATGCGGCGCAGGGCGCGGTCTGGGCGGCGCCGGGCGTGCGCACCGTCGTCAACGAGCTGAACGTGGCGGGCTGAGCAAGCCGCTTTCCGGCTGCGCGCTGCGTGCGTGTGGACGCGTCACCACATCCTGCAGGCCTCCGCGGGGACCTTCAGGGCGTCCGGGCCGTCCCTCACTGCCGCATCGCGCGCGACAGCAGCACCACCGGCAGCAGGCCGACGGCGACGATGGCCAACGAGGGCAGCGCCGCCTCGGCCAGGCGCTCGTCACGTGCCAGGTTGTAGGCCACCACGGCCAGCGTGTCGCTGCCGAAGGGCCGCAGCACCAGCGTGGCGGGCAGTTCCTTCATCACGTCCACGAACACCAGCAGCAGCGCGGCCAGCACCGGGCGCCGCAGCAGCGGCAGGTGCAGGCGCATGAAGGTCCGCGCCCGCCCGGCGCCGAGCATGCGCGCGGTCTCGTCGACCGAGGCGGGCACGCGTGCATAACCGGCCTCCACCGACTGCATCGCCACCGCGGTGAACCGCACCAGATAGGCGTACATCACCCCCAGCAGCGTGCCGGTGAAGACCGGTGCCAGGCCCAGATCGGGCCAGCGTTGTTGGGCCCAGCCCATGGGCATCAGGATGCCGATGGCCACCACGGCGCCCGGGACTGCGTAACCCAGCGACAGCATGCGCGCGCCGGCGGCCAGCGCCACATCGCCGCGACCGCTGCGCTGGCGCAGCGCGAAGGCCAGCAGCAGCGCCGTGGCCGTGGCCACCACGGCGGCGCTGCCTGCCAGCCGGAAGGTCGCCCAGGCCCATTGCCCGAAGCGCGCCAGCGGCAGACCCACTTCGCCGTGCACCGCCTCACGCCACAGCATGGCCGCCAACCAGCCCACCGGCAGCACGAAGCCCAGCAGCACCGGCGTGGCGCACAGCATCACCGCCAGCGTGGCCCGTCCGCCGCGCAGCACCACCGGGCGGGCCTCGCCCGACTGGGCCGAGCCCGAGCGGCTGGCCGCGAAGCGCATGCGCGACTGTGCGCGTCGCTCCAGCGCCAGCAGCAGCGCCACCAGCGCCAGCAGCACCGACGCCAGTTGCGACGCCGCCACCGGGTCGTTCATCGACAACCAGGCACGGTAGATGCCGGTGGTGAAGGTGGTCAGACCGAAGTAGGCGCCGACGCCATAGTCGGCCAGCGTCTCCATCAGCGCCAGCGCGACGCCCGCGACGACCGCCGGCCGCGCCAGCGGCAGCGCCACCGTCAGCAGACGCCGGCGCAAGCCGGCGCCCAGCAGGCGCGCGGCCTCCATCATCTGCACGGCACGCTCGGTCAACGCGGCCCGCGTCAGCAGGTAGACGTAGGGATACAGGCACAGCACGAACAGCAGCACCGCGCCGCCGAGGCTGCGCACGTCGGGCCAGAGCGCGCCGCGCCAGCCGAATTGCTCGCGCAGGGCTACCTGCAGCAGACCGGCAGGCTGCAGCGCGTCCGTGGCGGCATAGGCCAGCACGTAGGCGGGCATGGCCATCGGCAGCAGCAGTGCCCACTCGAACACGCCCCGTCCTGGGAACCGGAAGAGTGCCACCGCCACGGCGGTCGACACACCCAGCAGCGCCGTGCCGACGGCCACGCCCACGGCCAGCGCCAGCGACTGCCAGGCGTAGCCCGGGAGCACGGTGCTCCACTGATGGCGCAGCACGGCCAGGGCCTGGTCATCGAAGGCCAGCCAGGCGCCGAGGACGGCCGCCACCGGCAAGGCCAGCCACAGGGCGTACAGACTCAGCAGTGCACGCATCGGTCCTCCACGCGGGCCCGAGGCCACGACCATCTGCAAAGAATGAGAACAATCCTCATTTAGCTATCATAGAGGGATGTTTCTCACCCTCGACGCCGCCAGTGTCCGCTACGCCCGCAGCCATGCCGACCGACCGGCCGTCGACCGCGTCTCGCTGGCGCTGTCAGACGGTCAGATCGGTGTGCTGATCGGCCCCTCGGGGTGCGGCAAGACCTCGCTGCTGCGCGCGGTCGCCGGGCTCGAGCCGCTGGCCGACGGGGTCCTGACGATGGCTGGGCGGGTGTTGTCCGATCCGGCCGCCGGGGTGCACGTGCCTGCGGAGGACCGGCGCATCGGCATGGTGTTCCAGGACTACGCGCTGTTCCCGCATCTGAGCGTGGCCGACAACATCGCTTTCGGCATCCACCACCTGCCGCGCGCGCAGCGCCAGGCGCAGGTGCAGCGCATGCTCGATCTGGTCGGGCTGTCCCACACGGCGCGGCGTCTGCCGCATCAGTTGTCCGGCGGCCAGCAGCAGCGCATTGCGCTGGCGCGTGCGCTGGCGCCCCAGCCGCAACTGCTGCTGCTGGACGAGCCTTTCTCCAGTCTGGACGTCGACCTGCGGGAGCGCCTGGCGCAGGATGTGCGGCAGATCCTGAAGGACCATGGCACCACGGCGCTGGTGGTCACGCACGATCAGTACGAGGCTTTTGCCCTCGGCGACGTGATCGGCGTGATGAACCGCGGCCGGCTCGAGCAGTGGGACGCCGCCTACGCGCTGTACCACCGGCCGGCCACACGTTTCGTGGCGCAGTTCATCGGCCACGGGGTGTTCGCGCCGGCGCAGATCGTCGCCTGCGCGCACGGGCCGTGCGTACATACGCCGGTGGGTGAACTGGACGACCCGGAAGGCTGCCCCGAGCCCGCGGTCTATCCCGGCGGGCACTGCGACGTGCTGCTGCGGGCCGACGACATCGTGCACGACGATGCCTCGCCGGTGAAGGCGCGCATCGAGCGCAAAGCGTTCCGCGGTTCGGAGTTTCTTTACACGCTGCGACTGGAAAGCGGCGAGCAGGTGATGGCGCACGTGCCCTCGCACCACGACCACCATGTCGGCGAGTGGATCGGCATCCGCGCGCTGGTCGACCACGTCGTGACCTTCGACCGCACCCCGGCCTGATCCGCCGCCCTGCGACGGCCTTGCCGGTGCCCCGTGCCCGTGCCGCCGAGGCGGCTTGTCGCCGGGGCCAGGCGTACGCTCAGGGAAACTTTCCGCATGGATGCGCCTCAAAAGGTGGCAGTCTTATACTGGACCGAAGGCTGACGTCGGGGTCCGCCGCCATGCCGCCGGCATGCGCAGGCCGGTCTCGAACCGAGGTCCGACAACACACAGGATGAGCATGGGTGCCAAACTGAAGGTCGCCGGATTCATCGCCATCGGCGCGATGGTGGGGGCTCTGGCCACGATGCAGGTGCAGGCGGTGGCACAGCGCGCGATGGCGCCGTTGCCGCTGGAAGAACTGCAGCAACTCGCCGCGGTCTTCGGCATCGTCAAGAGCGACTACGTCGAGCCGGTCGATGAGAAGAAGCTGATCTCCGACGCCATCGCCGGCATGGTCTCGGGGCTGGACCCGCATTCGCAGTACTTCGACAAGAAGGCCTTCAAGGAGTTTCGCGAGGGCACCAGCGGCAAGTTTGTCGGTGTGGGCATCGAGATCGGCATGGAGGAGGGCCTGGTCAAGGTCGTCTCGCCGATCGAGGGCTCGCCAGCCTTTCGCGCCGGCATCAAGTCCGGTGACCTGATCACGCGCATCGACGAGACGGCCGTCAAGGGCCTGTCGATGAACGACGCCGTCAAGCGCATGCGCGGCGAGCCCAACACCCGTGTGGTGCTGACCATCTTCCGCCGCGCCGAGAACCGCACCTTCCCGGTGACCATCGTGCGCGAGGAGATCCGCGTGCAGAGCGTGCGCGCCAAGGTGGTCGAGCCCGGCTACGGCTGGGTGCGCGTGAGCCAGTTCCAGGACCGCACCGTCGATGACTTCGCCCGCAAGGTCGAGGAGCTCTACAAGGCGCAGCCCGACATGAAGGGCCTGGTGCTCGACCTGCGCAACGACCCGGGCGGTCTGCTCGACGGTGCCGTGGCGATCAGTGCCGCCTTCCTGCCGGCAGACGTGCCGGTGGTGTCGACCAACGGCCAACTGCCCGATTCCCGTGCGGTGTTCAAGGCCGCGCCCGAGTATTACGTGCGGCGCGGGGGGCCGGATCCGCTCAAGCGCCTGCCGACCGCGCTCAAGGACGTCCCCCTGGTGGTGCTGGTCAACGAAGGCTCGGCGTCTGCCAGCGAGATCGTCGCCGGCGCCCTGCAGGACTACAAGCGTGCCACCATCATGGGCGCGCAGACCTTCGGCAAGGGCTCGGTGCAGACCGTGCGTCAGCTCGGCCCCGACACCGCGCTGAAGATCACCACGGCGCGCTACTACACCCCCAGCGGCCGCTCGATCCAGGCCAAGGGCATCGTGCCCGACATCTGGCTCGACGAGACCGCCGAGGGCAACGTGTTCGCCGCGCTGCGCACGCGGGAGGCCGATCTCGAGAAGCATCTGTCCGACGGCAACGGCGACAAGCGTGACGCCGCGCGCGACAAGGCCCGTGCCGAGGAGCGCAAGCGGCTGGAGGACCAGCTGGCACGGCAGCGCGACGCCATCCGGCCGCTGCCCGAGTTCGGCAGCGCGGAGGACTTCCAGTTGCAGCAGGCACTGAACCACCTGCGCGGCAAGCCGGTGCTGGCGAGCAAGACGGCCACCGAGCGCAAGCCCGAGACCGAGACCAACTGATCGTCCGGTGGCGGACGGAAGGGCTGGGCCTTACCCGCGCTTCGTTCCGCCGACCGGCGACGCCCACCGCCTGGCACCGGCCGCATCGTCCGCTGCAACAGGCCTTGCACCGCTGGTCATGCCCCGATGCCGGCCCTGCCTGTCAGCCTGATCGGTGCACCCACCGATGTGGGGGCCGGAGCGCTCGGCTCACGCCTCGGGCCTGACGCTCTGCGCGTGGCGGGCCTGGCCCGGGCGCTGCAGTCCCACGCCGTACAGGTGGCCGACCGGGGCAACCTGAACGGTCCGCCGAACCCGCAGGGCGCGCCGGTCGACGGGTACCGTCACCTGCCGGAGGTGGCCGAATGGTGCCGGCGGGTGGATGACGCAGTGCGCGCCGAACTGCGACTCGGGCGCCTGCCGGTGCTGCTGGGCGGGGACCACAGCCTGGCGATCGGCTCGATCGGTGCGGTGGCGGCGCACTGCCGGGCCGCCGGTCGGCCTTTGCGTGTGCTGTGGCTGGACGCGCACGCCGACTTCAACACCTGCGAGCTCACGCCCAGCGGCAACCTGCACGGCATGCCGGTGGCCGTGCTGTGCGGCCACGGCCCGCCGGCGCTGACCGGGCTGGCCGGCCCAGCGCCTGCGCTGCAGGTGGAGGAGATCCGCCAGGTCGGCATCCGCAGCGTCGATGCGGGCGAGAAGCGTTTCGTTCACGAGCAAGGGCTCGAGGTCTTCGACATGCGCCATGTCGACGAGCACGGGATGGCCGCGACCATGGCGCAGGCGCTGGCCGGCATGGCGCCGGGCACGCACCTGCACGTGAGCTTCGACGTCGACTTCCTCGACCCGGCGATCGCGCCGGGCGTGGCCACCACCGTGCCCGGCGGGCCCACCTGGCGCGAGGCGCAGTTGTGCATGGAGATGATCGCCGACACGGGCGCATTGGCCAGCCTGGACGTGGTCGAGCTGAACCCGGCGCTCGACGAGCGCAACCGCACCGCGGTGCTGGCCGTGGACCTGATCGAAAGCCTGTTCGGCAAGAGCACGCTGATGCGATTGCGGTAGGGACCGGAGACCGGAGACCGGTGGCGCGGTGGCCCGGTGGCCCGGCACAGGCTATGGCGCGGGGGCTCCCGGCGCGCTTGCGCAGTGCGCTGCGATCTGATCCAGCGTGCGCAGGCGTGCCGCCTCGGTGTCGGCGATGGACACGCCCAGCCGCTGCTCGATCGCGGTGAGGAAATCCAGCCAGTCGGCCGAGTCCAGATCGACCTGCTCGCGCAGGAGCGCCCCGGGGTCGATGACCGACGGGTCGATCTCCGGTGCGATGTCCGCGAGGATCTGCAGCAACGTGGCGCGCAGGTCGGCTGGCGCATCGGCACGCGGTTCTCGCTTCACGGCGCCACCTTCCGCGTCGGGGCGGCATGGCGCTCGTCATCCTCGGCCTGCGCCGGGGATGACGCCACCGGCGGGGTCTGTCCAGGCCGGGCGCCGTCCAGCGCCTCGGGCTGCTGCAGCCACTGCGCCAGCGTGCGCAGCAGGGCCGCGCCGCGGTGGCCGTCGCTGACGCGGTGGTCGGCGCTGAGGGTGGCCGTCAGCACCGGGCCGACGCGCAGTCCGTCCGGCGCCGCCCAGGGCCGGTCGGCGACACGCCCGTAGCCGATCAACGCGACCTGCGGCGGGTGGATGATGCCCAGCACCTGCTGCACGCCGGTCTCGCCGAGATCGGTGACCGTGAGCGTGGCCTGGTTCAGTTCGGCCGCGCGCAGCGTGCCGGTGCGGGCCCGCCGCACGAGGTCGCGCAGCGCGAGGCTCAGTGTGTCCAGGTCCATCTGCCCGGCGTCACACAGGGCCGGCGCGACCAGCCCGCCGCCGCGCACGGCGATGGCCACGCCGGGATGCACCGCCATGGCGGGGCGCCAGGCCCCGTCGATCCAGTGGCCGTTGAAGCCGGGATGCACTGCCGCCGCCAGCGCCGCCGCCTTCAGCCGCAGTGCGGCGGCCAGGACGCGCTGCGACGGTGGGCGGTTGGCGTTGCGCGCTTCCACCCAGTGCGCTGCGGCCTCGACGCACAGGTCTTCGGCCAGGTACAGGTGCGGGATCTCGCGCTTGGCGCGGGCCATGGCCGCGGCCGTGACCTGCTGCATCGCGGCCAGCCGTGCCGGCATCGCCGATGGCGGCGCGGTGGCTGGCGCACGCGCGGCCGGTGCCGATGCCGATGTCGGCGTGCCTGGTGTCGATGCCGTTTCTGTCGAGCACGTCACAGGCGGACCGGCGGTCGCTGAGGCATCCGTGGCCGCTTCCGTGCCTGCTTCTGCTCCTGCTTCGGTGCCCGTGTCCGTGTCCGTGTCCCTGTTCGTGTTCGTGTTCGTGTTCGTGTTCGTGTCCGTGTTCGTGTCCGGGTTCGCGCCCGGTGCGGTCTGCGGCTGCGCCCCGTCCACCCGCAGCCGCGCGATCGGCGTGCCCACGGGCATGTGCGTGCCCGGTTCCGCCAGCAGCGCCAGCACCGTGCCCTGGTGCCAGGACTCGACCTCGACCGCCGCCTTCGCGGTGTCGACGAGCGCCACGACCTGCCCGCGCCGCACCGGGTCGCCCACCGCCACCTTCCACTGCAGCAGCGTGCCGTCGTCCATGTCGGCGCCCAGCGAGGGCAGGGTCAGGTCGACCTGTGTGGGTGCGGGTGGGGTGCCTGGGCTGTCTGCATGAGGCGTCCCGCCCGCCGCCACCGGGCGGCCCCACGGCAGCGCCCGGCCCGCCGCCGCGCACAGCGCCCGCGCCGCCTCGACGATGCGCGGCGGCAGCGGCAGCGCGGCGGCTTCCAGGTGGCGCGCGTAGGGCATCGGCACCTCGGCGCTGCACACGCGTCGGGGCGGTACGGCCAGGTGGTGCGATGCCGTCTCGGCCACCTGCGCGACGATCTCCGCGGCCAGGCTGCCGCTGCGCCAGGCCTCGTCGACCACCAGCAGCCGCTGCGTCCGTAAGACCGACTCCACGACGGCGGTGATGTCCAGCGGGCGCAGCACCCGCAGGTCGACGACCTCGGCCTCCAGGCCCTCCTGTGCCAGTTGTCGTGCCGCCTCCAGCGCACGCGGCAGACAGCCGCCCCAGGCGACGATGCTCAGGTCGCGCCCGGGGCGGCGCACGCGGGCGTGCGCGATGTCGACCTCGGGCGGCGGGTCGGGCAGGTCGTCCTCGAGGTTGTAGAGCTGCGCGTGCTCGAAGATCAGCACCGGGTCCGGGTCGCACAGCGCGGGCCAGAGCATGCCGCGCGCGTCCTCCAGCGTGGCCGGCGCCAGCACGCGCAGCCCGGGCACGTGGGCGTACCAGCCTTCCAGGCTGTGCGAGTGCTGGGCCGCCAGCTGGCGCCCGGCGCCGGTGGCCATGCGGATCACCAGCGGCACGCCGTACTGGCCGCCCGACATGTGGCGCAGCAGCGCTGCGGTGTTGACGATGGGGTCCATCGCCAGCAGGCTGAAGTTCACCGTCATGATCTCGACGATGGGGCGTGCACCGCCGAGCGCCGCGCCCACGCCCGCGCCGACGAAGCCCAACTCCGACAGCGGGGTGTCACGCACCCGCGACTCGCCGAACTCGGCCAGCAGCCCCTGGGTGACGGCGTAGCTGCCGCCGTAGCGGCCCACGTCCTCGCCCATCACGAACACGCGCGGGTCGCGCGACAGCGCCTCGCG
>JBMTXX010000107.1:0-12233 GCA_049453935.1 Rubrivivax sp.
ATCGATGAGAACGTCCGGTCGTAGGGGGACGGGACGGAACGGGGTTCAGGCAGGCACGCCGTCGGCGTTCACCGGCAGGGCCACGCACTTGTTCGGCTCGATGCGCAACCAGGTGCGACGGCCGATCGGCGTGCGGATCGAGGGGTGACTGCGCGCGAGCACGACACGCTCGCCGACCTTGACCTGCCAGTCCAGCGCCTCGCCGAGGAAGACCTTCTGGTCGACGGTGCCTGACAGCACGTTGACCTCACCTTCGGGCTCGGTCTCGCTCAGGCCGACGTCCTCCGGGCGGACGGACAGCATGACCCGAGCCCCCGTGGTCAGCGACTCGACACTGATGGCGCGCAAGGTGCCCAGACCGGTGCGGATCCGGTAGTAGCCCGCCTCGGTGTCGGCGCCCAGCACGTCGCCGTCCACGAAGTTGGTCGTGCCGACAAAATCGGCGACGAAGGTGGTCTGCGGCCGCTCGTAGATGTCGCGCGGCGTCCCGATCTGCTGGATGCGCCCGGCGTTCATCACCGCGATCTTGTGCGACAGCGCCAGGGCCTCGCTCTGGTCGTGCGTGACGTACACGGTGGTGATCTTCAATTCGCGCTGCAGGCGCTTGAGCTCGAAGCGCATGAGCTCGCGCAGCTTGGCGTCCAGGTTGGACAGCGGCTCGTCCAGCAGCAGCAGGCGCGGCTCCATGACCAGCGCACGCGCCAGCGCCAGACGCTGCTGCTGGCCGCCGGAGAGCTTGGTGGCCTCGCGGTCGCGCAGGTGGTCGAGTTGCACCGCCTTGAGCACCCGCATCACCTTGGACTCGATGTCGGCACGCGAGTACCGCTTCTTGCCGACCTCCAGCGGGAAGGCGGTGTTGGCGTAGACGTTCATGTGTGGCCAGATCGCATACGACTGGAACACCATGCCGAAGCCGCGCTGGTTGGGCGGCACGAACACGCCTCGGCGCCCGGAATAGACGACCGCGTCGGCCACGGAGATCTCGCCGCTGACCGGACGCTCCAGGCCGGCGATCGACCGCAGCGTCGTCGTCTTGCCGCAGCCGCTGGGCCCCAGCAGCGTGAAGAAGTGGCCCTCGGGGACCTCGATGTTCACGTCCTGGGCGGCCTTGACAGGCTGCCCCAGTTCGTTGCGGTACTCGGTGTAGAGAGACTCGACCTTCAGCACGACGTCATTCCTTGATCCCGAACTTGCGGCCCACGGCCTGCGAAATCATCACCAGCCCGAACAGCATCAGGATGAACATGACGCCGAGGGCGGACAACTCGACGTACTGCCCGTTCTCCCAGAGCTCCCAGATGATGATCGAGATCACCTCGGTGCCCGGGCTGTACAGCAGGATCGAGCTCGACAGTTCGCGGATCGAGACGATCATCACGTAGATCCAGCCGGCCAGCAGCCCCGGCTTGAGCAGTGGCAGCACGATGCGGCGGAACGTCGTCAGCCACGACGCGCCGCTCATCGAGGCCGATTCCTCGAGTTCCTTGTGGATCTGCAGCATCGACGTGGTGTTGAAGCGCAGGCCGTAGGGCATGAAGCGCGTCACGTAGGCGATGAACAGGATCCACATCGTGCCGTACACGCCGACGTCGACGTTCAGGTAGAAGATCATCAGCGACAGGCCCAGCACCAGCCCAGGGAAGACCATGGGCATGGACGCCAGGTTGTCCAGCAGCCAGCGCCCGGGCAGCTTGGTCTTGACGACGATCCAGCAGATCACCGAGGTGATGAGCATGATCAGCGTGGCCGACCCGAAGCTCAGCAGCAGGCTGTTCCACACCGATCGCGCGAGGTTGGGGTAGGTCAGCACGAAGCGGTAGGGGTCGAGCGTGAGGTTCTGCAGCGCCTGCCACGACGGCACCGAATAGAACTTCTGCAGCGACGACCACAGCAGCACGCCGAAGGGCAGCACCACGATCAGCGCGAAGTACACGATGAACACCGCTGCGGCCACCCAGCGCCAGGGGCCGAGGTCGATCTGGCGTGGGCGGAAGCCCTTGCCCGTCATCGTCGCGTACTTGTTGCCGCTGGCCGACAGGCGGCTGATGAAGAAGATGCCGATCGAGGTGATCACCAGCAGCGTGATCGCGTAGGCCGAGGCCAGACCGATCTGGCTCGGGTAGCGGTGCACCGCCTGGTAGATCGACGAGGTGAAGACCTGGATGCCCACCGGCAGACCCAGCAGTGCCGGCACCTCGAAGGATTCGATGGCGCGCACGAACAGGATCAGGAAGGTTGCCAGGATGGCAGGCCAGGCCAGCGGCAGCGTGACGCGGCGCAGCACCTGGAAGACGCTGGCGCCGCTCATCATCGCGGACTCTTCCAGGGAGGGGTCCATCGCACGGAAGGCCGCCGTCATCAGCAGGAAGGCCATCGGCGAGTAGTGCAGGCCGTCGACCCAGATCATCCCCCACATCGAATAGATGTCGAACACCGGCCCGCTCAGGCCAAAAATCGACTGCAGCGTGAGGTTGACGATGCCGATCTTCGGGCTGCCCAGCAGGATCCAGGCCACCGTGAACAGGATGCCCGGGATCACCAGCGGGATCAGCGACAGCGCGAAGAACAGCGACTTGAACGGCGTGTTCGTGCGCTCGTTCATCCAGGCCAGCGTCGCGCCGATGGCAAAGGCGAACAGGGCGGTGCCGGTGGCGAATTTCACCGAGTTCCAGAACAGCCGCACGGTGTCGCTGCTGCCGTAGGCCTTGGCATAGTTGCCGAAGGTGAACTCCGCGGCGCGTGAGGCCGTCTGTGGCGTGAAAAAGCTCTGCCAGACGAGGAAGACCAGCGGGATCACGGCGATGTACAGCGTGAAGGCCACGCACAGGCCGATGATCACGGACTTCCAGCTCAACCAGCGCGTCAGGCTGCGCAGCCCTGCCGGCGCTTCATGCCCCTGGCCCGTCGCGCCGATTTTTGCCGTGGAGTCTGACATGGGTCTCCTGCCGTTCCTTTATACGGAATAGCGGTCCGTATAGAAGTACGGGAATGTAGTCAGTCCGTGCCGGCGCTGTCAAGACAGCGTTGACCGGACAAACCCTGATGCGGGGCTTGCAACACGAGCCTGGCTCGCGGGCTGCACCTTCGGCGAGGCGTCAGGCCACGCAGTCCTGCAGGGCGGCTTGCCAAGCCTGATCCTGCAAGTGCCGTCCGATCAGCACCACCCGGCTGTACCGTTCGTCGTCGGGCTTCCAGAGGCGTTGCCAGTCCCCTTCCATGACCATGTGGACCGACTGGAACACCATCCGGCGTGGGTCGCCCGCGATGTCGAGGATGCCCTTGGCGCGCAGGATGTTGGCGCCGTGGGTGCGCACCAGGTTGGTCAACCAGGCTTGCACACGCGCGCCGTCCAGCGGACGGTGTGCGCGCAGCACGATGCTGCGGATGTCGTGGTCGTGCAGCGACGCTGGCAACGTGTCCGTCGTCGCTAAGCCGTGGTCGTGGTGCGCGTGATCCGGGTCGTGGCTATCGTGGGCGCAGTTCAGACCGTGGACGTGGCAACTGCCCGCTACGCCAGACGGTGGCTGGCACTGCGGGTGCAGCCCCAGGCGCGAGGCCTCCAGGCGGTCGAGGTCGAAGCCGCCGTGTCCGAGCAAACGATCCAGCGGCACGTCACCGCGTTGCGCCACATGAACCTGGGCGGTGGAGTTCAGCCGGGTCAGCCGCTCGCGGACCCGCTGCAGCCCGAAGGTGTCGACGAGGTCGGTCTTGTTCAGCACGATCTGGTCGGCGAAGGCGATCTGCTCGACGGCCTCCGCGCTTTCGGCCAGCCGCTCCAGCACGTGGTGGGCATCGACCACCGTGACCACCGCGTCCAGCCGCGTGCGCTCGCGCAGCACCGGATCGACGAAGAAGGTCTGCGCCACCGGGCCCGGGTCGGCCAGGCCCGTGGTCTCGACGATGACGGCATCGAAGCGTTGCCGGTGTGCCAGCAGCGTGTGCAGCGTGCGGATCAGGTCGCCGCGCACCGTGCAGCACACGCAGCCATTGTTCAGCTCGAACAGCTCCTCGTCGGCGCCCACCAGCAGCTCATGGTCGATGCCGACGGCGCCGAACTCGTTGACGACCACGGCATAGCGCCGTCCGTGGTCGCCGCCGAGGATGCGGTTGAGCAGCGTGGTCTTGCCGGCCCCCAACCAGCCTGTCAGCACCGTGACGGGCACGGGGACATCGGCCGGGGGCGCGGCGCTCAGGCCCACGGCAGCAGGCTCACGTGGATCACATCCGGTGAGTAGCCACCGCCCACGGCCTTGATGGCGGTGTCCGCGTCGCTCAGGCCGAAGGTGTGGGTCGTCACGAGCTCCAGCGGGAAGCGGTGGCTGGCCAGTTGCTGCAAGGCCATCTCGCAGGCGCGGTAGCTGTGGCCGCGCGCGCTCTTGATCGTGATGTACTTGACCGTGACCTTGCCGATCGGGAAGTTGGGGAAGTCGGTCATCTCACCCTGGATCAGCAGCGTGCCGCCCTTGCGCTTGAGGGCTTCCACGCCCAGCAGCACCGCGCTGGTGCCGGCGCCGGCGGTGCAGTCGAGCACGACGTCCACGCCCTTGCCGCCGGTGATCTCGCGGATGCGCTCCAGCGGGTTCTCGGTCTGCACGTCGATCGTGTGGTCTGCGCCCAGCGTGCGGGCGATCTCGAGCCGTCGCGCGTCCTTGCTCGTGCCGGTGACGATGATCAGGTCGGCCCCGGCCTGCTTGCAGGCCACCACCTGGCTCAGCCCCTGCTGGCCCGGCCCCTGGATCAGCACGGTGGACTGGAAGCCGATGCCGCAGTCGTTCAGGGCCCACTCGATGCCGTTGGCCAGCGGCGTGACGATGCCGGCGAGCTCGGGCGTGACGTTGTCAGGCACCTTGTGCAGCACGCAATTCCAGGGCAGGTAGACGTACTGCGCGAACCCGCCCCACAGGTGCGGCGCGCGGTCGGCGCTGGTGTAGCCGTAGCGGATGCCATCGGGGTTGCTGCGCCAGTCGGTGGCTTCGCAGTGGCGGTACTCGCCCTTGTGGCACCACTCGCACTGCATGCAGGCCACGTAGTGCTCGAGGAAGACGCGGTCGCCTTCGCGGAAGCCCTTGCGCTGGGTGAACAGCCGCCCGGCCTTGGCGATCACGCCGATGTTTTCGTGGCCCATGATCACCGGCCCGCCGGACAGCGGCTGCTTGTACATCTTGACGTCGGTGCCGCAGATGCCGGCCACCTCCATCTTCAGCAGCGCGCCATCCTCAGGGATGTCGGGCATCGGGAACTCGCGCAGCTCGATGCGGCTGGCGCCGGTCTTGATCGCGGTCAGGACGGTTTCCATGGGTTTCCTCTGGGGATGTATCGCGGTACAGGGGGCGTGGACCCGTTCGACGGGCCGGCGCGTCAGCGTTTCAGAGGCTGAATCTCAGCCTCTCAGATCGTCTGTCCTTCGGCCAGGACGCCCGCGGCACGCAGGCTCGCCTCCAGCCACTTCGGGCGCAGCGCGCGGCCGCTGGCGATGTCGTCCAGGCGCTTGCGCTCGTCGGCCACCTTGGCCGCGGCCAGCGGCAGCAACGAGGCGACTTTCTCGCGCTCGATCACGACCACGCCGTCGGCGTCGCCGACGATCAGGTCGCCGGGGTGGACGCTCGCGCCGCCGCACGACACCGGCCAGTTGATGCGCCCCGGCACGTACTTGGTCGGGCCGTTGGGGTTGGCGCCGACCGACCACACGGGAAAGCCGAGCTCACGCAACTCCTCGGTGTCGCGTATCGCTGCGTCCAGCACCACGCCGGCCAGCCCGAGCTTGCGGCAGGCGCTGAGCATGATGGCGCCCATGAGTGCGCAGGTGGTGTCGCCCTTGCCGTCGATCACCAGCACGTCGCCCGGGCGCGCCATGGCCATGGCCGCGTGGATCATCAGGTTGTCGCCCGGTCGCACCTCGACGGTGAAGGCCGGTCCGCAGACCCTCATCGAAGGCGCCAGTGCGGCCACGCGGCCGTCCATGGTGCCGCGTCGGCCGGCCACATCGGCCAGGATGGACGCGGCATAGGCCGAGGCCTGCGCCACGAGTTCGGGGCTGACGCGCTCGAAATCGCGTCGGATGTCACCAAGGTCGGAGGTCATGGGATTCGGCCGCAGGGCGGGTTGGCACAAGGGAGGGTGGAACGCCTCGGGTGGCGCGAAGGCGTGAAGGTGCGGGGCTCACAGCCCGCGCTGCCTCAGCAGCGCATCGAGCCGGGGGTAGACGCGCCGCGCATTGCCTTCGAAGATCAGGTGGCGGTCGTCTTCGGACAGGCCCTGCACGGCATCGACGTAACGTCGCGTGTCGTCGAAGGGGTGGCCGGTGGAAGGGTCGATGCCGGGCACCGCCCCGAGCATCTCGGAGGCGAACAGGATGTTGCCGATGGGCACCACCTCGGTCATCAGCCGGATGCCGGGCAGGTGGTAGACGCAGGTGTCGAAGAAGACGTTGTCCAGCAGGTGCTCTTCCAGCGGCTTCTTCTGGATCGACAGGCACAGCCCGCGATAGCGTCCCCAATGGAAGGGCACGGCCCCGCCACCGTGCGGGATGACGAACTTCAGGTCCGGGAAATCCTTGAACAGCTGGCCCTGGATCAGCTGCATGAAGGCCGTCGTGTCGGCGTTGATGTAGTGCGCCCCGGTATGGTGGAAATTGGGGTTGCAGCACGAGGACACATGGATCATCGCCGGCACCTGCAGCTCGACGAGCTTCTCGTACAGCGGGTACCAGTGGCGATCGGTCAGTGGCGGGCCCGACCACCAGCCGCCCGAGGGGTCGGGGTTGAGGTTGACGCCGACGAAGCCGAGCTCCTGCACGATGCGTTCGAGTTCGGCGATGCACTCCGCCGGCGACACGCCGGGGAACTGCGGCAGCTGCCCGACGCCGACGAAGTTGTCGGGCAGCAGCGTCGTCAGGCGATGGATCAGGTCGTTGGAGATCGTGCTCCATACGCGGCTGGTCTCGGCGTTGCCGACGTGGTGCGCCATGCCGGCGGCGCGGGGCGAGAAGATCGTCAGATCGCTGCCACGCTCGCGCTGCAGCTTCAGCTGCGGCTGCACGCTCTGCACCAGCGCCTCGTCGCTGATGCCCAGGTCGGCCAGCCGGCGTGCGGTCGGGCGACGCGCCGGGTCGGCCAGGCCGGCGAGTTGCTTGTCCCGGAAGGCGTGCAGCGCCGCCGGCTCCGTGGTGTAGTGGCAGTGGATGTCGATGATCATGGGCAACGGGCGAGGAAGTCGATGAGCCGGGGGCCGACGGTGTCGGCGGTCTGTGCCTCGGGGGGCGCGTCCCAGTACTCGGCACGCGGCAGGCACTCCTCGAGGTAGCGAGCGGCCGAAGTTGCGTGCGAGGCGTCACGCCCCGGCACGACGAGCGCCGGCACGTCGAGCTGCAGCATCGCCTCGGGCTCGGCGCCGGGGGCGGTGTCGCGGTCCATCAGCGCGCGCATCATGCCGGTGACGGTCAGCCGGTAGCGCTCGACGTCCATCGCCGCGAAGGCTGCGGCGAAGGCCTCGTCGCGGCGCAGCAGCGCCACCCAGGGGCCGCCGCGGGGGTCCTCACCGAAACTTTTGGTTCCGCTGCGTGCCAGCGCCACCACGTCGGCCATCCCGTGCTGCTGCACGAAGGCCAGGTGCTGGATGAAGCGGCCCTGACCGTTCAGGCGGTACCTCGCACCGCCCACCGGCCAGTACAGCACCAGCGCGCGCACGCGCTGCGGGTCCGACACGGCCAGCGACACCGCCGGCGCGCAGCCCATGCAGCCGCCCATGACGAAGGCGCGTTCGATGTCCAGGTGGTCCAGCAGCCCCAGACCCTGCGCCGCGTAGTCGGCCCAGGTCACCGACTGCACGCGGCCGCCGGACTGTCCGGTTTCCCGGCGGTCGAACACGATGCAGGTGTGGTGCTGCGCGAGCGCCTCGAGCATCTTCGACTTCGCGTAGACGCTCTGTGAGGACCACTTTTCTGCCGTGGCATCGAAGCCACCGGGCGAGAACATCAGCAGCGGTGGGCCGTTGCCCAGCACCTCGTAACGGGTGTCGATGCCGCCGACACGGGTCATGGCCATCGGAGCGACTCCTGGTCAGACAAATGGGGGCGCCGGGAAGGACGGCCCGCCGGTCCGCGTGGGCACGACCCGCCTGCGCCGTGGCCGCCGGCCGCGCGCCGACGCTTGATCGACATCACGGGCGGACGCCTCACGACAACGGCCGCACGGGGATGCCGCCGCGGATCTGGCGTGCGCTGCGCACGTCGTCGGCATAGGCGCTGATCGCCTCCAGCGCGGTCTTTGCGACGTGGGCATAGGTGTCGGGCGGCTGGTCGATCGTGGAGGCCGCGTAGCCGATGGCCGCGTGCGCCATGCGCATGCGCCCGTCCAGCCAGGGGCCGCCGCCCTGCCCGCCGATCACCGGGATCGCCACGGCCGCGGCCACCGCAGCGCCGGCCACAGGCCCGGAGTGCTGGAAATCCAGCATCGATGCCCCGGCCGCCTCCAGCATGCGGGCCTGCTCGACGAGTTCGGCCGTCATCGCCGCCGGGATCTGCAGCGGCGACTTCATCATCGTCGCGTAGTCGATGCCGTAACGCAACGCCGTCTGGGGGGTGATGCCGAAATGCGCGAACACCGGGATGCCGGCCTTGACCAGCGCGCGCACGGCCTCGGGCTGGTCGACCGCGCCGTCGACCTTGACCATGTCGACCCCGCATTCCTTGACGAAGCGGATCGCGGCTTCGAGCGTGGCGCCCACCCCCTGCTGCAGCGGCCCGAAAGGGAAGTCCACGCTGAGCAGCGCGCGCCGCACCCCGCGCCGCACGGCGCGGGTGACGACGACCATCTCGTCCATCGTCACTTCCAGCGGGTGTGCGTGGCCCCACAGGTTGACCCCCACCGAGTCCCCGACCGAGACCAGGTCGACCCCGGCGCGGTCGACGATGCGTGCCATCTGGACATCCCAGGCGACCACGCCGACGATCTTGCGCCCGTCGCGCTTCATCTGCTGCAGGCGGCTGAGGCTCAGGGCTTCGGTCATGGCGTGCGGATCCGGTCAGGGGTGTGTCGGGCAGGGCGGTGGTCTGGTGGGGCGATCGGCTCAGCCTCTCAGCCGCTCAGGCCACCAGGCCGTGCGTTTCGGGATGGAACAGCGCTTCCAGCGTCTCGGTCTCGGAACGGTCGACGATGCCCTGGTCGCGCATGGCCGCCAGCGCCTGCGTCAGCGCCCCGCGGTTGGGCTCGATGCCGTAGGGCAGCGGGTCGCTGCCGGTGATCGCCATCACGCGGCGGTGCATCTCGTCGACGGCCGTGGGCTTGTCCAGGGTGCCGGCGCGCAGGCGCTCGACGTACAGCCGCTTCGATTGCGCGAAGGCGTCGAAGACGGCACGGGCCAGACCCGGGTGGCTCGCCAGCAGCTCGTCCTTGACGACCACCAGGTGGTTGATCGGGTAATGCCCGGTGGCCTGCAAGGCGGCGTAACCCGCTTCGGCCGCGTCCGGGATCAGCGGGGCGACGTGCGGTGCGTCGACGTCCACGCCGATGGCCGCGGCGAGCTCACCGCCGACCAGCAGGTCGGCCATCTTGCGGCCGGGCTCGATCGGCACGACGTTGGCGGGCGGGCGGTATTCGGCCACGTGCTCGTCGCCCGACAGCACCCAGGTGATCTTGGACAGGTCCACGCCATAGGCGTTGCGCAGGACGCTGCGTGCCCAGACGCCGGTCGTGACGGTGTAGCCGCGGTTGACGCCGACGCGCCGGCCTTCGAGGTCCTTCGGGTGCCGGATCCCGGCCTGGGTGTTGACCAGGATCGCGCCGTGGTGGAAGGCGCGCACGAGGAAGATCGGCAGCGCGGTGAAGCGCTTGCCGTGCGCCCGCGCGCAGACATAGGTCGTCAGCGCCATCTCGCAGACGTCGAATTCCAGCCCGCGCACCATGCGGCGGAAGCCGTCGATCAGCACCGGCACCTCTTCGAAGTCGAACTCGAAGCCGGCAGGGCGGACCGTGCCGTCCTTCAAGGCGCGGTTGTTGCCCTGGGTGCGGGTGACGGTCCTGAGGGTCGTGACGGACATGCGCGTCTCTCCGGTGCGGGTTTCGGTCTGTGTCAGGTGTCTTCGCTGGGGTCTGCTCGAGGCGGCGTCAGCAGCAGGCCAGCTCGGCGTCCGGGGCCACGATCAGCGCCTCACGCATCCACCACGGGGGCAGGTCGTCGGGCGTGACCTCGACCACGGGCTTGAAGACCTTGAGATGGTGCCGGCGGTCCGCCGCGGTCCAGAAGGCGATGACGGTCTCGAGCGGCGGGCACCCCGGCAATCCACACACCAGTTCGGTGACGAGCACGGTGTGGGCGGGCTCCAGCCGGAAACGCTCCCGGGTCCAGGCCGCCACCCGGGTGCAGGCATCGGCCAGCCCCTGCTGCGGTTTCAGCGTGCCGAACACGGTCGCCGTGCATGGGGCCCCGGGCCGCACCGGCGGCGGCCGTCGCGCCTGCTCATACCGAGGCGTGCGGTTTGCCCGGCTCCGCGATCAGCGCGTCCGCGGCGGCGTCCTTGAACGGCACGCCGCGCTCGAGCAGCACGGCGGCCGAGCGCACCCGCTGGTGCTGCGGATCGCGCCCGGGCGGCATTTCACCCTTGTCCTGCAGGGCGCGGGCCGCCTTCAGCAGGCGCTGGCGCGCCATGATGATCCCGTTGTCGGTGCCCACCAGGTTTTCCCGCGTGCGGTCCTGGATCGGCCCCATGCTCTCCTGCAGCGAGGCGTCCTGCATCGCGATGCCTTCGATCCCGCTGTAGGTGATCCCGGCCTTCTGGGCGGCGCGGTCCATCAGGTAGTCGTTGCTGCGGTTCTGCAGCGGGATGTAGGTGCCGGGGACGTAGCGCACGTGGATGCCGTGGCCGTCCTTCATCGCCTGACGCTCCTCCTCGGTCAGCGGGCGGTTCGGGTGGTAGTCGAAGCTCCAGGCCCAGTTGTGGTGGTCGTCGATCGGCACCCAGAAGTGGCCGTGCACCGGATGGTCGCCGCGCGGCGGCACCATCGTGAAGCTGGGCATGATCCACGGGGTGATGCGCCAGTAGTACTGGTTGTCCTCGGCGTTGCGGCGCGCGCCGATGAACAGGCCACCGTCGGCTTGCGCCACGTCGAACACCGGTGCCAGGTCGCCCAGGTTGTACTGGTTGCCGCGCGCGCCCTTGAACAGCGGGTCGCGGTTGAGGGCGCCGCGGTGCAGGAAGGACACGTGGCTGGAGTCGATGCCGCCTTCCAGCGCCTGCAGCCAGTTGCACTCCTGAAGCCGCTTGGACATGAAGCTGTGGCTGGCCGGCACGGTGGCGAACTCCCACTCGGGCAGCGGCGGCTGCAGTTCGGGCGGGCCCATGTAGATCCAGATCACGCCGCCGCGCTCGACCAGCGGGTAGGACTTGAGCTTGATGCGCTCGCAGTAGCCGCTTTCCACAGGCTCGGAGGGCACCTCGGTGCACTGGCCGGTCACGTCGTACTTCCAGCCGTGATAGGGGCAGCGCAGTCCGTCTTCCTCGTTGCGGCCGAACCACAGCGACACGCCGCGGTGCGCGCAGAACTCGTCGATCGCCCCCAGGCGGCCCGAACTGTCGCGGAAGGTGATCAACCGCTCGGACAGCAGTTGCAGCCGCACCGGTGGGCCGTCGGGCTCGGGCAGTTCCTCGGACAGCAGCGCGGGCAACCAATAGCGACGGAACAACTCGCCCATGGCGCTGCCCGGTCCGGTCTGCGTCAGCAGGTCGTTCTGTTCCTTCTTCATCGTCTTGCACTCCGAACCCGCGACGCCAGCACCCGCGGCTGCGAGATATGTTCCTTTATAAGGAACGACGTTCCTTTATCCAAAACGACGATATCATCTGCCGCTCGTCTGTGTCAACTGGAGGAGCGGGCATGTCGGAAGCCTGCGAGCGAATTTCCCTGTGCCGCGCCGAAGAGGTGGAGCGGGGTTGTGCCTTGCGTGTCGAGCATGGGAAGATGGTGCTTGCGGTTTTCAACCTCGAAGGCGAGTACTTCGTCACCGACGACACCTGCACGCACGGGCCGGGGTCCTTGTCCGAGGGCTACATCGACGGTGATGTGGTCGAGTGCGACTTCCACAACGGCTCTTTCAACATCCGCACCGGTGCGGTGGTCGCCCCGCCCTGCATGATCCCGCTGAAGACCTACCGGACGGTGGTCGACAGCGACGGACGGGTGACGATAGAGGTCTGAATCCGGCGATCCATCCGCCCTGCAACGCCGAGCGCTGCAGGG
>JBMTXX010000108.1:0-12182 GCA_049453935.1 Rubrivivax sp.
TCCTGCGGCTTCTACGACAGCTCAATCAAGAGCGCGGCATGACGATCGTGATGGTCACTCATGACATCAAGGTGGCCACCTACATGTGCCACAGGTGCATGCTGCTCGAGAAGGGACGTGAGGTCGACATGATCACGATGGACGACCCGCAGCCGCGCAGCCGCCTGGGACGATTCTTCTTCGAGACGGCGCGCGGCTGGACGGACGCCACCGAACTTCCACAGGAGGATGCGTGAACGAACTCCTTGGTGCACTCATCGAATCCGGCCCCGACCTCTGGAAGGCGACACTGGACACACTGCTGATGGTGGGAGCGACCATGGCGGCAGCCCTGGTCCTGGGTACGCCCCTGGGCGTGCTGCTGCACGTCAGCGCGCCGGGGGGCCTGCAGCCGTCACCCTGGCTGAACCGTCTCGTCGGGTCGGCGGTCAACGTGCTGCGGTCCTTCCCCTTCATCATCCTGCTGGTGATCCTAATCCCTCTGTCGCGGTTCGTCGTGGGCACGAGCATCGGACCGAAGGCCGCTGCAGTAGCCCTGTCCGTGGCAGCGATCCCCTACTTCGCACGTCTGGTGGAACAGAACCTCCGCGATGTCCCGCGGGGCGTTGTAGAGATGGCACGCGCCTGCGGCGCCTCGACGACCCAGACCATCCTGATGGTGTTGTTGGCCGAGGCCCGACCGGCACTGATCGGCAGTGCAACGGTCACCGCCACCGGTTTCATCGCCTACTCGGCCGTGGCGGGCGCCGTCGGCGCCGGAGGGCTTGGTGACCTGGCCATCCGCTATGGCTACTACCGCTTCGACACGCCCGTCATGGTGTGGTGCGTGGTGGTGATGTTCGTGCTCGTCCAGGGGACCCAGATGATCGGCAACTTCCTTGCCGAGCGTCTGGACCGCCGCTGAGCAGGCCGAGCCCGTGTCACCAAGACGCCCACCACCAGCGACACACCCGAGGCCAGTCAGCCCTCCGGCCCTTGTCCACTTCCACCTACCGAAAGGACCTTCCATGCAAAAGCGCCATCTCCTTCGATCCCTTGCTGCAGCCGCGATCCTCACGACGTGCGCCTGGCAGGCGCATGCACAGACCACGCTGCGCATCGGCTTCTTCCCGGGCCCCTACGCCGACCAGTTCAAGCGTGGCATCCAACCCTCGCTCGAAAAGGCAGGGCTGAAGGTGCAGGTCACCGAGTTCTCGAACGCGATCCAGCCCAACACCGCGCTCATGGACGGCTCGCTGGACGCGAATGTGTTCCAGAACTTGGCCTGGATGAATGTCTTCAACGAGAAGAACAAGGGCGATCTAGTGGAGGTGCTGCGCGTGCCGAGCGCACCGCTGGGTCTTTATTCCACGCGTCACGCGAGCCTGGCCGCCCTCCCTGAAGGTGCGCGGGTCGCGTTGCCGAACGATCCGACGTCGATGAACCGGTCCCTCATGTTCCTCCAGGAGCAAGGGCTGATCAAGCTCGATCCAGCTGCACCAGCCGGCCGGACGACGGAAAAGCACGTCACCGCCAATCCCAAGAAGCTGCAACTCGTCCCGCTGGATGCACCACAGATCCCGCGCGCCATGGCCGAAATGGACCTGAGCGTGGCGCTGGGCAACCACATCATCGCCTCGGGCAAGTTCCTGACCGATGCGCTCGTCCTCGAGGACCCGGCGCCCCAATACCAGATCATCCTGGTCGCTCGCAAGACGGCGGTGGACTCTGCCCCGGTCAAGCAGCTCGCCGCAGCCTACAAGTCGGCCGAGTACCGACGCTTTGTCGAATCCGACCCGAAGGCAAAGGGGTTCTCGCGCCCTGACCACTGGCGTTGAGGTGGTGAGCACCTCGGCACGGTCCTCGCACCTGAGCGCAGGGGTCGAAGCCGCCTGCGAGGCCGTGCGTCGGGCGATCCAGGACGGACGCTACGCAGGGGGGGCGCGCATCACCGAAGCCGAGGTCTGCGCGATGGCGCAGGTCTCGCGATCCTGCGTGAGGCAGGCGCTGACCCTGTTGGCGGCCGAAGGATTCCTTGAGCTGAGAGCGAACCGAGGCGCGGTGGTCGTCGACTGGACCGACGCGAACCTGTTGGAGGTCTTCGACCTCCGCGCCTTGCTCGAGGGACACGGCTGCGCGCTGGCCGCGCGGAACGCGACCGCCGCGGAAATCGAGGCGCTGCGCAGCGAAGCCCGGATTTTTGAGTCGTTGTGCCACGCACCACAGATCGACCTGCGTGCAGTGGCCGAGTCGAACAACCGCTTCCATCGTCTGCTGCTGGACACCGGACGAAATCGTCGGGTCGCGGCCTTGCTGGCCGCGGTCGTCCACATGCCATTGGAGCGGATGACCTTCGCGCGCTACGACGACGCAACCTTCATGCGCAGCGCGTCCCAGCACCATGAACTCGTCGATGCAGTCGCCGCGGCAGATCCAATCTGGGCGGAAGCGGCCATGCGCGCCCACATCCACGGTGCCAAGGCCACAATCTTCCGCTGCGTGAGCGAACCGGGCGGTCCGGCACCGGTCGATCGCCCGGCGCACGCGCGCCGCACTCGACGCTCGTCCACCCCACAGGATCCGTCCGTGGTGCGAGCCTCTGCACCCAGGACCAATTGAGCTCGCGATGCAGAGCATCTCCGAATCGACACTGGATCATGTCGGGTTCATCGTCGCCGACCTGGAAGTCGTCAGCCAGATCTTCCTTGATCTGGGGTTCACGCTGACGACCCGCGCCGAACACACCCGGACACTCCCCGACGGACGCGTGGTGTCCGCCGGTAGTGTGCAACGCAGCCTGATGCTTACGCACGGGTATGTCGAGTTCATGGAGATCGTCGACCCGGCAGCCGGACACTTGCTCGCAAGCGCGCCGACGGTGCGCCATGGACTGCACGTGCTGGCCTTCGGCACCTCGGACGCGAGGGCCACGCACGCCGCATGCGCCGCCGCAGGCCTGGACGTCGGGCCGACAGTGATGGACTGGCGACGAGCAGTGGAGGAACCCGGCGCGAGTGGCATGGCACACTTCCGATTCTTCGGAGCCGAGTGGACCGCTGACGACCCGAGCTTCCTTTGCTGGGTCGAGCACCGGACCCCGCATCTTCTTCGACCACCTGCGTGTCTTGCGCATCCAAACCGCGCACGGGCGTTGACGGAGGTGGGATACGGGGGCGGGCACAACAGCGTGCGTTCATGGGCACGTCGGCTGAAGCAAGGGGTGGGCATCACAGACGGCTCGCCCGACCCGTCCGACCAGACCGATAACGTCGTTCAGGACATCCTGTTGTCCGGGGATGCGCGCATTGAGGTCCGCTCCGATCGGTCAACCCGCGCCTGCGAGCCGGCGCGACCGGCCTTCATCACCCTGCTGGTCGAGGACCTCGACCGCCTGTGCGCTGGGGCCAACCAATGTGGCATCCCCCGTCGTCGGACCGCGGGTCGAGCCGACCTCGACCTGCGGGCGGTGTTGGGCCTGCAATGGCGGTGCGTCGCACCACGGGAGGCTTAAGCCGCCGCTCGACCCCGGCGGATCGCTCCACCCACCGACACCATCCACCTGAAAGAACTCGCGGATATGAGCGTGCTGGACATTCCTGCAGATGCGAAACGAGCCATGCAAGTCATGGAGGACGGCGGCATCGCCATACTGCCCAACGACGTGGGCTACTCGCTGATCGCCGCCCGCCCACAGGCCTTGCGGCGCATCTTCGATACCAAGCGCCGTGCTCCGAACAAACTCAATGCGATGCTGGGCAACGATGCACTGCACCGCGAACTCCACCTCGTCAGCGAACGCGGCCGCGCGATCGTGCAAGCCATCACGCTGGACCATGACCTGCCGCTCGGCCTGATCGCACCGTGCCGAGTCGACCACCCCTTGCTGACCGCCCTCGACCCCGATACCTATGCGCGCAGCACGCGTGGCGACACGTTACTGATGCTGTTGAACGCGGGGCGCTTCCACGCTGAAATCACGCGCCTGAGCCTGGAGCGAGGCACGCTTCTGTTCGGCTCGTCCGCCAATCTGTCACTCCACGGCACCAAGTTCCGTGTCGAGGACATCGAGCCCGAGGTTCGGTCGGTGGCCGACATCGTCATCGACCATGGCCTGATGAAGTACCACCCCTGGGCCGCGTCTTCCACACTGTTGCACTGCGAAACGCTCGAGGTGATCCGTTACGGGTCTTGCTACGAAAACATCGCAGACGTCCTGCGGCGACACTTCCGCATCGACCTGCCCCCTCGTCCGGCGACGTCGGCCGCAGCCGCGGGCACGTGACGCCAGGCGCATGCCGCCACTTGCGGCGCTTGGAACACTCAGCCCCCCCACACGCGACTCGCCACCCGCTGCATGTTGCCGCCGAGCACCAGCGCCGCTTCGCTCGCGCTCATGCCCAGGTCCTGCAGCGCCGGGCCGAGTTCGCGCCAGGCGCTGATCGGCGGGTAGGTGGACGGGTTGGCGCGGTCGTAACCGGCCGAGGGTGGCCACCACCAGGTCGGATCGAAACCGCCCGGCGGCGTCTCGTCGACCCCGGGCTGGCGGAAACTGATGTCCAGGCCGATGCCCACGTGCTCGACGCCGACGAGATCGGCCACGTAGGCGGCGTGTCGTGCAACGTCCTGGGCTGTCGGATGCGTGCTCTCCAGAAAGCGCGAGACACCGTTGACGCAGATCACCCCGCCGGTGGCGGCGCAGTGCCGGATCTGCTCGTCGGTGATGTTGCGGCCGTGATCCACCAGCGCGGTCGGGTTGGCATGGCTGAAGATCACGGGCGCGGAAGACACGCCCATGATGTCCAGGGATGAGCGGCGGCCCGTGTGTGAGCAGTCCATGAGCACGCCGGCGCGGTTGACCGCCTCGACCATGCGCCGGCCCAACGCGGTCAGGCCCTGCTCGTCATCGTGGCAGCCCCCGGCCACCGCGTTGTTGCGGTTGTAGGCGAAGTGCATCTGCCGCACCCCCAGGTCACGGTACAGCGCCACCATCTCGGGCTGCCCCAGCAGCGGCACCGCGCCTTCCAGATCGAAACCGACCGCCAGCCGGCCGGAGGCCGCCGCGGCCTCGATGTCAGCCACGGTACGCGGCAACACAAAGCGGTCCGGGTGGGCGGCGATCTTCGCGCGAAAAGCCGCGATCACCGGCAGGATCTGCTCCAGCGGGTTCATGTCCATGCCGATGTTGATCGACACGTAGTGCACGCCACAGGCCTGATAGTCTTCCAGCGGAGAGAAGTCCGCATCGGGGTGCAGCGGCAGGCAGGAATGGGCTTCCCAGTGGATCGAAGGTGTCGTCATCGTGGTCATCCTCGATAGAACGGCGCGACGGGCAGGCGTGCGCCTGGAACAAATTCAGCCAGACACGGGCGCCACGGCGTCGCGCCGGAAGCCTTCTGCCGCCTGCATCAAGCGGCGGGTGTAGTCGTCCGTCACCCTGGCCGCTGCCAGATCCGATGCCGCCAGGATCTCGACCATGCGTCCTTGCTGCATCACCAGCAGGCGCTCGCACAGGTGGGTCACGACCGCCAGGTCGTGACTCACCATGACGAAGGTCAGGGAGCGTTCGCGTCGCAACTGCTCCAGCAGGTTCAGCACCTCGGCCTGCACCGAGGCGTCCAGCGCCGAGGTCGGCTCGTCCAGCAGCAGGATCTGAGGCTCCAGGATCAGCGCGCGCGCGATCGCCACGCGCTGGCGCTGACCGCCCGACAACTGATGGGGGTATCGGAAGCGAAAGCCTTCGCCCAGGCCCACAGCGTCGAGCGCGGCCAGGATGCGCTGCTCGGCGCCCGAGATGCCGTGAATGGCCAGCGGCTCGGCCAGAATGCGGTCGACCGTCTGGCGGGGATGCAGTGAGCCGTACGGGTCCTGGAAAACCATCTGCACCTGGCGCCTGAAGGCCATCGAGCCGGGCTGAGGCAGCGAAATCTCCGCACCGTCACCGGGGTACGCCGACGCCTGCAGCGCCACACGACCCTGCGCGGGACGCACCAGCCCGCACACCGCACGCAGCACCGTGCTCTTGCCCGAGCCCGATTCGCCGACGATGCCGAAACTCTCACCCGGCGCGATGTCAAGCGATACCCCATCGACTGCCGTGAAGTCACCGAACCGGACGTGCAGGTCCTCCACCACCAGCCCCAGCGGCTGGTGACGAATCCCTCCAGGCCCTCCCGGCGTCGCCATCACTGCGCCCATTCCGCCTGACGGTCCAGTGTGGGCAGCGGGTGCGCCGAGGCCCCCAGCCTCGGGAGGCAGTTCAGCAAGCCCTGGGTGTAGGGATGCCGCGCCTGAGACAAGTCGGCAGCGGCAAGCTCCTCGACGACGCGGCCGGCATACATCACGAGCACGCGGTCACAGAACGAAGACACCAGGCGCAGATCGTGGGAGATGAAGATCAAACCCATGCCGCGTTCGCGCACCAGCCGGTCCAGGATGCCCAGCACCTCCAGCTGGACCGTCACGTCCAGCGCCGAGGTGGGCTCGTCTGCGATGAGCAACTCGGGTTCGGCGATCAGCATCATGGCGATCATCGCCCGCTGGCCCATGCCGCCTGAGACCTCGTGCGGGTACAGGCGGTAGACCCGTTGCGGATCGTCGATCTGAACCGCTGCCAGCGCGCGCAGTGCCGCGTCCCGCGCTGCCGCCGCGTCCACACGCCGATGGCTGCGCAAGGTCTCGACGATCTGCTCGCCGATCGTCATGACCGGGTTCAGGGAATACTTCGGATCCTGCAGCACCATCGCGATCCGGCGCCCGCGCAGCGCCCGACGCTGTACGGCGGGCAAGGTCAGCAGATCCTGACCGCGAAACGCCAACCGCTGCGCCGTGACGCGACCGCCCGGCGCCGTCAGGCCCAGCACCGCACGTCCGGTCTGACTCTTGCCCGAGCCCGACTCGCCGACGATGCCCAGGCGCTCGCGTCCGAGTGTGAACGACACGCCACGGACCACCTCGGACCACCCGCCCTCGCGCCTCGGGTAGGCCACGCGCAAATCCGCGACCTGCAGCATCGGCTGATCAGCGTTCACCGGATCACGGCCCGAACTCATCGCCTGGCCTTCGGATCGAGCGCATCACGCAGCCCGTCGCCGAGCAGGTTGAACGCCAGACTGACGAGGAAGATCGCCGCGCCGGGCGCCGCAGCCACCCACCATTGGTCAAGCACGAACTGCCGCCCGTTGGCGATCATCGCGCCCCACTCCGGCATCGGCGGCTGCGCACCCAGGCCCAGGAAGCCCAGGCCTGCGGCCGTCAGGATGATGCCGGCCATGTCGAGCGTGACACGCACGATCACCGACGACAGGCACAGCGGCATCACGTGTCGCCAGATGATGCGCCAAGGCCCGGCGCCCATCAGCCGCACCGCCTCGATGTACTCGGCCCGGCGTATCGTCAGCGTCTCAGCGCGTGCGATGCGCGCATATGGGGGCCAGGACGTGATCGCGATCGCGATCACCGCGTTCTCGATGCCGGGGCCGAGGGCGGCGACGAAGGCCAGCGCCAGGATCAGGCGAGGGAAAGCCAGAAAGATGTCGGTCACGCGCATCAGGACCGCGTCGATGCGCCCGCCCGCGTAACCCGACACCGTGCCCACGAGCAGCCCGATCGGTGCGGCCAGCACAGCCACCATCACGACCACCGTCAAGGTGATCCCGGCGCCGTGCAGGATACGCGAGAAGATGTCGCGCCCCTGGTCATCGGTGCCGAACCAGTGCACTGCCGAGGGCGGCTGCAGGCGCTGGTCCAGCACACCGTCGGTCGGCCCGAAGGGCGCGATCCAGTCGGCAGTGGCCGCCACGAACACCAGCCCCAGCACGATCACCAGGCCGGCCATCGCCAGCCGGTTGCGCGCGAAGACGAGCCAGACCGCATAGGCACGGCCCAGCGCCGCCTGACGCCGTGACGCAGGTCGCTCGGTCAGCAGCCAGTCACGCCACTGCATCAGCGCGTCTCCCGCGTTCTCGGGTCGAGCAGTTGGTACAGCAGATCGCTCAACAGGTTCAAACCGACGAACACGGTGCCCACCACGATGGTGCCGCCCAGCACCGCGTTCATGTCGGCGTTCTGCAGGGAATTGGTGATGTACAGGCCCAGACCCGGCCAGGAGAACACCGTCTCGGTCAGCACCGACCCTTCCAGCAACCCGGCGTACGACAGCGCCACCACCGTCGTCAGCGGCACCGCCGCATTGCGCAGCGCGTGGCGCCAGACGATGCGGGCTTCCGACAGGCCCTTGGCTCGGGCCGCGACCACATACTCCTGCGACAGCTCACTGAGCATGAAGGAGCGCGTCATGCGGCTGATGTAGGCCAGCGAGAAATAGCCCAGCAGCGATGCCGGCAGCACCAGGTGGCTGAACACATTTCGAAAGGCCTCCCACTCGCCGGCCATCGCCGCGTCCAGCAGCAGCAAGCCCGTCGTGCGGGGAACGGTGTACTCGTAGACGACGTCGATGCGCCCAGGCCCCGCCACCCAGTCCAGCCGGGCGTAGAACAGCACCAGCGCCATCAGGCCGAGCCAGAACACCGGCACCGAATAGCCGATCAGGCCGACGACGCGCACCACATGATCGGCCCAACCGCCCTGCCGCACCGCCGCCCAGACACCCAAGGGAATCCCCAGCCCGGCACCGATGAGGATGCCGCAGGTGGCGAGCTCGAACGTGGCCGGGAAGGTCTTGAGGATGTCCTGCCACACCGGCTGGCTGGTCAGCACCGACGTCCCGAAATCTCCCTGCAGCGCCTTGCCCACGTAGACCGCGAACTGCACGTACAGCGGCTCGTTCAGGCCGAGTTCCTCACGCACACGCTCGATCACGTGCTCGGGCGCCCGGTCACCGACGATGGCCAGCACCGGATCGACCGGGATCACCCGGCCGATGAAGAACGTGACCGCCAGCAGCCCGAGATAGGTCAGCGCCACCGCCCCGAGCCAACGCCCGGTGACGGCAGCGCGACGCGACAGCGCCGTCGGCACTGTCAGCGCTTGCTCACCTTGAACAGGAAGGTGCCGTCGGAGGTCGGCCCGATCTTCAGACCGTCGACGTTGCTGCGCATCGCCGTGACCGTGGCCCACTGGTAGAGGATCACGAAGGGGCTGGTGTTGCGGAACTCGGCCTGGATGTCGGCGTACATCTTGGCCCGCTTGGCGCCGTCACGCTCCATCGCCGCCGCGTCGGACTTCTTGGTCATCTCAGGGATGTCCCAGCCGTTGCGCCAAGCCAGGGGCTTGCTCTTGGCGTTGTCGGCGTTGTCCGGGTTGCGCGCGAAGGTGTCGGCGTTGGTGTGCGGATCCCAGTAGTCCGCACCCCAGGAGCCGATGTAGATGTCGTGGTTGCGCGCGCGGTACTTCGTCAGCGTCTGCTTGCCGTCACCCGGCAGGATCTCGAGTTCGATCCCGGCTTGCTTGAAGGTCTGCTGGATCGCCTCGGTCACGCCCTGGATGGGCTGGATCGTGCGCATGTCGATCGTGACCTTGAAGCCGTTCGCATGTCCTGCCTTGGCCAGCAGCGCCTTGGCCTTGGCCACGTCGAGCTTGTAGGGTTTTTCGGTCGACGCGCCGAGCAGCCCCACCGGCAGGAAGTTCTGGTGCACGACCGCGATGTTCTTCAGCAGCGTGCGGCCGAGCGCGTCGTAGTCGACCAGCCACTTCATCGCCTCGCGCACCTCAGGCTTGGACAGGATGGGGTGCTTCTGGTTCAGGCTGAAGTAGGTGAGATACCCCTTGAGCGTCGTGGCCATGCGCACGTTGGCGTTCGAGCTCAGCGCCTCGATGTCCTGCGGGCTCAGGTTGCGCGCGACATCGACATCGCCCTTTTCCAGCAGCAGGCGCTGCGTGGCAGCCTCCTTGACGTGACGGTAGATGACGCGCGTAAGCTTGCTCTTGTCGCCGTAGTAGTTGTCGTTGCGCTCGAGCACGACGATCTCGTTGGCGCGCCAGTCACGGATACGCAGCGGGCCCGAGCCGGCGAAGTTCGTCTTCAGCCAGTTGTAGCCCATGTCGCCATTGGCCTCCTTGCTCATCACGAGCTTCTTGTCGACGACACCCGCGACGTTGGCGGTCAGGCAGTTGTAGAACAGCGAGGGCGCGTAGACACGGTCGGTCTCGATGGTCAGCGTCAGGGGGCCGGTCTGGCGCACCTTCTGCGCGACGTTGGCCTTGGACAGGCCGAACTGCGTGAGGATGAAGGCAGGTGTCTTGTCCAACAGCACCGCGCGCTGCAGCGAGAAGACGACGTCCTCGGCCGTCAGGGCATTGCCCGAAGCAAACCGCATCCCGGGCTTGAGCTCGAAGGTGTAGGTGCGGCCATCGGCCGACAGATCCCAGGACTTGGCCAGGTCGCCGACCAGCTTGGACGGATCGTCGACGTCGTAGCGCAGGAGGCGCTCGTAGCCGTTGCCCATCAACTCACCGGCCGACAGCTCGAAAGCCTCGGCAGGGTCGAGCGAGATGATGTCGTCGAAGGCCGCGGCAATGACCAGCGTGTCCTTGGGCGTCGCGGCATGCGCCGGCAGGCTTGCGACGGCGACAGCCGCCAGCGTGGAAAGCGCCGCCATCGACAGGGCGCGCCGCGTGAAGACAAAGTTGCTCGACATCTGGATCCTCCGGAAAAACCCCTGCATCACGGGGGACTTGAATGTATCGAAGTGCAGACGACCGCCGCCTAGGTGTTTCCCTCGGGTGCCTTCCCGCCTTCAACCGCCGCGAGCGGCTCGATCGATCCTGAACAGCACGTGCGGCGCCGCGGCCGAGCCCGGTGGATCGACGCGGTCCCCGGCCAGGGTGGCACCGATCTTCTCCATCGCGCGACGCGATCGCACGTTGTCGCGACCGACCTCGAACCACACCGTGCGTGCGAAGCCGAAGGCGTGCTCGATCATCAGTCGCTTCATCTCGGCATTGGCCGGACCACCCCACAAACGCCGCACCAGGAAGGTGTAGCCGATGGTGACGGCCTGCGCCGACGCGTCCCACTGGTAGTAGCGCGAACTGCCGACCACGGCCCCGCTGCCCACCTCCTGGGCCACGAGCGCGCCGCCGCAGGCCAGGCCACTGTCGAAGAAGCGGCGGAAGACCTCGGCCTGCCATCGCGTGGGCTCGGGGTGCTGGGCCCAGATCATCGGGTCGCTGGCCGCACGCCACAGATCGTCGAAGTCCGACGGACGCAAGGGTCGAAGCGTCAGTGTGGGGCCGGTCAGCGTGGGTTGCAGATCGGGAAACGTCACGAGGGGCTCCACAAGGCTCGGGGCTGGACGGGGTTGGAGGGCATTGCCGCGTCAGGCCGCGCCGCAGGGGCACGGCGCAGGATGCCGCCGGTCAGCCGCACCTGCGCTCAGCGGCGCAGGCGGAAGGGCTCCTCGAAGTCGATGAAGTCCGCTTCCGCCAGCGCCCCTTCGATCCAGGCCTTCACGCCCGGCACCTCGACGACGCGCTCGACGTAGGCACGCACAGGCCCGGAGACCGGCAGGTCGTAGGTGCGCAGCCGCATGCACACCGGCGCGAAGCAGGCATCGGCGATGGTGAAAGTGCCACCGAAGAGCATCGGACCGCCCCAGGCCGCGAGCAAACCGCCCCACAAGGCCTCCAGCCGGGCCATGTCCTTGCGCAACCCCGGCTTGTCGCGCCAGGCCAGCGCACCGGCCTCGGGCAGGTGGGCCTCGATGTTCATCGGACAGGCCATGCGCAGATCCCGAAAGCCCGCGTGCATCTCGGCGCAAGCACTGCGCGCCTGCGCCCTGGCGCGCGCTTCGGTCGGCCACAGACCCTTTTCGGGAAACCGCTCGGCCAGGTACTCGAAGATCGCCATCGAGTCCCACACCGTCAGGTCCCCGTCCACCAGCAGCGGCACCTTGCCCGTCGGGCTGACCGTGTCGATGGTGCGACGGAACTCGGAGCCTGGTGCGAACGAGTCGAAGCGCACCATCACCTCCTCGAAGGCGATGCCGGCCTGGCGCATCAGCACCCATGGGCGCATGGACCAGGAGGAGTAGTTCTTGTTGCCGATGTACAGGCGCATGGTGGTTGTCTCTTCTCGGGTGCTCGACAAAGGATGCGAACGGTAACGCATCTTCGGACGCTGCCGCGTCGCTTGCCGTCACCCGCTCAGCCTATGGCCAGCCGTGCACCAGAACGGCATTCGACCGTTGCACGAGCCTCAGAACAAGCCGACGATCCGCCCGTCCTCGTCCACGTCGATGTGTGCA
>JBMTXX010000109.1:0-12175 GCA_049453935.1 Rubrivivax sp.
CACCGCCGCCCCGAAAGGGTTGCCGGCTGATGTGGCCGCTCGACTCGGTCAGGCGCTGGGCAAGGTCGTCAACGATCCTGAGTTCCGCAAGTTGATGGACGCGCGCAAGTTCGGCGTCCAGTACGCCGACCCGGCGGGCTTCACCGCGTTCCTGAAGGACGCCGAGGCGAGTTTCGGCGTCGCGGCCAAGGCGGCCGGCCTGGCCAAGTGACCTTGGCGGGCGTGACGACGCAGCGCAGCGCTCGCGGAGATCTGATCTTCGGCGCGGTGCTCGCGTGCGCCGGCGTGGTGATCGCGCGCGCGGCGTCGGCGCTGCCGGCCATCCCTGCCCAGGCCTACGGACCGGGCTTTTTCCCGATGTGGGTCGGCATTGCGCTGGCCGTCTGCGGGGTGCTGATCACCGGCCGTGCCCTGCTGGGTCTGCGGGGCCGGCCCGGCATGCGCGTGTCGTCGGCTTCACCTGCAGGCTCGGGCCTTTCGGTGCGTGCCGTGTCGGCTGTGGCGTGGCTGGTCATCGGTCTCGCGCTGATGGCCGGCTACCTGGAGACGGTGGGCTTCCTGTTGTGCATGCCGGTCTTCATGCTCGGGTATCTGCGGCTGGTCGGTGAGCCCCTGCGTCGCTCGGTCCTGACCACCGCGGTGGCGATGGCGCTGGTCTACTGGGGCTTCGCGAAACTGCTGAAGGTGCCGCTGCCCCTGGGCTGGCTCCAAGGGGTGTTCTGATGCCGGCCCTCGGGGAGAACCTGCTGCTGGCAGCGGGCATGCTGGCCGATCCGCAATTGCTGGCGGTGATCCTGCTGGCTTCGGTGTTCGGCCTGTTCGTTGGTGCGATCCCGGGGTTGACGGCGACCATGGCCACGGCGTTGCTGGTGCCGGTGACCTTCTTCATGCCACCATTGGCTGCGGTGTCGGCCATCGTCGCTTGCACTGCGATGGCGATCACGGCCGGTGACATCCCGGGGTGCCTGATCCGCATGCCCGGCACGCCTGCGTCGGCGGCCTACACCGACGAAACCTACGCCATGACACGGCGAGGCCTGGCCGCCCAGGCGCTGGGCAGCAGCCTGCTTTCCTCGGTGATCGGTGGCCTGGTCGGCGCCGTCGTGCTGATCGTCGCGGCACCGATCCTGGCCGGGTTCGCACTGCGCTTTTCCAGTTTCGAATACTTCTGGCTGGCGGTCATCGGTCTTTCCTGCGCGGCGCTGGTGTCGTCCAGTGACCTGCTGCGGGGCATGGTCGCGCTGTTGATTGGGCTGTTCCTGTCGACGGTGGGCATGGACGGCGTGACCGGGACGCCGCGTTTCGACCTCGGCGTGACCGAACTGCTGGGTGGCCTGAACTTCATCCCGATCATGATCGGGATGTTCGCGGTCAGCGAGATCCTCAAGCATCTGGTGAACGAGGCAGCAGGCTCGCGATTGCCCGAACTGCCGCAGGTCGTCGGCAGGGTCTTCAGCGGCGTGTGGGCGTTGCTGCGCCGCTACCCGCGCAACGTGGCGCGCGGGGCGGCCACCGGCACCCTCATCGGTGTGCTGCCCGGTGCGGGTGGTGACCTCGGCGCCTGGGTCAGCTACGCCATGGCGCGCCGCTTCTCGAAGACCCCTGAAAAATTCGGTACCGGTCACCCGGAAGGGGTCATCGAGGCTGGCGCTGCGAACAACGCTGCCCTGAGCGGTGCCTGGGTGCCGGCGCTGGTGTTCGGCATCCCCGGCGATGCGGTGACGGCAATTGCCGTGGGCGTGCTGGTGATGAAGGGTCTCAATCCAGGGCCGCAACTGTTCGAATCCCAGGCGCCGACGCTGTACGCGATCTACCTGGTGTTCATCCTGGCCAATCTGGCGCTGCTGCCGCTGGGCTGGCTGGCGATCCGGCTCGCCACACCGTTGCTGCGCATCCCGCGCCACCAGCTGAGCGCCGTCATCCTGCTGTGCTGCGTCGTCGGGTCGTTCGCGATCAACAACACCACCTTCGACATCGGCGTCATGCTGGTGGCGGGGCTGGCTGCATTCGTCCTGGACCGGCAAGGCGTCCCGATCGGGCCCATCATCCTCGGCCTGGTGCTTGGCCCGATGGTCGAACGCAACTTCCTGACCTCGATGGTCATCGCCGATGGCCGCTTCATCGGCTTCTTCGAGCGACCGCTGGCGGCGGGCCTGGGTGTGGCGGCGCTGGTGATCTGGACAATGGTGCTGGCCCGGCCGCTGTGGACGCGCTGGCGCGGCAGAGGAAGGTCTTGGGGCTGAAGGAGCAGACGTTGTCCTGGGAGCCGCCCCGGTCGGGGCCGCCCTATCATCCGCGCATGACCGTGCCCACTGTCGACCCATCCTCCGCAGGCGACGACAAGAGCCGCATCCAGTCTTACCGTCGCATGATGGATGTGCTGCAGTGTTTCTCCACAGCGGCCCGGCGGTTGTCTCTGGCCCAGATCGCCAGCGCCACCGGGCTGCCGCGGCCGACGGTGCACCGCATCCTCGGCGCCCTCAAGGAGATCGGCTTCATCGAGCAGGACGGCAGAGGCGGCGGCTACATGCTCGGCATCGGCCTGTACGAACTGGGCAGCTTGTCCCTGGCCAACATGGACCTGCACCGGGAGGCGCAGCCTTTTGTCGAACAACTGGCGCGCCAGTGCGGCGCATCGGTGCACCTCGGCATCTTCAACGGGCATGCCGTGGTGTTGATCGAGCGCGGCGAAGTCGACGAGCCGCGCAAGCGCCTGAGTGCCCGCCTGGAGGTCGCGCCCATCCACTGCACCGGCGTCGGCAAGGCGGTCGGCGCCTTCCTGCCGGAAGAGCTGCTCCAGCGGGTCGCTTCCGAGGGCCTGCAGGCCTACACGCCTCACACGCTGACGACACTCGATGCCCTGCGGCGCGACTACGCCGAGATACGCAAGCGCGGCTATGCGCTGGACAACGAGGAACTGCAGCTGTTCGTCCGCTGCGTGGCTGCCCCGATCCGCAACGCTTCGGGCCGGGTCTTCGCGGGTATCAGCGTCTCGGGCCCGGCCGATCGGATGACGCTGGAGGTGCAGATGCAGATCGCACCCATCGTGGTCGAGACCGCCGCCGCGATCTCCCGGCATCTGGGCTTCGAAGGTGGATGAGCAGTTGCGCTGATCGCTATCCCAGCACCCTGTCCACCCAGCGCCGATCGGACGTGCGCCGCACGGCGTCCAGCACCGTCGCGTCCGGGAACGTGGCCGCCACGGCCGCGTCCCGCTCGAGCTTGAGCCGTTTCTTGGCCGACAACAAGGCTTCCAGCCGATCGAGCGCCCGCGGCTGCAGGCGAGCAGGCAGATCGCGCAGCGAGACGACCTTCTGCGCCTTTTCGGCCAGACGACGCAGGTGCTCGGCATAGCGGCTGTCGGGACGGGCGTCCAGCTCGAAATTGGCCAGCCCCAGTTCCGGCTTCAGGTATTTCAGGTGCCAGTACAGGAAGCCGGCAAACCGCCTCTGCAGACGGCCGCGCTGGAAGCGTTCGAAGCGCCTGTCGTGCACGAAGCAGGTGTCGGGGCGCACGGGGAAGAAGCCGATGTCGCCGCCACCGGAGATGGGCGCGTCGGCGACGATGCCCAGCTCGCCGCTGGGTGCACGGATGAGGTTCAGTCCTGAGAAGCAGTGCATCGCGTCGACGCGATCGGCATGCTGGCGCAAGCGCTCGGTCAGTGCCCGCGTGCTGTCGGTGATCGCGAGGTGGTCGTCGTCCAACTTCGTGGCGATCGAGAACCGTGTGGCGGCCAGCGCCGCGTTGTAGTAGTTGACCAGGCTGTGGGGCGAGTCGGCCGGTGTGCGGGCGTGGCCGTCGCTGCGCACCGGGTGCACGCGGTCGACGTAGTGGATCACGCGCAGCTTGGGCCCGAACTCCTGCCGCAGGCGCAGCAGGATGTCGGCCGTGTCGTCCGTGCACTGGTTGTACACCGCCACGATCTCGTCGAAGCAGTCGATGTGGCTGCGAATGGTGGCTTCCAGGAAGGCCGCGCCATCGCGGATGCGCATGAAGGCGCTGATGCCGGGCGCGCGGTCGGCGCACGCCAGATCGGCGGGTGTGAAGCGATAGGACTGGACCAGCTCGTTGCCGGCGACGTCGGTTTGCGTGGGCAGAGTCAAGTGGAGATCCCGTTCGGGTTGCAGCGCGGCCACGTGCCGGTGTCGCCAGACCGTGAAATGATTACGATAACTGATCCGCCGTCCGACGAGCCGGGGCGACGCTGTCGCGCAGCGCACCGGCAGGTCTGCGTCACACCTTCACGTACGGGCCACATGGGCATCAACCCCGACTTCGCATCGCTCAGGCAGCCGCTCGGCCGTCTTCCTGAAGGCCAATTCGCGGGCCCGGCGTGGGGCCGGACCTGATCGGCGGCGCGGGTCTTTCGATGCTGGTCTTTCCGGCCGAGTACAACGCCCGCAAGGAGGCCGTCTTCCGTGCGCTTGCGCAGGCGCACGGCGCGGCACGGCGGCTTGCGGTGGTCCCGCTGTCCTGGCGTGACGGGCCGCAGACGGCGCAGCGCACCGCGGTGGCGCTGGCCCGGGCCAAGCGCCAGCCGCGTGGCGCGCTGGGTCGGGCTCTGAAGCACCTGCTCATCCGGGGCCAGTACAACTGGGCGCGGGCCTATTTCACGCGCCATCCCGACCACGTCGCGCTGGCGTGGAACGGGTTGACCGGCTCCCGCATGGCCTTCATCGCCGGGGCGCGGGACGCCGGGGCGTGCACGCTCCATGTGGAGCTGGCGCCGCTGCCCGGGCGGATCACCCTCGACCCTGTGGGCCTCAACGCCGAAGGCTCGGTGCCTCAGGACCCGGCCTTCTTCCTTCGCTGGGCGCAGGGCCGCGATGTGTCGAACTGGCGCGATGCCGGGGCGGGTCTGACGGCCAGGGCGTCGCGCCGGACCGACGTCACGCAGGGCAGCGGCACACTGCCCGACACGCCTTTCCTGTTCTGCCCCTTGCAGGTGCCCGCCGACAGTCAGGTCACGCTGTTCGCCGGATGGACGGGGGGCATGAACGGGTTCCTCCAGGCCTTGGGACAGGCCGCGGCCCGCCTGCCGGCGGGTTGGCATCTGCGACTGAAGGAGCATCCTTCGGCCCGGACGCCACTCGGGCCGCTGCTGGCCCCGCTGGTGGCAAGCGGGCGCGTGGTGGTCGACAACGCCACCGACAGCTTCGCGCAGATGGCCGCCGCGCGGGCCGTGGTGACGCTGAACTCGTCGATGGGCCTGCAGGCTTTCTTCCAGGACCGGCCGGTGATCACGCTGGGGCGCGCCTTCTACGCGCTGCCCGGGCTCGTGCATGCGGCCGCAGACCAGGCCGCGCTGGATGCGCTGTTCGCCGGTGCGGCGTCGCTCGACTTCGACGCCGGCCTGCGCGCGGCGTTTGTCGCCTGGCTCGACCAGGTCTACTACCCGCGCTTCGATGCGTCGACCGGCCGCATCGACCCTCAGGCGTTTTCCGACGTCCTCCACAGGGCTCGAACGCTGGCCCGGTGCGGCGGCGCGGTGCAATCGCATTTGCTGTTCGACGACCAGCGCCAGTCCTGACCGGCCTGCCTCGGTCTGCGAAGGCCCGCCGCCCTGGTTGCATGGGCATGCGCCGAGCCAGCCCGTGCTGACGGGCAGGGCAGGACAATCCCCGGGTGCCGACCGATCCGTCCCGCATCGACGCCCGCATCGACGCCTGGTTCGCCGCCCGGGGCTGGCAGCCCTTCGACTTCCAGCGCGAGGTCTGGACGGCGATGGCCGATGGGCGCAGCGGCCTGCTGCATGCCACCACCGGCAGCGGCAAGACGCTGGCTGTGTGGATGGGCGCGTTGCAACGGGCGCGCGCCGGCGCAGGCTTGCAGGTGCTGTGGCTGACGCCGATGCGGGCGTTGGCGGCGGACACGGTGCGGGCGCTGCAGGCGCCGCTGGCCGATCTGGCCCCCGCCTGGCAGGTGGCCGGGCGCACCGGCGACACGCCGTCGAGCGAGCGGGCGCGACAGGAGCGGCGCTGGCCCCAGGGGCTGGTCACCACGCCCGAGACGCTGAGCCTGCTGCTCACGCGCGAGGACGCGGCCGAACTGCTGGGTGGCGTGCACACCGTCATCGTCGACGAGTGGCATGAGCTGCTGGGCAGCAAGCGTGGCGTGCAGGTGCAGCTGGCACTCGCGCGCCTGCGCCGGTGGTCACCGGCCACCGTCGTCTGGGGGCTGAGCGCCACGCTGGGCAACCTGCACGAGGCGATGCGTGTGCTGGTGGCGCACGACCAAGGCTTGCTGGTGCGGGGGCGCATCGACAAGACGCTGCGCATCGACACCCTGTGCCCGACCGAGCCCGGCCGCTTCAGCTGGGCGGGGCATCTGGGCGCGCAGATGCTGCAGGCCGTGGTGCGGGAGATCGACGCGGCCTCGACGACGCTGGTGTTCACCAACGTCCGCTCGCAGGCGGAGATCTGGTACCAGTGGCTGTTGCAGGCGCGGCCCGATTGGGCCGGCCTGGTCGCCCTGCACCACGGCTCGCTCGACCCCGAGGTGCGTGCCTGGGTCGAGGCCGGCCTGAAGGCGGGCACCTTGAAGGCGGTGGTTGCCACGTCGTCGCTGGACCTGGGGGTGGACTTCCTGCCCGTGGAGCGTGTGCTGCAGATCGGCAGCGCCAAGGGCGTGGCGCGCCTGCTGCAGCGTGCCGGGCGCAGCGGCCATGCGCCGGGGCGCGAAAGCCGCATCACGCTGGTGCCGACGAACACGCTGGAACTGGTCGAGGCCGTGGCGGCGCGCCGGGCCGCGCTGGCCGGGCGCGTGGAGTCCCGACACAGCCCCGACCGGCCGCTGGACGTGCTGGTGCAGCACCTGGTGACGGTGGCACTCGGCGGGGGCTTCGAGGCTGACGGTGGCACCGCCATCGGCACCCCCCAAGCCCACGTGGACGGCGCCTCCTGCACCGGTGGTCCAGGTGTGGTCTGCGCAGGGGAAGGCACCGAGGCGTCATCTTCCGCCAGCCAAGTGATCGCGTCCCACACGGCCCACGCCCTGTTCGAGGAGGTCCGAGGCGCGCCGGCCTATGCCCACCTGACGCCGCAGGCCTTCGACTGGGCGCTGCGCTTTTGCGAGCGGGGCGGCGACAGCCTGGGTGCCTATCCCGATTACCACCGCATCGCCGTCGTCGACGGCCGCTGGCGCGTGCCGGACCGGGGCATTGCGCGGCGCCACCGCCTGCAGGTGGGCACCATCGTGTCCGATGCGTCGATGCCGGTGAAATGGCTGTCCGGCGGCACGCTCGGGCATGTCGAGGAGAACTTCATCGCCCGGCTGAAGCCGGGCGACACCTTCGTCTTTGCCGGGCGGGTGCTGGAGTTCGTCCGCGCCCGCGACCTCGTGGCCTATGTGCGCGCGTCCAGCCGCACCCGGGGCGCCATTCCCTACTGGGGTGGGGGCCGCATGCCGCTGTCGACCGAGCTGGCCGACGCCGTGCGGGAGGTGCTGGACGAGGCGAAGGCTGTGTTGTCGCGCGTTGCGGACGCTGAGGCGACTGAGGCCTTCGACGACCCTGAGATGCGCGCTGCCGGCGCGATGCTGCGAGCGCAGGCCCGGTTGTCGAAACTGCCCGGGCGACAGGAGCTCCTGATCGAGCGCCTGCGCTCGCGGGAGGGCCACCACGTCTTCGTCTATCCGTTTGCCGGCCGCAACGTCCACATCGGCCTGGCGCAGTTGCTCGCCTGGCGCCTGGCGCGGGGCACGCCGAACACCTGGTCGATCAGCGTCAACGACCATGGCTTCGAACTGCTGGCGGCCGTCGAGCCCGACCTGCGCCCGCTGGAAGAGGGCCGCATGTTCACCACTGAAGACCTGCTGCACGACGTGCTGGCCAGCCTGAACAGCGGTGAACTCGCGCAGCGGCGCTTTCGGGAGATCGCGCGCGTGGCCGGGCTGGTGTTCAGCGGTTACCCGGGTGCGCCCAAGAGCATGAAGCAGTTGCAGGCCTCGTCCAGCCTGTTCTACGAGGTCTTCCGCAAGTACGACCCGGCCAACCGCTTGCTGGCCCAGGCCGAAGAGGAAGTGCTGGCCCAGGAGCTCGAACTGCAGCGCCTGTCGGCCGTGCTGACGCAGATGGCGGGGCAGGAGCGCGTCGTTGTCGCGCTGAAGGCGCCGAGTCCTTTCGCGCTGCCGCTGATGGTGGAGCGCCTGCGCGAGCGGCTGAGTACCGAGCAGCTGAAGGACAGGCTGGAGCGGCTGGTCAACGCAGGAGAAAAGGCATTGCAGGCCACTGACCGGCCGCGTCGACACAGGGGGGTGCGATGAGTCTCCGGCATGGACTGGCACGATGGTGGCGCCGTGCGCAGGTGGTCGACCTGCGCGTGCGCCTGCTGGCCTTGTGGGTGCTGATGCGACACCCGCAGACGCCCTGGCCGTGCAAGGCGGTGGCGGCGGTGGTCGTGGCCTACGCGCTCAGCCCGATCGACCTGATCCCCGACTTCATCCCGCTGCTTGGCCAGCTCGACGACCTGGTGCTGGTGCCGCTGGGTCTGGCACTGGCGGTGCGGCTGGCGCCGCCGGCGTTGTGGCAGCAGTGTCTGGCGCAGGCGCAGGTCCGCGCGCAGCGACTGCCGCGCATCCTCTGGGGCGCAGCGCTGGTGCTGCTGTTGTGGATGGCCGCGCTGCTGTTCTTCATCGGCTGGTTGTGGTCGGTGGTGGGGGCGGCATGGGCCTGAACGCGAGGGTTGGCAGGCATGGGCTGTTCGGAGGCCTGAGGTGCCAGGGCGCGTGGCGGCTCTTGTGCCTGGCAGCGGTGTGTTGGCTGATGACGGGCGCAGCCTTTGCGCGGTCGCCTCCCGCGCTGACCGAGGTCGAGGGCGTGATCGTGCGGGTGGTCGACGGCGACACGCTGCGCTTCCAGCCGTCCCGGCACGGCGCGCCGGAGCTTGCCGTGCGGCTGATCGGTGTCGACGCGCCGGAGTCCTGCCAGCCCTGGGGGCGGCAGGCGCTTCAGGCGCTGCGTCGTGCGGTGGAAGGCCGTGCGGGGACGCTTCGGTTGCAAGGCGTCGATGTGTACCGCCGCACCTTGGCCGTGCTGTGGGTGGAAGGGCGCGACATCAATCGCTGGCTGGTCGAGGCCGGCCATGCCTGGGCATGGCGGGATCGACCGGGTGTCGGTCTGTATCTCGATGCCGAGCCGGGTGCGATCGCCGGGCGGCGGGGCCTGCATGCAAGCGGCGACGCCCAGCCACCCTGGACGTTCCGCTCGGAGCACGGTCGTTGCCGCCGATGAACGGCGGCGCACAACTCGGCCTGCTTGTCGGCCAGGGCCTGTGGTCTTCCCCCACGACGCCGGCGCCCTGGCCTTCGGGGCGCCTGGACGGAATGTCTCCGAGCCCGTGCGTCAGCGCCGCGATTCCCAGGGGTAGGCAGGGTCGTTGTAGCCCGGGGTGGAGGGGTGGCCAGGGCTGACCAGGCGGTCCACCAGCGCTTCGTCCTCCGCCGAGATCGTGCACTCCAGCGCGCCCAGGTAATCCTGCCACTGCGCCAGCGTGCGCGGGCCGGCGATGACGGCGCTGATGCTGCGGTGCGCCAGCACCCAGGCGGTGGCGAAGTGCGACAGTGCCACGCCGCGGGCGTCGCAGTGCGCCTTCAGCTGCTGCGCCACGGCCAGTGACTCGGCGCGGAACTCGGTTTCCATCATGCGCTTGTCCAGCCGCGCGGCACGGGTGCCCTCGGCGGCGCTGGCGCCGGGCGCGTACTTGCCGGTCAGCACCCCGCGTGCAATCGGGCTGTAGGGCACGATGCCCAGTCCATGGTGGGCGCACACGGGCAGCACTTCCACCTCGGGCTGGCGGTTGAGCAGGTTGTAGTAAGGCTGGCAAGCTGCCGGCGCAGGCATGTTCAGCGCGCGTGCCATGTGCACGGCCTCGGCGATGCGCCAGCCGCGGAAGTTGGACAAGCCCCAGGCGCGGATCTTGCCCGCTCGCAGCAGCGAGTCGATGGCACGCAGCGGCTCCTCCAGGTCCAGGCCCAGGTAGTCCCGGTGCAGGTAGTACAGGTCGACATGGTCGGTGCCCAGGCGGCGCAGGCTGTCTTCACAAGCGCGCTCCACCCAGCGGCGGGAATAGCCGGATCGGTTGGGCCCGTCGGCCATGCGGTTGCCGAGCTTGGTCGCCAGCACCCAGTGATCGCGCTCGCCGCCGCGCAGCAGTTCGCCCAGCATCGTCTCGCACCGGCCCAGCGAGTAGACATCGGCCGTGTCCATGAAGTTGACGCCGTGCGCCCGTGCATGGGCCACGATCTCGCGCGCCTCGGTCACGTCGGTCTGGTCGGCAAACATCATCGTGCCCAGACACAGGGCCGAGACTTCAAGTGGGCTGCGGCCCAGGTGGCGGTATTGCATGGGGGGTCTCCAGCTTCAAGGTTCGAGGCGCCGGGTTGTAACCCGAATCGGCGGCTGCGTGCGGGCGGATATGGTTTCTTGCGCAGGGGGTGAGCGGCGGCGAATTGGGCTGCAGACGCGTGCGGGCGCCTTGGCGGGTCGGGGGCGGCTGCGACAGACCGGGCTGTCAGTGGGCCCGTGTGGTGCGCTGGCGGGACAGCCCAGCTGCGCGAGACTTGACGTGTCAGCCCGCCCGTGCGGCGTGCTGGCGGGCCTCGTGCAGCGTGGCCAGGGTGATCTTGCGCACCTCGGCCTTGCTTTGCTCGATGTGGGCCTTCAGCAGGGCCTGGGCGGCGGCGGGCTTGCGCTGCAGGATCTGTCGCAGGATCTTGGCATGCTCGTCGTAGGTGGCCTGGATGCGGTCGGCGCGGGTGAAATCCAACCGGCGCACGATGCGGATGCGCTCGGTCACGTCCCAGTGCACGCGGGCGAGTTCGTCGTTGCCTGACGCGAGGGCGAGTGTGGCGTGGAAGGCTTCGTCCAGGCGCCCCACTTCAGCCCCGTCGCGCAAGCGCTCTTCGACGGGCACCAGCCACACGGCTTTCAGCGCCTCGATCGACGCCGGCCATTCGGGCATCGCGCCCAGCCTGGCGATGCTGGCTTGTTCCAGCACGATCCGCAGGTCGTACAACTGGTCGAGCCGGCCGAAGTCGATTGGCCGCACGAACCAGCCGCTCTTGAACTCGACGTCCAGCAGCCCTTCGTTGCGCAGCCTGAACAAGGCCTCGCGCACCGGGGTGCGGCTGACGCCCAGGCGCCGTCCGATCTCGAGTTCCGAGAATCGGTCCCCCGGGACGAGACGGAAGTCGTGCATCCAGGCCTTGAGTTCCCCGTAGACGTGCTCGGCCAGGTTGCCGCGCAGGCTGGCGGGCACAGGCTGTGCGTCTTCAGTGGGTTGCGACGTCAGGAGCATGGCGGATGTTCAGCGGACCGCAGCCTCTGGGGGTGCAGATCCAGCGGGGCCGACAGGTGGGGCGCGGGCGGATCGGGGGTGACGGGGTGGATCGTGCCACAAGGGCGTGTGCCGCAGGGGCCATCATGCCGCTGGCCCGGACCGGCGGAGGGTGTCGAGCAAGGGCTCGATGGCCACCGACCAGCCGACGATCGCCCCCTGTGCAGTCATCATCTCCAGCGCGGCAGACTTGAAGTGCGGAAAGTAGCTGGCCGTCGCCTCTTCGACGACCATGCACTCGTAGCCGCGGTCGTTGGCCTCGCGCATGGTGGTCTGCACGCAGACCTCGGTGGTCACGCCGGCGAAGACGAGCTGCGTCACGCCCAGGCCCTGCAGCAGCGGTTGCAGCGGCGTGGCGTGGAAGGCGCCTTTGCCCGGCTTGTCGATGACGGCTTCGCCGGGCCGTGGGGCAAGCTCGGGCACGATCTCGCAGCCGGGCTCCCCCCGCACCAGCAGCCGGCCCATCGGCCCTGGGTCGCCGATGCGCAGGGCCGGACGGCCGCGCTCGCGCTTGGCCGGCGGGCAGTCCGACAGGTCGGGCGCGTGCGATTCGCGCGTGTGCACGACGGGCCAGCCGTACGCGCGCCAGGCGTCCAGCAGTCGCCGGGTGGGCCCGACGGCGGCGGCGAGCAACGACACGTCGTTGCCCAGCGAGGCGCCAAAGCCGCCGGGCTCGATGAAGTCGCGCTGCATGTCGATGATGATCAGTGCGCAACGGCCGGGCTGCAGCATGAAGGGGAAGGGGTGGGCGGGGATGGTCAGCGTCGTCATCTGCGGTGGGCTCTGCGGCAGAGCCGGTCGGGGGCTTCGACAGGCTCAGCCCGAACGGATGCAGGCTCAGC
>JBMTXX010000110.1:0-11996 GCA_049453935.1 Rubrivivax sp.
ATGATCGACCACATGCCCAGCCTCATCCGCCTGCGCAATGGCGAGAAGGTACAGAACACCTTCCCCGTCGAGGAATACGCCGCAAGGGTGGCCAAGGTACGGCGCCACATGGCCGAGCACAGCATCGATGCGGTGCTGTTCACCTCGTACCACAACATCAACTACTACAGCGACTTCCTGTACTGTTCCTTCGGCCGCTTCTACGGTCTGGCGGTCACGCACGACAAGACCACGCTGATCGCGGCCAACATCGACGGCGCGCAGCCCTGGCGCAAGGGCGTGGCCGACGACATGCTGACGTATACGGATTGGCAGCGCGGCAACTACTTCCGCGCCGTGGCCCAGACCCTGGCCGGTTGCCGCCGCATCGGCGTCGAGATGGACCACCTGCCGGTGGACCGCCTGAAGGCGCTGCAGGAGGCGCTGCCCGGCGTCGAGTTCATCGATGTGGCGGCAGCCTGCATGCGCATGCGCATGGTCAAGTCGCCGGCCGAGATCGAGTTCATCGCCCATGGCGCACAGGTCTGCGACATCGGCGGCGCGGCCCTGGTGGCCGCCGTCAGGGAAGGCGTGCCCGAGCACGAGGTGGCCCTGGCCTCCACCGACGCAATGGTGCGCGAGATCGCCAGGCGCTTCCCGCACACCGAGCTGATGGACACCTGGACCTGGTTCCAGAGCGGCATCAACACCGACGGCGCGCACAACCCCGTCACCACCCGGAAGGTGCAGAAGGGCGACATCCTCAGCCTGAACTGCTTTTCCATGATCTCGGGCTACTACACCGCCCTCGAGCGCACGCTCTTTCTCGACCACGCCAGCGATGCCCACCTGAAGCTGTGGGAGATCAACGTCAAGGTGCACGACGAGGGCAAGAAGCTGCTGAAGCCTGGCGTGAAATGCAGCGAGGTCGCGCGCGAACTGAACAAGATCTACGCCGCGCACGACGTGCTGCAGTACCGCACCTTCGGCTACGGCCACTCCTTCGGCGTGCTCAGCCACTACTACGGCCGCGAGGCCGGGCTGGAACTGCGCGAGGACATCGACACCGTGCTCGAGCCCGGCATGGTGATCTCGATGGAGCCGATGATCATGCTGCCCGAAGGCCTGCCCGGCGCCGGCGGCTACCGGGAGCACGACATCCTGGTCATCACGCCCGAGGGCCACCGCAACCTCACGGGCTTCCCGTACGGGCCCGAACACAACATCATCAAGGCCTGACCGGCAGACCTCCTGCCGCGGTTGCGGACCTCCCCATGAGCAAACCCCTCGTCCAGATCCGTGGTGTCCAGAAGAGCTACGACGGCGCCACACTCGTCGTGCGCCATCTCGACCTGGACATCCACGAGGGCGAGTTCCTGACCATGCTCGGGCCCTCGGGTTCGGGAAAGACGACCACGCTGATGATGCTGGCCGGCTTCGAGACGGCCACCTCGGGCGAGATCGTCTTCGACGGTCGACCGATCCAGCGCCTGGCCCCGGAGGCACGCAACATCGGCATGGTGTTCCAGAGCTACGCGCTGTTCCCGCACATGACGGTGGCAGAGAACGTCGGCTTCCCGCTGTCGGTGCGCAAGTTCTCGCGATCCGATGCGGCCTCCCGCATCGCGCAGGCGCTCTCGATGGTCGGCCTGCAGGGCTTCGAGGACCGCCGGCCGGCCCAGCTCTCGGGCGGGCAACAGCAGCGCGTGGCGGTGGCCCGGGCACTGGTCTTCGAGCCGCGCCTGGTGTTGATGGACGAGCCCCTGTCCGCCCTGGACAAGCAGCTGCGCGAGCAGATGCAGTACGAGATCAAGGCGCTGCAGCGTCGCCTGGGCGTGACCGTGGTCTACGTCACCCACGACCAGACCGAGGCGCTGACGATGAGCGACCGGGTGGCGGTGTTCAACGCCGGGGTGATCCAGCAACTCGACACGCCTGAGCGGCTGTACGAGCAGCCGGCCAATGCCTTCGTGGCGGGCTTCATCGGGGAAAACAACCGGCTCGTCGGGACCGTCATCGCGCGCGAGGGCGAGCGCTGCACTGTCCGGCTCGACGGCGACACGGGGCCTGACGGCACGGGCCGAACGCTGCAGGCCCGGGCTGTGGCCTGCGACGGCCCTGGAAGCCGCACCACCTTGTCGCTGCGGCCCGAGCGCTTGCGACTGAACCCGCCCGAGGGCCAGTGCGACACGGTCGTGCCGGCAGTCGTCAAGGACCTGACCTACCTCGGCGACCACCTGCGGCTGCGGGTGATCGCCTTCGGTGATCGTGAGCTCGTCACCAAGCTGCCGAACGCCTCCTCGGAGCGCTCGGTGGCGGTCGGCGACTCGATCCAGATCGGCTGGCGCGTGCAGGATTGCCACGCGCTGGACGTGTCCGCCTGAGGGCGCGATGGCACGACTGGCCCTGCGTCCAAGGCACCCTGGCCCACCGGGAGGTGTTCTCCCGGCGCCCCAACCTGCCCCATCGAGGAGCATGAGATGACTTCCCGTTCCCACTTCAAGCTGTTGCTGCTGGCAGCTGCCACGGGGCTGTTCGCGGCCCAGGCGAGCGCGCAGCAGATCACCGTCACCTCCTGGGGAGGTGCCTACACCAAGAGCCAGGTCACGGCGATGCACGAGCCCTTCAGCAAGGCCACCGGCGTCAAGATCCTGAGCGAGGACTACAACGGTGGCCTGGCCGAGATCCGCGCGCAGGTCAAGACCGGCAATGTCAAGTGGGACGTCGTCGACGTCGAACTCGCCGAGGCCATCCGCGGCTGCGACGAGGGCCTGTTCGAGAAGATCGACGCGAGCAAGCTGCCCAAGGGCGCCGACGGCGTCGATGCGAAGAGCGACTTCGTGCCGGGCATGGTGACCGAGTGCGCGGTGGCGAACATCTCCTTCGCCAACGTCATCGCCTACGACAAGGCCAGGCTCGGCGCCAGCGCACCGACGCGGCTCGAGGACTACTTCGACCTGCAGAAGTTCCCCGGCAAGCGCGGGATGAAGAAGGAACCCAACGTCAACCTCGAGTGGGCGCTGATGGCCGACGGGGTCGCTCCGGCCGACGTCTACAAGGTGCTGTCCACGCGCGAGGGTGTCGACCGCGCCTTCCGCAAGCTCGACACGATCAAGTCGCAGATCGTCTGGTGGAGCGCCGGCGCGCAGCCGCCGCAGTTGCTGGCCTCGGGTGAGGTGGTGATGACCTCGGTCTACCACGGCCGCATCTACGACGCGAACGTCAAGGATGGCAAGAACTTTGCCATCGTCTGGGACGGCCAGATCAGCGTCCCAGACCTGTTCGTCGTCATGAAGGGCTCGAAGAACGTCAAGACGGCCATGGACTTCGTGATGTTCGCCACCGGCACCAAGCCTCTGGCCGAGCAGACCAAGTACATCCCCTACGCCCCGGCGCGCAAGTCCTCGCTGGCGCTGGTCGATGCCAAGACCAAGCCCTGGCTGCCGGGCCCCTCTCAGGCCGGCCGAGGCTTCACCACCGACGCCGGCTGGTGGGCCGACAAGGCCGACGAACTGAACCAGCGCTTCGCCGCCTGGGCGGCGCGCTGATCCCGCGCTGGCGCGACGGTTTCCGCACGGCCGTTCGGACATGGCGGTGACACCGCTTGCAGCAGGGCTGGGGGTGGCCGGAAGCGGCATCGACGACCCTGCTGCACTGAAAAAGCGCCTGCGCCGCGCCGAACTGCGCCAGCGACTGCGCGCCTATGCGCTGGTGCTGCCGCTGTGCCTGTTCACGCTGCTGACCTTCCTCGTGCCCATCGGGCTGATGCTGGTCAACAGCGTGCACGACCCACTGGTGGCCGACGAGCTGCCGCGCAGCGGGCCACTGCTCCGCGCGCTGCCCGCAGGCACGGCCTCGCCGGACGAGACCGTGTTCGCAGCCCTGGCAGCCGACATGAAGGACGCGGCAAGCAACCAGACTGCAAGCCGCATCGCCACACGCCTGAACTTCGAATACGGCGGCCTGCGCTCGGTCTTCATGAAGACCACGCGCGTGGTCAACCGCACCGAAACCGGGCCTTGGAAGGCTTTGTTCCTCGACACCGATCCGGCCTGGAGCGAGCCACGCATCTGGACGGTCCTGGCGCAGAGCAGCCAGCGCTACACCCCCAATCATCTGCTGCGCGGCGTCGATCTGACGCATGACGAGCGCGGTGCGGTGATGCGTGAGCCTGCGGATACCCGCATCCACCTGATGGTGTTCGGCCGCACCCTGTGGGTGAGCCTGATGGTGACGGTGCTCTGTCTGGCCATCGGCTATCCGCTGGCCTACTGGATATCGCACCTGCCGCCACGCACCGGCAATCTGGTGATGGTGCTGGTGCTGCTGCCCTTCTGGACCTCGCTGCTCGTGCGCACCACGGCCTGGGTGGTGCTGCTGCAGAAGGAAGGCGTGGTCAACTCGCTGCTGATGGCCACCGGTCTGGTCAGCGAACCCCTGCAGATGACCTTCAACCGCTTCGGCGTGGTCATCGCGATGACGCACATCCTGCTGCCGTTCATGATCCTGCCCCTGGTGTCGGTGATGCGTGGCATCCCGCCGGCCTACGTGCGCGCGGCGCGCTCACTGGGTGCCAGTCCGGCCACCGCCTTCCGGCGCGTGTACCTGCCGCAGTCCGTGCCGGGCATCAGTGCCGGCGTGCTGCTGGTCTTCATCCTGGCGTTGGGCTACTACATCACGCCGGCACTGCTCGGCGGGGCGGGCGACCAGATGATGAGTTTCTTCATCGCCGACAACCTCTCGCGCAGCCTCAACTGGGGCCTGGCCTCGGCGCTGGGCGCACTGCTGCTGGCCGGCGTGCTGCTGCTGTACGGTGTCTACGAGCGCACGGTGGGCATCACCAACGTGCGCCTGGGATGAACGAGGCGCACACCGTGTCAGCCGTCCCCTCCGCTTCGTCGCTGCCACCTCACGCAAGCCTGCGCGACAAGCTCGTGCATCACGGCCTGCGCGCCTTCAGCTTCGCAGCGTTGGTCTTCCTGATCGCGCCGGTGCTGGTGATCATCCCGCTGGCGTTCAATGCAGACCCGTATTTCACCTATCCGATCCACGAGTTCACGCTGAAGTGGTTCGTCGAGTTCTTCACGAACGAGACCTGGCGCGTGTCGGTGCGCAACAGCTTCGTCATCGCGCTGGCGGCCACCTTCATCGCGACCACGCTGGGGACGCTGGCGGCCGTGGGCCTGATGCACAGGCGCCTGCCCGGGCGGGCGCTGATCACCGCTGTCCTCGTCTCGCCGATGATCGTGCCCATCGTGATCATCGCGGTCGGAGCCTACTTCTTCTATTCGACCTTGGGCATCGCCAACAGCCTGACCGGGATCATCCTGGCCCACGCCGTACTGGGCACACCTTTCGTCCTGATCACGGTCTCGGCCACGCTCGCCGGGTTCGACCAGTCACTGGTGCGCGCGGCGCGCGTCCTGGGGGCCTCGCCGTGGACAGCATTCCGACGCATCACGCTGCCCATCATCTGGCCGGGCGTGTTCTCCGGGGCCCTGTTCGCCTTCGCGACGTCCTTCGACGAAGTGGTGGTCGTGCTGTTCCTCGGCAGCGTCGAGCAGCGCACCATCCCGCGACAGATGTGGACGGGGTTGCGCGAGCAACTCAGTCCCACCATTCTGGCGGCTGCGGTCGTGATGATCCTGATCTCGGTGGCGATGCTGCTGACGCTCGAGGCCCTGCGCCGACGAAACGCGCGGCTGCGTGGACTGCAGGAGTGACCGGCCTCAGGTGGTGATCCCTGAAGGATTCTGCGACGGATCGCGGTGTTGCCGGCCGGCCAGCCGGATGCTGCGTGGGCTCGACCCGTGTGCCTGACGCATGGCTCGGGCGAAATGGGCACCGTCAGGAAAGCCGCACTCCAGCCCGATCGTGCCGACCTCCAGGTCGGTGTGGACCAGAAGCCAGCGGGCACGTTCCAAGCGCAGTTTCAGCCGGTAACCTGCCGGACTGAGACCCACGTCGCGCTGGAAGCGCCGCTCCAGTTGCCGCCGACCCAGACCGAGTTGATCGCACAGCGTCTGCATCGCCAGCGATTCGTGCAACCTTTGCTCGAGCAGCAGCATGGCCTTGCGCACCAATGGGTCGGTGGCACGCTCTGTGAGCACCTCCTCGGGCTGCAAGGCCGTCGGCGGGAGCGGCTGGTCCTCGATCAGGATACGCAGGGCCTTGGTCGCGCTCGCGCGGTCGAGCGCCTGCTCGATGAGATGCGCAGCCAAGTGCACCACGCCTGTGCCGCCGGCGCAGGTCAGGCGCTCGCGATCGATGACGAACATCCGGTTCGAGACCACGCGAAGCCTCGGGAACTCAGCCTCGAAGTCTTCGCGGTGGAACCAGCTCACGCAGGCCAGATGTCCGTCCAGCAGGCCGGCTCGCGCCAGGACGAAAGAGCCGGTGCAAAGGCCGACCAGCCGGCGACCCGCCTCGGCTGTGCGCCGCAGGAAGCGGGTGACGGCAGTCGGCACCTTCTGCCCACCGTGCAAGAGCCCGCCGACGACCACCACCACATCCCATGCCACCCCATCGTCCATCGGTGCAGTGGGGAGGACAGCCGTGCCGCAGCTGGCGACCACCGCCTCGTGGCCCAGCACGTCCCAACGGATGCGCCGCTGGCGGCTGCGGTCGCCGTCGTCCGCAGCCAACCGGAGCGCGTCGACGAAGCCGGCATAGGCCGTCAAGGTGAAGCGTGGCGTCAGCACGAAGCCCACGCGCAAGCGGGGCGTGTCGGCTTGAACGGCGCTGGTCGGTCTCATCGCACTGATTTTCCTGTGACTGCACGGCCATCACGCCCACCCGCCCTTCGCGGGTGTAGAGTCCGGCGCTTCACAGGCGGGAATGACGCATGCTGCGACGCTGGGGGCTGGCACTCGGATGGTGGCTGGCGCTGGGCTGGACGACGGCCCAGGCGCAGACGGTGCAGCCGCGCGTGAGCAGCATTCCGCTGGCCTGGTCGACGGTGCATGTGATCCACGCCCCGCGGCCGGTGCTGGTCGATGCGGGCAGCAAGGGCGATCTGGTCGAACTGGAGGCCGGCCTGCAGCGCGCAGGCGTGGCCTGGGACGACCTGGCGGCCGTCATCATCACCCACGGACACGCCGACCACGCCGGCCTGGCCGCCGAGATCCGGCGCCGCAGCGGCGCCCAACTCATCGTGGGCCGGGGCGACCTGCCGATGGTGGCCGTGGGTCGCCATGACGAGTTGCCGGCGGTCGACTTCACCGCGCGCGTGCTCAGGCGCTTCACCGCCGACCCGAACTACGAGGCCTTCGTGCCGGACATCCTGGTCGACGACACGCTGGACCTCGGGCGCTTCGGCATTGCCGGGACGGTGCGTCAGGCGCCAGGCCACACGCCGGGCTCGCTGATCGTCGAGCTGCGCGACGGCCGTGCCTTCATCGGCGACCTCGTGGTCGGTGGCTGGCTGATGGGCCGGCTGTGGCCCTCGCGTGCGACCGAGAACCCCTTCCAGGTCGACCGGGCAGACGGCCTGGCGCGCCTGCGTGAGTTGCTCGGAAGGCCACTGCACACCTTCTTCACGGGCCATGGCGGCCCGGTCGCGCGGCAGAGTCTGGTGGACCTGATGTCGCGATCGCCCGCGGCGGCAGGACCCTGAGCTCCCCGCCATCCCAGGCCCAGGCTCGGGCTCAGGCAACGTCGGCCGGCGGAGCGCCTGCCGTCGGCGAAACCGGCAGGGTCGCCGACGCCGGCAGGCCGAAGACGCGGTCGAAGCCCCAGGTGAAGACCATCGTGTAGAAAAAGAAGAACACCATGAGGCCGATGTCGGCGATCAGGGCCTGAAGCAGGGTCACCCCCAGCCACCAGGCGATCAAGGGCACCAGCAGCACCACGAGCCCGACCTCGAACCCCAGGCTGTGCGCCAGCCGACGAGCCGCCGAGCGCCCCCGCACCGGCTGGCGCGACTCCCAGCGCTCGAACAAGCTGTTGTAGACAAAATTCCACGCCAGCGCGACGGCCGAGGTCGCCAGCGTCAGCGCCAGCGCCGTCCATGGCGGGCTGTCGAACACCCACGACAGCACCGGCGCGACGATGGCCACAGCGATGGCCTCGTACAGCAAGGCCTGTACCACTCGACGGGTGCGCGGCGACATCGCCAGCCGCGCGCTCATCGGTCGAAGGCGCTTCGGCGGTGGCGCAGGCCCCACCGAAGACCGCAGCCCAGGGCCGCCAGCGCCATCGCGCCGAGCGCTGACCAGACCCACACCGACGCCGCACTGGGCGCCGTTCGATGGGCCACCGCGGTCTCGAGCAGGAAGAGACCGCAGATCGCGGCCACGCCGAAGGCGATGCGGGCGCGTTGCAGATCGGGCGAGGGCCGGGAAACAGGCATGGCGGTCAGTCTACCCGTGCCGCCCGGTGCGTCGGCGCAATGCCTGCCCAGACCCCAGGCGCGAGACTGCCGCGGATGCCGACAGAGCCTCCCGACGCCGATGCCGATGCCGATGCCGATGTTGATGCCCGCGACACGGCTCAACCCGACGCCTGAGCACTCGCCCATGGACATCGACCCGGGGCCTGGAGCCGTGGCGGGCGCCAGGATGCGTGGCGCTGCCGATCACGGCACCGCGGGCATCTGGCCCACTCAAACCCTGGCGTGGATGGCCGCCGCCTCGGCGCACCTGTGCGCACCCCAGGACTCGAGAACCTTGGCCCTGGGCCAGTCGCAGGCGGCGGACGACCTGTGCGCGTCTGTGACGATGTCGGTGCATACACCGTCCGGGCGTCGCCAGCCGCGTCTGACCCTGCCGGGTGCGCACGTCACCGGTGAGCCCTGCGATCTGCCTCAGGACCGGGCAGCCGCGATGCTGCAGGCGCTGGCAGCGCAGCCCCTGGCACTGGAATTTCCACGTGTGCCGGCAGACTCGCCCACGCCGGACGCTGTACGACGGGCCTACGCCGGTCGAGCCGTCGTGCGCGTCTACCCCGCGCCTGGTACGCCCTACATCGCGCTGGACGACACCTGGGCGGACCCGTTGCAACACTTCAACGCCGGACGCCGTTCCGACTTTCGCCGCGCCGAGCAGCACGCCCGGCGGATGGGCGGTGCGCACCTGGTCTTCCACGACGATCTGTGCGGACAGGCGTTGGAGTCCGGTCTCGACGAGGCCTTCGAGGTCGAGGCGCGCAGCTGGAAGGGCCAGACCGGCTCCGCGCTCGCCCAGGACCTGCCGATGGGGCGCTTCATCCGCGACGTGGCGCGGTCGGCGGCGCGCGCGGGCGCCCTGCGGCTGGCTTTCCTGCGGGTGGACGGCCGCGCTGCCGCGATGCAGATCGCGGTGGCCCGCGACCAACGACTGTGGCTGCTGAAGATCGGCTACGACCCCGCCTACGCCCGCTGTCGCCCAGGGCATCTGTTGCTGCTGCAAACCCTGGCGCGCGCCGCCCGCCAGGGCCTGCGCTCGTGCGAGTTCATGGGGCACGCCGCGCCGTGGACGGCGCAGTGGACGACGACGATGCGCGACTGCGTGGGCCTGCGCGTCTATCCGATGACACGCCCAGGCCTGCGGGCATATGGGGAGGACGTGGCCGATGGGCTGATCCGTCGCCTCCATCAGGCGGCGATCCGCCTGCGAGCGGGTGCCGCCGGCGCGAGCCGCTTGCACGGACCCAAGGCTGCGGCCGCCCCAACCACACCCCCGGCAACGGCGGCTGCTGCCTCAGCCACGCCCGCCGGCACGGCTTCCCCCGATGCGAAGGACCCGCCATGAAGATGAGGCAGGCGCTGCGCGCGCACGCGGCGGCCTTGACACAGCCCTTGCTGGAACGTGCTTCCCGGGCCTACGTGCCGGGCCCACGGCTGGACGACGCGATGTCCTGGGTGCCGCGGTTGCGCGCGCAAGGGCTGCACCTGACGCTGGGCTACTTCAACGCCGATGCCGAGCCGGTCTCGCAGGTGCTGGCCGCAGATCTGGCCGCCATCGACGCGTTGGCGCGTGCCGGTCTGGCGAGCAGCCATCTGTCGGTGAAGGCGCCAGCGCTCGATCACGATGGCCTGGCGCTGCGCCGCCTGGCCGAGCACGCCGCCGAAGCCGGCCAGGCCCTGCACTTCGATGCCCACGGCCCGCAGACGGCCCAGCCGACGCTGGAGGCGGCACAGGCGGTGCGCGGTGTGCTGCCGTCTGCGGGTGTCACCCTGCCCGGGCGCTGGCGCCGCAGCCTGCGCGACGCCGCCGACGCGGGGCTGGACGGACTGCGCGTGCGCGTCGTCAAGGGCCAATGGGCCTGCCCCGAAGCACCCGACCAGGATCCACGCATGGGCTTCCTCTCCGTGATCGACCGCCTCGCCGGGCGCCGCGCGCCGGTGGCTGTGGCCACGCACGACCCGGGTCTCGCGCGCGCAGCCCTCCAGCGGCTGCAGTACGCCGGCACGCCCTGCGAGGTCGAACTGCTGTGCGGCCTGCCGCGCGCGCCGGTGCTGGCGCTGGCGCGAGAACACGGCGTCCCGGCCCGCCTGTACCTGCCTTTCGGGCAGGCCTGGCTGCCCTACGCCTTCGGACAGGTCGTGCGCCGCCCGCGCCTGTGGGGCCGGCTGCTGCTGGACGCTCTTCAGGGCGCACGCGCCACCTGAGCGTCCGAGGGCCGGCGCAGGGGCCCGGAGGGATCACTCCTGCACTGGCGAAGTAGAGGATGAGCGCCAGCGCCCGGCCCAGCGCCGCCAGGCCTGCTCCAGCACCAGCACGGCACCGCGCCGATGCCAGCTGACCGTGGACATCTCGTAGCGCGTCGTGGCGAGCTGCGTCTTGTAGCGGGATTCGCCCGCCAGCAGGTCGTACTGGCCATGCCCCTGCTCGAGGGCGCGCTGCGCGGCCAGCGCGTGGGTGACCAGCCCAGGGTGGTGGTTGACGTCCAGCGCGCCGTAGTCGAAGCCGCTCTGGTAGCTCATCACACCCTGCGGCCCGACCAGGTTGTACAGCAGCCCGATGTCCCGACCACCCGCGTGCAGCCGCAACAGTTGCACCTCGCCATCGGCATGGCCCAGGGCCACGAAGGCGCGATGAAAGTCGACGAACCTCGGGTTGGCGAAGGCGCCGGGCAGGCCACGGGCCTGCCACGTGGCCTGATGCAGACGCTCGAGCCGCGCCAGGAAGTCCAGCGCCTGATCGGCCGTTGCGGCCGCCTCCATCTCGACCGGGCCGAGCGCCTCGTACAGCCGCAGGCTGCGACGGATGGAACTTCGAGTGCGCGCACCGACCACCTCCAGATAGGTCTTGCGCGCAGCGCGTATCGGTCCGAGATCGACACGGAAGGCGGGCTGTGCCCAGTGGCGCACGACAGCGCCGTCAGACGCGCCATCGGTCATCGGCCCCTCAGGCGCGCGGGCCACGCCCGGCAGGATCACCTGGTCAACCCCTGGCCTCGTGCGCAGCAGCGCGGTCAGCGCGGCGGTGGCGACCGCCTGCTCGAATCCGCGACGCGCCAGCCAGCCGTTGTGCTCGATCGTGAGGTCGTCGCACTCCGGCCGCCCGACGGCATGCAGCAGCAGTGCGTGCGACGGCCACAGCCGCAGCCGCTTCATCGTCCTTCGCCCCAACAGCCCCAGGCCCACCGTCTGCGCGCCATCGCTCACACGCAGCAGCCACGGATGCTCCCCGTCGGGCAAGTGACGCCACCAGGTCCCGATCCAGTTCCAGCGGATGAACGGCGGCGCCTCGGCCTGCGCCTGCAGACGGCGCCACTGCGGCTCCAGCGTCAACGGATCGGGCTGCTTGTCGAGTTGCACACGCAGCGCGGTGACCGGGCGCAGCGGCTCGGCTGCGTCGGCGCTCGGGTCCTCCGTGCAATCGGTCAGGGGGTCCAGGGTCATGTCGGTTCCGGCCGTCCCTGGCTGACGTGCGCGAGACCCTCCCGCGCTCCTGCAGTCGATGACGGCGCCCGCAGTCTGGGCGCCCCGGCGCGCAGACGCTTGAGCCCGCGCAGGCCTGCAGTGCCTGCGCCACGGGACGGCATCGGTGGGCTGCGCACGACCCGCCCCCTCGGGCCGACAGCCCTTGAGAGGC
>JBMTXX010000111.1:0-11962 GCA_049453935.1 Rubrivivax sp.
GGCGCAGCATCTCCGCGGCACGCGCCAGCGCATCGTCGCGTCCCAGGCCCTGGTGGATGCGCACCGCCTCGGCGATCTGGGCGCCCACGGTGTGCACCGGGTTCAGCGAGGTCATCGGCTCCTGGAAGACCATGGCGATGCGGTTGCCGCGGATCTGGCGCATCTGCGCCTCGCTCAGCTTCGCCAGGTCCTGACCTTCGAAACGGATCGTCCCTTGCACCACACGGCCGGTGCGTTCCGGGATCAGCCGCATGACCGACAACGCGGTCACCGACTTGCCGCAGCCGCTCTCGCCCACGATGCCCAGCAGTTCGCCCGGCTCGACATGCAGCGACAGCCCCTCGATCGCGCGCACGACCCCGTCGCGCGTGAAGAAGTGCGTGTGCAGGTTCTCGATCGACAGAACCGGATCCGGCACGTCACATCCTCCGCGAGATGCGCGGGTCCAGCCGGTCGCGCAGGCCGTCACCCAGCAGGTTCACCGCCAGCACCACCAGCGCCAGACAGATGCCGGGCGCGAACACCGTCCACGGCGCCAACATCAGAAACAGGCGGCTGGAGGCGATCATGTTGCCCCAGGTCGGGATCTCGGGCGGCGTGCCGGCGCCGAGGAAACTCAGGCCCGCCTCCGTCAGGATGGCCGAGGCGCAGATGTAGGTGGCCTGCACGATCAGCGGCGCCACCGTGCTGGGCAGGACGTGGCGCCGCAGCAGCTTGGGCACGCGCGTGCCGTTGGAGCGGGCCGCCTCGACGAAGGGCAGGTTGCGCACCGACAGCACCACCGAGCGCACCAGCCGGCACACACGCGGCACTTCGGGAATCGAGATCGCAATGATGACCACCAACACGCTCGAGCCCATCAGCGCCACCAGCGCAATGGCCAGCAGGATGGCCGGGATGGCCATGATGCCGTCCATCACGCGCATGATCACCGCATCCACACGTGGGAAATAGCCGGCGATCAGGCCGATCAGCGCCCCGCTGACCACAGCGATCAGCGCCACCGTCAGACCGACGAGCAACGAGATCCGCGCACCGTAGACGAGTCGTGCAAACACGTCCCGGCCGAGGCTGTCGGTGCCCAGCAGGAAGGCCTCCGAGGGGGGCTTGAGCCGGTTGATGGGTTCGAAACCGATCGGGTCGCCGGCGATCCACGGCGCCAGCAGCGCTGCCAGCGCGACGAACGCCAGCAGCACGCCGCCGATGGCGATCGTGGGGTAGCGGCGCACCGCAGGGAGGATGGCGGACAGCGTCATCAGGTGTAGCGGATGCGCGGGTCGATGAAGCAGTAGGCGATGTCGATCGCCAGATTGATCAGCACGTAGACCCCGGCAAAAATGATCATCACGCCCTGGATGATCGGGTAGTCACGCCGCGTGATGGCATCCACCACCAGCCGTCCGACGCCAGGGATGTTGAACACGGTCTCGGTGATGACCACACCCGAGATCAGCAGCGCGATGCCGATACCGATCACGGTGACGATGGGCACCGCAGCGTTGCGCAAGGCGTGCCACAGCAGCAGCGGCGCGGTGGCCACGCCCTTGGCGCGCGCGGTGCGGATGTAGTCCTCGGACAGCACCTCGAGCATGCTGGTGCGGGTGATGCGCGCGATCAGCGCCACGTAGGCCAAACCCAACGCCAGCGACGGCAGAACGAGGTGGCGCGCCCAATCCCACAAGCCGTCGGCGATCGGCCGGTAGCCCTGCACCGGGAACCAGCGCAGCTTCATCGACAGGTAATAGACCATGATGTAGCCGACGACGAACACCGGCACCGAGAAGCCGGTCACGGCGATGCCCATCACCGCGCGATCGAGCAACGATCCCGCGCGCCAGGCCGCCAGCACGCCGAGCGTGACCGCCAGGAACACCGCAACGAACAAGGTCGTGACCGTCAGAGAGATGGTCGCCTCCATGCGCTGACGCACGAGCTCGATCACCGGGATGCCGGAAAACATCGACACGCCGAGGTCGCCCTGCAAAACCGAGCCGCCCCAGTCGAAGAACTGCACCAGGAAAGGCCGGTCCAGCCCGAGATTGGCACGGATGCGCGCGATGTTCTCCTCGGTGGCGTTGTCGCCCGCGATGATGGCCGCAGGATCGCCCGGCGCGAGGTACAGCAGCGAGAAGACGAACACGCCCACCACGAGCATGACCGGTATCACGCCCAGCAGACGTCGCAGGATGTAGGACAGCATGACTCAGGAAGCATTCCCGCGCCGCCAGCCTGCGGCGGCGCGGGAGGAGGAGGAAACAGCCTCAGCTGCGCATCAGCCGATGCGCTCGACGTTCCACCATGGGATCACCTCGGGCACCGGCAGGATGCCCTTGAGGCGGTCGCTGCGGTAGGCTGCAGGCTGCGTCCACTGCCCCGTCTTGATGTCGTGGACGTACTCCAGCATGTTGCGGTTCATGCGGCGCGTGACCTCACGCCGCGCCTCCACGGTGGGTGCAGCCGCCCACTCGTTGCGCAGCTGCTCGTGCAGCTCGTTGGCGGGCCAGCCGAACCAGGCCTTGTCGCCATTGGCCGCGTGTCCAGTCAGAGAGATCGGGCTGCTCGTGGCGTTGCCTCCGCCCCAAGTGAAGAACACGTTCCAGCCGCCCTGGGCCGGCGGGTTCTTGTTGGAGCGCCGAGCCACGACCCCGCCCCAGTCGGACGAGGCAAGTTGCACGTTGAAACCGATCTCGCGGAGCTGCTTGGCAATGACCAGGATCGACTGGTTCATGATGTGAATGTCGGTGGCATGCAGCATCGTGATCGGCTTGCCGTCATAACCCGACTGCTTCAACAGCTCTCGCGCCTTGGCCTGCCTCTGCGCCATCGGGGCGTTCATCATCAGCGCCTCGGAGCCGTCCTCCACGCCCATGGCCGAGCCACAGGTGAAGTTGGAGCCGCAGACCTTGTAGAAGGCCGGGTTGCCGACAGCCGCGCGCTGGATGTCCTCCTGGTTGATCGCGAGTTGCGCCGCACGCCGCGCCAGCACGTTGTTGAACGGCGGATGCAGGTGGTTCAGGCGGCAGTAGCCCACGTTGCCGAGCTTGTTCATCACCTCGACCTTGATGCCCGGCTGGCCTTCCATCATGGGCAGCAGTTCGATCGGCGGCACCTCGAAGAAGTCGACCTCGCCGGCCAACAGCGCGTTGGCGGCCGTCTGCGCGTCGGGCATGATGTCCCAGATGACGCGGTCAAGCATCACACGCTTGCCGCCAGAGATGCCCGAAGCCGCTTCGCTGCGCGGCACGTAGTCGGGGTTGCGGTCGTAGACGACGCGGCTGCCCGGGCGGTACTCGGACTCGACGAACTTGAACGGGCCTGAGCCGATGTGCTTGGTGATCTGGGTGTTCGGGTCGGTAGCCGCGATCTCGGCCTTCATCATCAGGCACAGCGGCGTCGACGTCTTGGCCAGCACGTCCAGCAGCAGGCCGTAAGGCTCCTTCAGGACGATGCGGAAGGTCTTCTCGTCGACCACGGGTGTGTCGGCCACACGCTGGAACAGGTGCTGGCCTCCGCCGTCACGCGCCGCCCATCGGCGCACAGAGGCCACGCAGTCCTTGGCCGTCACCGGGGTGCCGTCGTGCCACTTGAGGCCCGGGCGCAGTTCGAAGGTGTAGGTCTTGCGATCGGCCGAGATGTCGAAGCGACCCACCATCTGGGGCTTGGGGTTGAAGTTCTCGTCGATCGCGAACAGCATGTCGTACATCATCGCGCCGTGGTAGGCGGACATGTTCGCTGTCGTCCAGATCGGGTCCAGCACCCGCAGGTCACCGTGCGGCACCATGCGAGCCGTCTTGCCGCGCTGCTGCGCGCGTGCCAACGGGGCCACGCCGGCCCCGATGAGGGCGGCGGAGGCCAGGCCGGCCTGCAGGATCGTGCGTCTGCGTTGGGTCATGCTCATCTCCTTCTCAGTGGCACCCCGCATGCGCCGCAGGGCAAGGCCATTGGAGGATCAACCGCGGATGACGTCAACCGGGTCGACCCTGATACGGATCACGGAAGTGTTTCGTCTGGCAAGCAGCCCGAAACCATCAGCCGTCCACCAGCGCGATCGCCTCGATCTCGACCGTGATGTTGTTCGGCAGCGAGCCGAAGCCCACGGCCGAGCGCGCGTGCCGGCCGGCATCGCCCAGCACGTTGACGAACAGGTCCGAACATCCGTTGATCACCTTGGGATGCTCACGGAAGTCGGGCACCGCATTGACCATGCCCAGCACCTTGACCATGCGTCGGATGCGCGAGAGGTCACCCAGGGCCATGTGCGCCACCGCCAGCAGGTTCAGGCCGACGAGCTGCGCGTCCTGGTAGGCCTGCGCAGCATCGACCTCGGCTCCGACCTTGCCGGTGCTCATGCTGCCGTCAGGCCGCCGCGGGCCCTGGCCCGACAGGTACAGGAAGCCGTTGGCGATGACGAAGGGCACGTAGTTCGCCGCTGGCGTCGGCGGCTTGGGCAGCTCGAGGCCGAGTTCGCGAAGGCGGTCATAGGGCGTGGACAAGAGGGGGCTCCTTTCGGGCGGGGGGCGTCGGCTGGACGGGTGCGGTGACGGCCGAAGCCATCACACGGCGCCCGGCTTCACAGGGCGATCAGATGCGGCGCCACGCCCTCGTCCAGCGGCCAGATCGGCCGCTGGATGCGGGTGTAGGGCACCTGACGGTGATCGCGCGGGATCGGCCCGCCCGAGTCGCAGTACAGCACCTTGCTGGCGATCGGGGCGAAGGCGGCGTGGAAGTGGTTGGTGGACTTCACCGCGACGATGCGCTTGTCCTCGAGCGTCACGCCCTGCGCGGTGAACAGGTCACGGCCCAGCGCCTGCGTACGGTTGGAGATCAGCACCACCTCGATGCCGTCGATGGCGATCGTCGCGCAATCGCCCAGCGGCACCTTCGCGTCGACGAAGGTCTGGTAGGCGTCGCGCCGCAGCGCCTTGACCGTCACCTGGGCGTCGATGGGCAGGCCCGAGGCCGGCGCCGTCTTGCCGCCGAAGCGCAACTGCAGGCGGCCGCCCTCCCCGGCCATGAAGCACAGGCGCACGGCGATCGGGTCCCACACCGGGCCGAGCGCCGCGCCCTGCACGCCACGCTCGATCAGTCGGCGCAGCAGCTGGGTCGAGTCACCCGGTGCGCCGCCGCCGGGGTTGTCCGACGGGTCGGCCACGACCACCGTGCCCGGCAGCTGCGCCGCCGCGTCGATGATGCCGTCCGGGTCGAGGTAGGGCGGCTGGGTGCGCCCGCGCATGCCGTGGAACTCCTCGGCGAGTTGCATCGCCAACCGGTCGCCGTGCTCGCGCCGGCCGTCGGTCACCACCAGGATGCGCGATCCGAGCTCGGGCACGTCGGCGTAGGGGAAGCAGTGCGCGATCGAGATCGACAGCACCCCGTCGTGGCCCTCCATGGCCGAGATCTTGTCGACGAAGCCGCGCATGGGTTGCAGCGTCGTGGGGAAGCTGCCGATCATCCGGCAGTCGGCCAGCGACATCACCGGGCGGATCTCGCCACGGATCGCGCGCAGCGTCAGCTCGACCACCTCCTCGCCGCGGTCGACGAAGTCGGTGTGGGGGAACTCCTTGAAGCAGATGATCAGCGTGGCGTTGCGCACGCGTTTGACCGTCATGTGGCAGTGCGGGTCGAGCTCGACGCCGATGGGCACGTCCGGCCCGACGATGGCGCGCACGTGCTCGAGGATGTCGCCCTCGCAGTCGTCGCAGCCGTCGGCCACCATGGCGCCGTGCATGCCCAGCAGCACGCCGTCCACCGGCATGGCCGCGCGCAGTTGCTGCAGCACCTCGTCACGCAAGGTCTCGAAGGCCTCGCGCGAGACCAGCCCCGCGGGCTCGGCGAAGGTGCAGGTGCCCTCGATCAGGGTCCAGCCCTCCTCACGGGCGCGACGGCGCGCCACCCACACCGGGGCGGTGCACAGCTTCGGATCGTCCGGGTGCTGCCCGGGCGCGGCGTAGAAGGATTCATGAAAGCTCTGCAACGCCGTCGGGATGGGTGCAAAGGTGTTGGTCTCGGTGCCGATCGACGCGGCGAAGATGCGCATGGAATGCTCCGGGGCAGGGGGTCTGACGGTTCAGGAGACGACTGCAGCCCCCAATCTAGCGCCGCGTGCCCAGCCGGCCCTCAGGGTTTTCCTTGAGGGCCAGCATGGACGAAACGCATTCGTGGCCGATTTCGGGCTACCCTTGCGCACCCAGGGAAACCGTCGCGCGCATGTCCGACACCACCGCCTCCGCCGCCCGACTGTCCGGGCCCGCGCGCATCCTCGTGCACGCGGGCCTGCTGGATCACGGCCGCGCGCAGGCGCTGCTGCGCGCGGCCGAGGCGCAGCAGGGCGGCTTCATCGAAGCCACGCTGGAGGCCGGCGCCGCAAGCGCCGCCGACATCGCGCATGCGCTGTCGACCGCGCTGGCGCTGCCGCTGATCGACCTGGACCGGGTCGACGTGCAACGGCTGCCCACCGACGTCATCGAAGACCGGGTGGCCGCGCAGCACCGCGTCGTGGTGCTGTCGCGGCGCGGCAGCCGCGTGTTCGTCGGCACCGCCGACCCGACCGACCGGCAGGCGGCAGACCAGTTCAAGTTCATCACCCAGCTGCAGCCCGAATGGGTCGTGGTGGAGCACGACAAGCTCGCACGCCTGCTCGAGGCACGCTCCACGACGGCCAGCGCCGCGCTCGAATCGCTGACCGGCGACGCCTTCGACTTCGATGTCAGCGACGATGCCGGCGCCGCAGGCGCCGAAGCCGTGTCCTCCGACGTCGAGGACACGCCGGTCGTGCGCTTCCTGCAGAAGATGCTGGTCGACGCGATCAACCTGCGCGCGTCGGACCTGCACTTCGAGCCTTACGAGCAGAGCTACCGGGTGCGCTTTCGCATCGACGGCGAGCTGCGTGAGATCGCCCAGCCGCCGCTGGTCGTCAAGGACAAGCTCGCCTCGCGCATCAAGGTCATCAGCCGGCTGGACATCGCCGAAAAGCGCGTGCCGCAGGACGGGCGGATGAAGCTGAAATTCGGCAGCAAGTCCATCGACTTCCGCGTCAGCACCCTGCCCACGTTGTTCGGCGAGAAGATCGTGATCCGGATCCTCGACTCCTCGACGACGCGCCTGGGCATCGACGCACTGGGCTACGAGCCCATCGAGAAGGACCGGCTGATGCGCGCCATCGAGCGGCCCTACGGCATGATCCTCGTCACCGGCCCCACGGGCTCGGGCAAGACGGTGTCGCTCTACACCTGCCTGAATCTGCTGAACCAGCCGGGCGTGAACATCGCCACCGTCGAGGACCCGTGTGAGATCAACCTGCCTGGGGTCAACCAGGTCAATGTCAACGAAAAGGCCGGGCTCACCTTCTCGGCCGCGCTGCGGGCCTTCCTGCGGCAGGACCCTGACATCCTCATGGTCGGCGAGATCCGCGACCTGGAAACCGCCGACATCGCCATCAAGGCAGCGCAGACGGGCCACCTGGTGATGTCGACGCTGCACACCAACGACGCGCCGTCGTCGCTGACCCGGCTGCTGAACATGGGGGTGGCGCCGTTCAACATCGCCGCCAGCGTGCTGTTGATCACCGCGCAGCGTCTGGCACGGCGCCTGTGCGAGAACTGCAAAGCACCGGCCGAGTATCCAGCCGATGCGCTCAAGCGCGCGGGCTACACCGACGACGACCTCGACGGAACCTGGCGCCCCTACCGGGCCGTGGGGTGTGCGGCCTGCACCGACGGCTACCGCGGCCGCGTCGGGCTGTACCAGGTCATGCCCATCAGCGAGCAGATCCAGCGCATCATCCTGGCCCAGGGCTCGGCCCTGGACATCGCCGCGCAGGCGCGCCGCGAGGGCGTGCGCGACCTGCGCCCGTCCGGCCTCGTCAAGGTGCGCTCCGGCGTCACCTCGCTCGAGGAAGTCATCACGGTCACCAACGAATGAAGGCGGCAGGCGCCAGCGCCCGACCCAGGCCCCCCGGCCCGCGCGCCGGGCCGCGCGCGCCCGACGAAGCGCTTTTCGAATGGGAAGGCCGCGACAGGTCGGGCAAGGTGCTGCGCGGCGAATTGCGCGCGGCCGGCGAGGCCATGGCGCAGGCCGCGCTGCGTCGTCAGGGGGTGCGCGTGACGCGGCTGCGCAAGCGCCGCAACCTCGGCAGCGGACGGATCTCGCAGAAGGACATCGCCGTGTTCACGAGGCAGCTCGCGGCGATGATGAGTGCCGGCGTGCCGCTGTTGCAGGCCTTCGACATCGTCGCGCGCGGCACACGCCACGCCGGCATGGCGCGCATGCTCGGCGAGATCCGCGCCGACGTGGAGTCGGGCTCCAGCCTGTCGGCGGCCTTCCGCCGGCACCCGCGGCAGTTCGACGAGCTCTACTGCAACCTGGTCGAGGCCGGCGAGGCCGGCGGCATCCTCGAGCCGCTGCTGGAGCGCATGGCCGTCTACCAGCAGAAGACGATGGCGCTGCGCGCCAAGATACGCTCGGCGCTGATGTACCCGACCGCGGTGATGATCGTTGCCTTTGCGGTGATGGCGGTGATCATGGTCTTCGTCATCCCGTCCTTCAAGGACGTGTTCAAGTCCTTCGGCGCCGAGCTCCCCGCGCCGACCCGGGCGGTGATCGCGATGTCGGATGCGGTCGTCGACTGGTGGGTGCCGTTGCTCGTGCTCGTCGCGGTCGGCACGGTCGGCTTGTTGCAGGCCTGGCGGCGCTCGCCCGCGCTGCGGGCGGCCGGCGACGCTGCGCTGCTGCGCGTGCCGGTCTTCGGTGATCTGGTGCGCAAGGCGGTGGTGGCGCGCTGGACGCGGACCCTGGCCACCATGACAGGCGCCGGTGTGCCACTGGTGGAAGCCCTGCACTCCGTGGGCGGCGCCGCAGGCAACGCCGTCTACGGCCGCGCCACCGAAGCCATCCAGCGCGAGGTCTCCACCGGGACCTCACTGACCAGCGCGATGCGCGGCACCGGGGTGTTCCCGCCGATGGTGCTTCAGATGTCGGGCATCGGCGAGGAGTCGGGCTCGCTCGAACACATGCTGGCCAAGGCCGCCGAGATCTACGAGGACGAGGTCGACGAGATGGTCAAGGGACTGTCGAGTCTGATGGAGCCCTTCATCATCGTCTTCCTCGGCACGCTGATCGGCGGCACGGTGGTGTCGATGTACCTGCCGATCTTCGAACTGGGGTCGGTGGTGTGAGCATCGTCAGCCACCGCCCGGGCGCGCCACGCCTGCCGGCGGCCCCTGTGCAACCAGACGCTGGCGGCTGCGGAACGCCACGATGACCGACGCCTATCGCGAGTGGCTGCTGTCGCCGGCCCTGCTGGCGCTGCTGGGCCTGGTGGTCGGCAGCTTCCTGAACGTGGTGATCCACCGCCTGCCGCGGATCATGCTGCGCCAGTGGTGGGCCGACACCGCCGCGCAGCTCGGCGACGAGGAAGGCCACCGTGACCTGTTCGGCAGCGCGCCCCCGGCGCTGCTGCAGGACGCCGCCCGCCACCTGGCCGCCGCCGACGCGTCACTGGCCCGGCTGGACCTGGCGCAGCCACGGTCGCACTGCCCCGCCTGCGGCCACCGGCTGGCCTGGCACGACAACATCCCGCTGTGGTCGTGGCTGCGGCTGCACGGGCGTTGCCGCGCCTGCGGCACGCCGATCTCGCCGCGCTACCCGCTGGTCGAAGCGCTGACCGCCGCGCTGTTCGCCGCGCTAGCCTGGCGCCACGGGCCGCAGTGGCCGTTGCTGGCCGCCAGCGCGGTCGCAGCCACGCTGGTGGCGCTGGCCGCGATCGATTGGGACACCTTGCTGCTGCCCGACAGCCTGACGCTGCCCTTGCTGTGGGCAGGCCTGGGCGCGGCGGCCCTGGGATGGGGGGTGTCGCTGCACGACGCGGTGATCGGCGCCATCGCCGGCTATGGCGTGCTGTGGGTCGTGGCCACGCTGTTCGAGCGCCTGACCGGCAAGGCGGGGATGGGCGCAGGGGATTTCAAGCTGCTGGCCGCACTCGGCGCCTGGCTGGGCTGGCAGGCCTTGCTGCCGGTGCTGTTGCTGGCCTCGGTCAGCGGCGCGGTGGTCGGTCTGGCGATGCAGCGGCGCGGCACGCTGCGCGAAGGGCGTTACGTGCCCTTCGGCCCCTTCCTGGCCGGCGCAGGCATCGCCGTGCTGCTGGTGGGCCAGGCGCCGATGCTGGCGTGGCTGGGTGTTTCGGGCATGTGAGGTGGCGATGGAACAAGACCCGCAGGAGGAGCCCGCCGCAGACGGGTCGCCGCAGGCCCACCCCGGGCGTGGCGAGGACCAGGGCGCGGCTCAGGAATTGAAGATCGGCCTGAAGATCGGCCTGACGGGTGGCATCGGCAGCGGCAAGAGCACGGTGGCGCGCATGCTGGTGGACCTCGGCGCGGTACTGGTCGACACCGACGCCATCGCACGCGAGCTCACCGCCCCGGGCGGCGCCGCGATCCCCGCACTGCGCGAGGCCTTCGGGCCGCAGGCCGTGGGAGCAGACGGCGCCCTGAACCGCGACTGGATGCGCGAGCGCGTGTTCAGCGACCCCGAGGCCAAGGGCCGTCTGGAAGCTATCCTGCACCCGATGATCGGCGAGACGGCACGTCAGCGCGCGCTCGCGGCAGCCCCGGCCACGGTCGTCTTCGACGTGCCACTGCTGGTGGAGTCGGGCCGCTGGCGGTCGCGCGTGGACCGGGTGCTGGTCGTCGACTGCCGAGAGCAGACCCAGGTCGAGCGCGTGATGGCGCGCAACGGCTGGACCGCCGAGACCGTCCTGCGCATCATCGCGCAGCAGGCCACGCGCACGCAGCGCAGCGCGGTGGCGGACGCCATCATCCTCAACGACGGGCTGGACCTGCCCGCGCTTCGGGCGGAGGTCGGCCGGGTCTGGCGGCGCTGGCATGAGGAGGCCTTGGCCGAGCAAGGCGACGGCGCGGGGCCGCCGGGCGCCGTGCAATCCCTGTGAAACAATCGTCCGAATCGATGAAACAGGCCGCCCCACACCCGCGCATCCTCTACGAGCACCCGTTCAGCGAAGGGGTGCGCACGATGCTGCGGCTCGAGCACCTGCTCGACCGGCTGGCGAGGCTGATCGAACGTGACGAGGCGCTGGACCACCATTTCGCGCTGCAGACCCTGTTCGAAGTGCAGGATCTGGCTTCACGCGCCGACCTGAAGACCGAACTGCTCAAGGAACTCGAGCGGCACAAGGCCCAGTACCAGGGCTACCGCGGGCACCCCGAGATCTCGGAGGCCTCGCTCGACGCCCTGATCGCACGCATCGACGCTGCCGTGGGTGGACTCCAGGCCGCTGGCGCCGTGCGGTCCGGGGCCACACCGGGACACGACGTGCTCTCGTCGGTACGCAACCGCATCGGCATTGCCGGGGGCACCTGCTGCTTCGACCTGCCGGGCTACCACGCCTGGCAACACCTGGCAGGCGCGCAGCGGCGGGCCGACCTGGTGTCGTGGATCGAACCGCTGGCCCCGCTGGCGCAGGCGCTGGCGCTGCAACTGGGCCTGCTGCGCGACAGCGGCATGTCCCAGCGCGTGCGCGCCACCGCCGGGCAGTTCCAGCAGAAGCTGCCCGATACACGCACCTGGCACCTGCTGCGTCTGCACATCGACGCCGATCTGGGGCTGGTGCCGGAAATCAGCGGTCAACGTTCGCTGGTGTCGGTGCGGCTGCTGCGCTTCGATACCGACGGCCGGCTGAAGCCCGTGGCCGAAGACGCCGATTTCGATCTGACCTTGTGCGCCTGAGGCATGGCAAACACACACCCACCGGCGCCTGCCAGGACCGTCCGCTGCCCGGCCTGCAGCGGCCCTGCCCGCTACGCGCCGGACAACCCCTGGCGCCCGTTCTGCAGCGAGCGTTGCCGCAACGTCGACCTCGGCGCCTGGGCCACAGAGGGCTACCGCGTCGCGGCGCAAGCCCCGACCGAAGACCCGGACGTCGACCCGCCACCCACCCGGCATTGAACCC